>CAKZHN010000570.1 GCA_936924235.1 uncultured Rhodoplanes sp. | reverse complement strand
AGTCCGGCGCCGACAGCCTGACGCTCGCCGACTCCAACGAGGAAGGCGCAAACCTTCTCGCGTTGCAGACCCGGCAGCAGCTGTCGACCACCGCCCTGTCGCTCGCCTCGCAGGCCAGCCAGGCCGTGCTCCGTCTGTTCGGCTAAGACGTTAAGAACTCGTCAATCTGGGGAACAGCGGCACGAAAGTGCCGCTGTTTTTCTTTGGCACATCGCGGACACATCGCGACGGTCTTTTTCGTTGCCGGCTTCGCGCCTTAACCACGCCAATTTCAAGATTCACCGGCATTTGCGCCGGTTCCATTAACAGGCCGGAAAGGTTTCCATAACCAAATATCAACCTTAACAGATTATTTTTTTGCAGATCACGTCGGCGTCGCAGCCGGCTGACGGTTTTTCACGGGGAACTACGATGAGCAGTGATATCGTTCTGACAGCTGGCGTACGCGCCAACCTTCTGCAGCTGCAGAAGACCTCCGACCTGATCACCGACACCCAGACCAAGCTCGCCACCGGCAAGCGGGTCAACAGTGCGCTCGATAATCCGGTCAACTACTTCACCGCCGCGGGCCTGCAGAATCGCGCCGGCGACCTCAGCAACCTGCTCGACTCGATGGGCAGCGCCTTCAACACCATCCAGGCCGCCAACAACGGCATCAGCTCGATCACCAAGCTGGTGCAGTCCGCCCAGGCGCTTGTCTCTCAGGCCCAGCAGACCTCGGACACCACGGTCCGGGCAGGCCTCGCCACCCAGTTCGACGCCATTCTGACCCAGATCGGCACCCTGGCGAGCGATTCGGGCTTCAACGGCATCAACCTGCTCGACAAGAACAACAGCGCCGACCTCACCGTCACGCTGAACGAAAGCGGCACCTCGACCGTCACGATCAACGCCGTCGACTTCTCGGCAACCGGCCTGGCGATCAACAACTCGACCAACAACTGGGGCGGCACCGCCGACATCCAGCTCGCCTCGACCGACCTGACCAACGCACTGACGACGCTTCGCTCGCAGGCGCAGGCCTTCGGCTCGAACCTGACGACCGTGCAGGTCCGCCAGGACTTCACCAAGGCGATGATCAACACCCTGCAGTCCGGCGCCGACAGCCTGACGCTCGCCGACTCCAACGAGGAAGGCGCAAACCTCCTCGCCTTGCAGACCCGCCAGCAACTCTCGACCACCGCGCTGTCGCTGGCCTCGCAGGCAAGCCAGGCCGTGCTGCGGTTGTTCCAGTAGCGCCCGCGGCGGGCCGGGCTGGTCCCGGTCCGCTGTAAGCCAAGCTGCACGCTGCGACGGATGGCGTTTGCACCACGCAAACGCCATTTCCGTTTGCGATCAGGGAATCCGAACGGGAACGAACGCCCCCCGGCGCTCGACCCGGCAAACAGGAGATCAAGCCATGGCGCTCAAGGTCGAGCTCAAGCCCAACGAAAGGATCCTGATCGGCGAAGCCGTCATCACCAATTGCGATCAGCGGTCCTGGCTGGTGATCGAGGGATCAAGCCCGATTCTGCGCGAGAAGGATATTCTTACTGCAAAACGGGCCGATACACCGGCTAAACGCATCTATCTTGCAGTGCAACTCATGTATACCTCGCGCGATCCGCGCGCCCATCATGAAATATACTTCTCGTTAGTGAAGCAGATCGTACAGGCAGCGCCCAGCACTTGGGCCTACATTGAAGGTATCAATAATCAAATCTTAACGGGCAACCTGTACAAGGCTCTGAAAGCAGCGAAAAAACTGATCGAGTACGAAGAGGAATTGTTGCAGCATGCACAGCGCGGCACAAGCGTACAAAAGCGTATCAAGACAAACGTCAAGCCCGCGTGAGCTCGAAGCCTCTCTGCTGCTGCAGGCGGCTGCCCGTCTGCAGGCTGTGCAGGAGACGTGGGACAACGAGATGCCCGGCGGCATCAAGCCCAAGCTCGACGACGCGTTGCTTTACAACCGCAAGCTCTGGTCGGTGTTCGTGAGCGACATGGCCGACGCGAGCCATCCGATGCCGCGCGAGCTGCGCCAGAACTTCCTCAACATCGGCTTGTTCGTCATGAACCAGACGGTTTCGGTGATGAGCAACCCGCGGCCCGAGCGGCTCGGCTCGCTGATCAGCATCAACCGCGAGATCGCCGCAGGCCTGCTCGGCCGCGCGTAAGCCCTCGCGAGCTTCACGGAATACAGGCGGCGGAGACAGCGATGTCTCCGCCGCTTCGCTTTTGTCGCTTGCACCGGCCGCCGCACGCGGGTGCAGCCGATACCTTACGTGACGATGACAAACGCGTGGTGCTGCACGAGCAGATGCCCGTGCCCGTCGTCCTGCGCGGTGAAATCCGTGGCCGTGTAGTCGCCGACCACCGCGACCTTGCCGACCACGGTGTTGGTCGCGTCACGGATCTGCAGCGTCCCCCCCGAATGCGGGTCGGCTGCGTTGGCCAGGTATTTGAGCTTTGCGCCGGTCGAGGCGATGCCGGTGAAATCGAAGCTGTCGCCGGTGGTAAAGCCCGAGACGTCGCCCCTGAAGGCGAGCGCGCTGTCGAGCGTGAGCGTTCCGCCGCCGGTGCCGAAGCTGACGTGGGCGTTGGCAGCGCCGCCGAACTCGATCGAGCCGCCATCGGAGATCGTCGCCGAGCCTCCGCCGCTGAGCGACTGCACGAACACGAAGCCGTCGTCGGCCGCAATCGTGCCGACGCTGTTGCCGACGTTGGCGTCGACCGACAAATGCCCCGATGACGTTGCGGACAGCGTGCCCTTGTTTGCGACGGCGCTGTCGATCGTCAGCGTGCTGCCGTCGGAAGCGGTCATCGTGCCGAAGTTGGTGACGGTGTTCGGGCCGGTGTCGACCACCAGGGTTCCGCCATGGGCCGAGACCGTCCCGCGGTTGACAAGGATCATCTCGTCGTTGCCGATATGGCCACTGCCGGTGATCGTGTTGTCGATGTTGTTCAGCGTCACCGGCGTGCTGACGACAGGATCGGCGATGACCTGGCTGACACCGTCACCAGACAATGCGCCCAGGAGAATTTCGCCACCGCCGGAAAGCCTGGTGTCGGCGGCGATCACGAGGCTCGATCCGGTCTCGCCTGCGACGCTGTCGAGCTGAATGATGCCGCTGTTGCTGATACTGCCGCCGGCGATTTCGAGCCCGACATGGGAGATCTCGAGCGTCACCGCGCCGGGCGTCGCATTGCCGACGATCAACGCATTGATGGCGTGGTTGTTCGTGTCGAGAACCGTGTAGGTCCCGGGCTGATTGATGACCACATTGCCCTGGACGTTCAGCGGAGATGACAGGTCGTCCAGGTTGCCCGAGACGCCGCTGGCCCAGACATTCGCCCCGGAGACAATGACGTCGCCCGCCGCTCTTGCGCGTTCATAGAGACCGCGGCCGTTGCCAAGGTCCAAATGCTGGTCCTCGGTAATGGGGACATTGTTGTCGTCGCCCATGAAATAGCCACTGCCGGAGGCGATCTGAAAGAACAGATGCGAGAAATTTCCGGACGCATCGCCGCTGTCGAACCCGATGCCCGAGGGTCCGGCATCGTTCGGCCCAGCCGAGTCGTACACCAACCCGGGCATGATTCCCGACAGTGGAAACGACGTCCCGCGCTCGGTGACAGGTGTCATTCCGGAAGACGTCGCGATGTTCAAAGTCACAATATCATACGTCTGCACGTTAAGTGCGAACTCGCCGGTCGCTGTGGCGCCGTCACTGAGCGTGATACCGTGCAACTCGAAGACCTCAACCTGGCCCGGCGCTGTCGTGTGAACGCCTATAACTTTGCCGGAACCGTCACGATCGACTTGTCTGGTAGAACCATCGGCGTTGAACGACACGATCGTCGATATGCCGCTTGAATAATCGATCTCCTCCTTGATCAATTGCCCCGTCAAATTCGGGCCGGAGTAAGAGTCCGTCACAGTGCGCGTGGTGTCGGACGAAACCGTCGTGAATGTTGAACCAACAGCAGTCATGACCTCAATCCCCAATTGGATTTTCGGTCGCCCCCGTCCATCGAGCTAATAGATTGCCGACGCAGAATACAATGTGAGCAATCACAGAATTAACGATTGACAATCAGAGTAGCGCGAACCTCAAACCGCAAAAGGCTATCGATAATATAAACGTCACAATTTATATAGCTATCAGATATGACGTTTCCATAAAGAATAAGCCCCGCGGCGTGCCGCGGGGCCCTTACTTTTCAAGACACTCGACTACGAAACAAGTGATCGAAACACTACACAAAAACTCACGAACGCAACGGACCTAGAGATAATTCACCAGGCTCGTCTTCAGCAGCAGCGCCGTGGTCTGCAGCGTGGCCTGCAGGCTCGTCTGCAGCGCCAGGATCTGCGAGGCCACCACCTCCTGCGGCGCGCCTTCGACGGTCTGCAGGAGATTTTGCAGGGTCGTGCTGCTCTGGTCGTGCCGGTCCTTGGCGTTGTTGACCGCGGTCTGGGCGCCCGCCAGCTCGCCGGCGACGTCCGTCACCGACTGCTGATTGGGCCCGCCGACCAGCGCTGAGTTGAGCCGCTGCGTCAGGGCGGAGTACTGGCCCTGGGCATTCGGATCGCTGGTCGAGAAGCTCGTCGCGACGAACAGCGCAACGCCTTGAATCGCGGTGCGGAACGCGTCCTCGCTGGCGCGGGCGCCGTAGGACACGGTCAGCGCGTTGTCGACCCGGGCCTGCGCGGTCGCGCGCGGATCCGTGGTGCTGTTGTCGCCCATGTACCAGCTCACGGTGTCGGCGCTGGTGCCGTTCCTCAGCGCGGTCGCGGTGTCGAACGGCGGACCGTCGACGCGCTGCGGCGGATGGCTGGCGTCGGTGTTGAAGAAGTCGTTGCCGGCCTGGACCGCGGACGCCGCGACCAGCTCGGTCTGCGCCATGGTGCTGACACCCTGGCTGAGCGCGGCCTGCAGGTTGGTTGCGGTGTCGGTCGAGGTGGCGCCGATGGTGAACTGCCCGGCGCCCGGCGGCGACGATGTGGTGGCGGTCAGCTTCAGGTCGCGCGTGGTGCCGTCGGGCATCTTGAACGTGAAGTTCACGATGTCGCCGGGGTTGGGGTTGGTGGCGCCGAGGTCGACGGAAAGCGTCGCCGGCGATGGCGACGGGCCGGTCACGGTGGCCCCGGCCGAATTGGTGGTGGCACCGACCAGCTTCATGCCGAACACGCCGGCGTCTTCGGTCACCGAAACCTGCGTGCCCGAACCGCCGACCGTCACGCGGCCCATCCCGTTAGAGCCGAGATCGGCCTGGCGGCGCTCGTCGATGATCTGCTTGAGGCCAGCCTTCAGGCCGTCGCCGTTGAGGATGTGGTCGCTGGTTTCGACCGGCACCTGGGTGACGGCGCTGCCGGAAAACAGATAGCGGCCGTCGGCGCCGGTGTTCATCATGCCGATCATCTGATCGAGCACGGCCTTGGAGTTGAGCTGATCCTGGGTCTGCGTCTTGCCGTTCAGCGCGAATTGCGACTGCACGATCGTGGACTTGGTGGTCTGCGTGATCTGGCTGAACCCGCTGAGTGCGGTCTGCATCAGGTCAAGGCGCACGCCGACCTGGGTGATGGACTGCTGGTAGCCGTCGATCGACGACAGCTGCTGGCGCAGCCCGACCGTCAGGCCGCGGTCGAGACCGAGCCCCGCGTAGCTCGTGGATTTCATGCCCGAGCCGAGCTGACGCTGAAGGTCGTCGAGCTGATTGCGCATGTCGCCGATGGTTTGCAGCGTCAGTGCGGACGCGCCGCCAATGCCGGTAATAGCTGCCATGGTACCCTCACATCTTCATAAGCGTATCGAGCATGTCCTTGATCGCGGACATCACTCGCGCATTGGCGCCGTAGGCGGTCTGCAACGTGATCAGGTTCGCCATTTCCTGGTCGACATTGACGCCGGACGCGTCGTTGACACGCTGCTGCAGCGCATTGACCACCATGTCCTGGCCCTGAGCCAGGCTGGTGGCGTTCGCCGCCGCCTGGCCCTGCTGGCTCAGCACCTGCTTCAGAAAGTCCGTCAGCGAACCCGAATAGGGCGTCGCCGTGCTTCCCATCCCGGTGGTCGGCGAAAAATTGAACGCCGTGTTGGTGAGCTGGTCGTAGATGAAGTTCGGTCGCGTCGGATCGCCGGTCTGCGTGCTGGTGTCGTAGAGCACCAGCTTGGACGGGTCGGCGACCAGCAGCGAATTGACCGCGATGCGGCCGGCAAATCCCGCGGACTGCGAGCCGGCCGACGTGATCGCTCCCGTATAGGGCGCCGAGCCATCCACGAACATCGGAAACGCGGCGTCGCCGTTGGCGAGCGACGTCTCGGTCTGGGTCGTCGACAGCCCGTTCATCGTGCTGGTGACGCCGCCGTCGTCGACCGCCTGCAGCGTCGAGCCGGAGTTCGAGAACGTCAGCCCGGCAGAACCGAACTTGGCGTTGAGCGCCGACACCACCGACGCCATGCCGCCGGAAAAGTCGACGCCGAACACCTCGTCGTTGGGATCGGCGGTAGCGCTGTTATCGAGCGGCAGCGCCGAGGGATCGTCGACCCGCACGATCGAGACATTGTGCTGCGTCCCGGTCCCGGCGTCGGTGTAGGTCAGGTTGATCTGGTTGCCGTTGAGCACGCCGGAGGTGTCGACCTGGAAGCCGCCGGCGATCGCCGTGCCCTGCACGGTGTTGCTCGACATCGCCTGGGCCATGGTGGAGGCCATGGCGTCGAGCTGGCGTTGCGCCTGCACCAACACGTTGTCGCGCATGTCGATCAGTGCGGCGATCTTGCCGGAGCGGATCGACTTGTTGGCGATCAGATCGACCGAGCCGCCGTTCGGCGCCGTCAGTGTGATCGTGCCGAGCGTGCGCTGCGTCGGATCGGCGCTCCACTGGGTGGTCGCCGTCACGGTGCCATGGGCATCGAAAGCCAGCTTCGACGCCGTGCTGCCGACCAGCTGGACGCCGGAATTGGTGAAGATGTTGAGCTCGCCCTGGCCGCCCTGGACGACCTTGACGTCCATCAGCTGGGACAGCGTATCGATCAGCGTGTCGCGCTGATCGGCCAGCGCCGCGTCAGACGCATTGGTGATGTCGTGACCGGCGAGCTGCTGGTTGAGATCGGCGATCTTCTGCATCGCATCGTTGGCGGTCGTTACCGCGTCGGCGATGCCGTTCTCGGCGTCGGCCCGCAACGACTGCAGGTCAGTCGTCATGCCGTTGAGCGTCTGCGCCAGCACCTGGGCGTTGCTCACCACCAGGCTGCGCGACGCGGTCGAATCCGGGCTGGTCACCAGCGACTGCACCGAATTGGTGAAGGTGTTGTACACCGCCGACACCGCGCTGCTGGAGCTCGGATCGCCGTAGATCTGCTGCAGCCTGTCGAAGAAGGTTGACCGTGTGTCGGCGTAGGAGCCGCCCGCGCTCTCGACCCGCAGCTGCTTCTGCAGATACGCGTCAAGCTCGCGCTGGATGCCGGTGACGCGAACGCTGCTGCCGTTTTCATTGGACGGCGTCGTCGTGACCTGGAGCGTCTTGCGGACGTAACCGGGCGACTGGGCGTTCGCCACGTTGGAGGCGATGAGCGCCATTCCGGACTGAGTGACCTTCAGGCCGGATGACGCGGTCGTCAGTGCTTGCGTAAGGCTCATGACACGGTGCTCACCGAATGGGACTCACATACTTGACTCATGGAACTGCCTTTCTGGCGCTAGCTGCGGTGATCATCACCGCAGCGTGTTCAGGAGGTCCTGCACCATCTGGTTGCTGGTCGTGATGACGCGGGTGTTGGCCGAGTAGGCCTGCTGCGTCACGATCAGCTTGGTGAACTCGTCGCCGATATCGGCATTCGACGCTTCGAGCGACGAAGCCACGATCTTGCCGGACGCCGTGTAGCTCGGCGGGCCGGAGTCGCCGGTCGCCGCATAGGCGCCACCGTCGAGTCGCTGCAGGTTGTCCGGACCGGCGAAGGTCGCGAGCGTCACTTGGGCCAGGTTAAGAGTGCGGCCGTTGGAATAGGAACCAACGACAGTGCCCTTGTCATTGACCGAGATCGATTGCAGCGAACCGGCCGCGTAGCCGTCCTGCTGCAGCGTGTTGACCTGAATCGTGCCGGCGCTGTCGGCATACTGGGTCATGCCGGTGGCGCCGTGGTTGATGGTGACGCTGCCGAGCGTGACGCCATCCACGGTCACGCCGGTCAGGCTGACCGACGCGACCGACGGCGACATCTGGCCGTTGGTGCCGAACTTGTAGTCGGTGCCGGCGTTGATCCATGCCGCGGTGGCGCCGGTCGCCGTGGAGTCGGTCTGATAGAACAGGTTCCAGGTATCGGTGCCGCCGTAGAGCGAGCTTTGCGTCTTGGCCCAGCGCAGCTGGACGTTCACCGCGTTGCCGGCCGCGTCGTAGGCCGTGATGGCGCCGCCGCTGATCGAGTCGCCCATGAACTGCGTCACATCGCTGCCGGTCACGATGCCGGTGCCCGCGGTGGTCGGGTCGCCGCCGGGGTACTTGGCGACATTGGTGCCATCCAGCAATTCGGACTGCGCCACGGTCTTGTCGGCGTTGGGCGTGGACGGATAGGCTGGCAGGTTGGCCTGATATTGAATGGTGGTCGTGGGCTGCGCCGGGATCAGGCTGTTGGTGAACTGCAGGAGCTGCGGCACGCTGCCGACCGGGTTGCCGGTGGTCGGGTCGAGCGGAATGCCCTTGAGATAGTAGCCGGCGCCGTTCACCAGATAGCCGTTGCTGTCGGTCTTGAAGTCGCCGCGCCGGCTGTAGAGCTCGGTGCCGCCGAAGGTCGGCGTGGTGCCGGAGAAGCCGGTCGGCTTCTCGACGGCGAAGTAGCCGTTGCCGCTGATCGCCATGTAGGTGCCGATCGAGGCGTTCTGGACGTCGCCCTGCACCGAGTTGGTGGCGCGCGAGTTGGCGAGCACGCTGCCCGCCGTCTGCTGGCTCGGACTGCCGTCCGGAATGAGGTCGACGAAGCTCGTGTCCTCGCGCTTGAACGCGATCGTCTGCGAGTTCGCGATGTTGCCGGAGATGTTCTCGAGCGCGAAGGCCTGCGCGCGCATGCCCGCGACGGCGGTGTTCAAGGCCCCGAAAATTCCCATAACTCTCTCTCCCACTTGCGAAGGCCGGGGCGGAAAGCGCCGCCGGACCGGAACCGCCGGACACTTTGCAAGTCGCAAGCCAGAGAGATTATCTTGTTATTTCAGATAGTTAGATCGGCGGCATGGGCCGCATGCCGGGCAGGATACGCCGCCTCCCGGCAAAAAATTCCGGGCAAAGGACGCTTTCAGGCCACCGTCGATGCCAGCTTGAACGTTCGCAACGCGCCGATCAGGCGGGCCCGCTTGCAGCCGGTTTGAAGGTCAGCGCCACACCGTTCATGCAGTAGCGGAGACCGGTTGGCGGCGGCCCGTCCTCGAACACGTGGCCGAGATGGCCGCCGCAGCGGCGGCAATGCACTTCGGTGCGCGGCACGATCAGCGAGCGGTCGCTCGATGTCGCGACCGCGTTGGCCAGCGGCCGGTAGAAGCTTGGCCAGCCGGTGCCGCTTTCGAACTTGGTCGATGAGGCGAACAGCGGCAGGTCGCAGCCCGCGCAGGCGAAGGTACCCTCGCGCTTCTCGCTGTTGAGCGAACTCGTATAAGGCCGCTCGGTGGCGTGATGGCGCAGCACGTTGAACGCCATGGGCGAAAGCTGACGCTTCCATTCGTCTTCGCTCTTGGCCACCTCGAACGGACCGTCGCCGGCGCTGCCGCCGCTGGTCCACCACAGGCCGGCGAGCACCGCGACGCTGCATCCACCCACGAGCCAGGCTCTGCGGCTCATGGTCTCGATCACTGTCGATTTGGGTCCGGTGCGGAAGGGCTCGGGCATAGGCGCTCTCGCTGTTTAACGCTTTATAGCCCCGCCGGGTCCCGGATGCGCCTCACATCGGATCACGTCCGCGCGATGATCCGCGCGCAAATTTGAACGGCCGCGTTATTGAAAGCGGACCGTCTTGTTGAGATAGGACTTCCGCATCTCCGGCCGGTACTTCTCCATGTCGGCACGGTTGAGGTCGACCGGCGGCTGCACGTCGGCCGGCAGCAACGAGACATACGGCGTTTTCTTCGTCTCGGCCTCGAACTCGGCGTGCGCCTTCTGAAGGAGTTCCGGACTGGTCATCAGGTCGATGACCGAGGCCGCCAGCACCTTGGCGCCGACCACCTGTCCCTTGTGCGAGATCGAGCTGACCGGCGTCACCGCGGCCTTCCACTCGTGATAGCCGATGCCCGGCACCGACGCCGGGAAGTTCACGATGCCGGCCGGCACCACCCAGGAAATATCGCCGCTGTCGTTCGACGAATAGGACTGCACGCGGCCGCCGAGCGGGACCGGCTGAGTCTTCAGGCCCACCTCCGGCTTCTCGGCAAACTTCTGGAAGTCGCGGGCGAACTTCTGCTCCTCGTCGGTCCACTTCGGCACGCCGACCGTATCGATGTTCTTCTGGATCGCCTCCGCGATCGCCTTGCTACCGAGTTGCGGCCAGGCGGACGCTGCGTATTTCACGTCGTAGGTCGTGCCGGTCATCAGCGCCGCGCCCTCGGCGATCTTGACGAGCTTCTCGTAGGTCTGCTTCGCCTCCGGCATCGACTGGTCGCGCACGAACCACCAGATCTGGCCGGTGTCGGCGATGATGTTGGGCTGGATGCCGCCGATCGTGATGGTGCGGTGCGCCCGGTAGGTCGGGTGCAGGTGCTCGCGCAGCTTGTCGAAGCCCATGTCCATCAGCTCGACGGCATCGACCGCGTCCTTGCCGTCCCACGGATTGTTGGCGCCGTGCGCGGTCTTGCCGTGGAAGGTGAACACCGAGCTGATCGCCGCGTAGTTCTGCAGGCCGTAGCCGGTCTGCGACGAGTCCTGGATGTGCAGATAGAGCACCGCGTCGACATCCTTGAAAAAGCCGGCGCGCACCAGGAACGGCCGGCTGACGAGCTGCTCTTCGGCCGGGCCGAACGAGATCGCGACCGTGCCCGGGATGTTGAAGCGCTGCATCGCCTGCTTCACCGCAAAGGCCGCGGCCGAGGCCACGCCGCCATGGGTGTTGTGGCCCTCCATGTGGCCGGGCCCGTCCTTGACCAGCGGTTTCCGCTCATAGGTACCCGCTGTCTGCGAGCCGCCGGGCAATGCGTCGACCTCGGTGACAATCGCGATCTTCGGCCGACCGGAGCCGTATTCGGCCCACACATTGGTCGGCATGCCGGCGCCGCCGAGCTGGACCTTGAAGCCCGCCGCCTCCAGCGTCTCCTTCAGGAGCTTTGAGCTCTCGACCTCCTGCATGCCGAGCTCGCCGAAGTAAAACAGCGAGTCGCTCAGCAGCGTCATCTGCGCTGCGTTGCGATCGATGGTCTCAAACGCGAGCTGCTTGCGCTCGTCCGCGGAGGCTCCGGCGGACGCCAGCATCATCCCGGTCAGTGAAAGAATGGCAGCCCTGCGCAGGCCTGATGTGTGGCGCATCGTCGTCCCCTCTATACGGCTGAAAGCCTTCAAAACCAGCGTACGCCGGGCCCATTGGGGCCACAAGTTTGAGCGCTGGCGGGCCGCGATTTTGTGCTATCAGCGATGCGGTACAACGATGGTCAAGGTTCAGCATGCGCTTTGAAGGCACCGGCGGCTATGTCGCCACCGACGATCTGAAGGTTGCAGTCAACGCGGCGATCACGCTCGAACGTCCGCTTCTCGTGAAGGGCGAGCCCGGCACCGGCAAGACCGTGCTGGCGCTGGAGATCGCCAAAAGTCTCAACGCCCCGCTGATCGAGTGGCACGTCAAATCGACCACCAAGGCGCAGCAGGGCCTCTACGAATACGACGCGGTGTCGCGGCTGCGCGACAGCCAGCTCGGCGACGAGCGGGTGCGCGATATCAGGAACTACATCAAGCGCGGCAAGATGTGGGACGCCTTCGTCTCCGAGGAGCGGCCGATCCTCTTGATCGACGAGATCGACAAGGCCGACATCGAATTTCCCAACGACCTCCTGCTCGAACTGGACCGTATGGAGTTCTACGTCTACGAGACCAGCGAGACCGTGAAGGCGCGGCGCCGGCCGATCGTGGTCATCACCTCCAACAACGAGAAGGAATTGCCGGACGCGTTCCTGCGCCGCTGCTTCTTCCACTACATCCGCTTCCCCGACGCCGACACCATGAAGGCGATCATCGAGGTGCACTTCCCCGGCATCAAGCAGCGGCTGGTCTCGGAAGCGCTGCGGCTGTTCTACGAGGTGCGCGAGGTGCCGGGCCTGAAGAAGAAGCCATCGACCTCCGAACTGCTCGACTGGCTGAAGCTCCTGATGGTCGAGGACATCGGCCCTGAGATTCTGCGCGAGCGCGATCCGAAGAAGCTCATCCCGCCGCTGCACGGCGCGCTGCTGAAGAACGAGCAGGACGTGCACCTGTTCGAGCGGCTGGCGTTCATGGCGCGACGAGAAGGCCGCTGACGCGGCCTGTGGCGCGGTCGCCGGTATTTCCGGCGCCGGTGCCGGTCTGCGCCCCTACCCCAGCCATAGCGCCTTGCTCTCTATCTCTGGCGCATGCGGTTTCGAGCAATTAAAGTCGCGCCATCTTTGATCGACGAATAACCCGCAAATAGTACCGTAGGGAGCAGAGGCATATGGCGACGAGCGTCAAGCAGATGATGGAAGCGGCGAACGCCGCGGTGCCGAAGATCACGCCGGCGCAGGCCAAGGAGATGATCGCCAAGGGCAACACGCTGGTGGTCGACGTGCGCGACGGCACCGAGGTGGCGCAGAGCGGCAAGGTCGCGGGCGCCGTGCACGTGTCGCGCGGCCTCCTGGAATTCAAGGCCGATCCCGAGGCGCCGACGCATGACAAGGCGTTCGACAAATCAAAGACCGTGATCCTCTATTGCGGCTCCGGCGGCCGCGCCGCGCTGGGCGGCAAGCTCCTGAAGGACCTCGGCTACGACAAGGTCTTCAACATGGGCGGCTTCAAGGATTGGGCCGAGAGCGGCGGACCGATCGACAAGTAGAACCAATCGACAAGTAGAAGATGAGCGCGATCAGGCGCCGCCGCGCGGCGGCGTCTCTTCGGCCGGATCGGCCTCGCGTTTCTTTTTCCGCCGCGGCCGCCGGGCGATCGCCCGCTCGACGGCGGGAGCCGGTTGCAGCAGAACCTCCGGCGCTTCCGTGGCGATGATCGGCGGGCTTTCCGCGGTTGCAACAGCCGCTGGCGCGTCGGCAACGGCCGGCGCGGATTCTGCGGCTTGCGGCGGCGCCTCTGCGGCAACTGACGCTGCCTCTGCTGCAGCCTGCGCGGCTTCGCGCTGCTCGGCCAAGGCCGCCGCCTTCTCCTCCGCCGCCGCGATCTCGCGCAACCGCTTCTCCTCGCGGCGCTGCGCCATCCGGCCGACCACCAGCTCGGACATCCGGGTCGACCAGTAGGCAACCTGCTGCGCCACACGCCCGTAGACGCCGCCCGACCAGACCAGCGCGAACGGCGCGAACGTCTGCCAGGTCCGGTCGCCGTCGACGATGGCGCGCGCCACGATCTCGCCGCCCATCGCCGTGGTGTTGAGCCCACGATCGCCGAAGCCGCTCAGCAGCCAGAGCCCCGGCGTGATCTCGCCGATCTGCGGCATCCGATGCACGGTGTTGCCGATCGAGCCGGTCCAGGCGTACTCGGCCTTGACGTTCTTCAGCCGCGGAAACGTCCGTCTGATCTGGCCTAGGAGCGTCGCGACGTACTCCTGCGGCTTGCCGCGCCACACCGTGCTGCGGCCGGACCACATCAGCCGGTCGCCTTCGACCACGCAGTAGTGGTTGTCGGCCAGGTCGGTGTCGCTGACCGCGCCGGGAAAGCGCATGGCCTCGTGCAGGGCATCGCCCAGCGGCGCGGTGACGATCACATAGGTGTGCTCCGGCAACAGCGTGTTGCCGAACTGCGGCATCAGCTCCGCGAGATGGATGTTGCCGGCCAGCACGACGTGGTGGGCCCGCACCCGCGCATCCTTGGTCGAAACGCGTTTGCGCACGCCGGCCGGATCGATCTCGAGGGCCGCGCTGTTCTCGTAGATGCGCGCGCCGTCGCGCTCGGCAGCAGCCGCGAGCCCGAGCGCGTAGTTCAGCGAATGAATGCTGAAGCCGCGCGGATAATAAAGCCCGCTGAAATAGAGCGGCGAGCGGAGTTGCTCCCTCACCCGCTCGGCCGGCTGGAATTCGACCTCGGCGCCAAGCTTGCCGAGCAGCTCGGCCTCGGCCTGCATCGCATGCTCGTCGCTGGTCTTGGTGACATGCAGCCAGCCGCCTTCGGACAGCGCCACGCCCGGAAACTGCTCATCGTGGACGGTGCGCCGCACATACTCGGCGCCGGCCTGCGACAGCGCCCAGAGCTTTCTGGCGTCGTCCAGGCCGACGCGGCCAACCAGCGCCCTGGCGCCGGCCGCATAGCCCGGCAGCACGAAGCCGGTGTTGCGGCCCGAGGCGTTCCAGGCGACGCTTTGCGCCTCCAGCACCACCACCGACCAGCCGCGCCGCGCCACCTCGCGCGCCACCGTGAGGCCCGCGAGCCCCGCGCCGATGACGCAGACATCGACGTCGAGTTCGACGGCCAGCCGGCCACGGGGCGCGCTCGCGACCTTGGTCGCGGCGAGGAAGCTTGACCCGTATGCGCCTGGATCGGCGTTTTTCATTGCATACCGGCGGTTCGAAGGCCCACGGCCATTGACGTCATGTTAAACTGCTATCGGCAATTCGACCGCAGGGAAAGCCCGGAGACCACGGATGCGCCGTCTGCTGCTGTTGCGCCATGCCAAGGCCGAACGTTTGCAATCGGGCGGACGGGATCATGACCGCATTCTGGCGAAACGCGGGCGCGACGACGCGGCGGCCGTCGGCGCCTATTTGGTCCGCCACAAGCTTATTCCCGACCAGGCGCTGGTGTCGACCGCGGCGCGCACCCGCGAAACCTGGGCGCTGGTCGCCGAGGCATTCAAGACGGCGCCGGAGGCCGAGTACGAGGCCAGTATCTACGAGGCCTCGCCGGAGGCGATCCTGAAGGCCATCCGGGCCACCGAACGGCCGGCCAAGACGCTGCTGGTGGTCGGGCACAATCCCGGCATGCAGCAACTGGCCAGCCTGCTGATCGCCTCGGGCGACGTCGAGGCGCGGCAGCGCCTGCTCGAGGAGTTTCCCACCGCCGCCTTCGCCACGATCAGCTTCGCGGCCAATACCTGGGACGAGTTGCACCTCAATGGCGGCCGGCTCGAGCATTTCGTAACGCCGCACACGCTCGAAGCCGCGACCGACTGAAAGCTTTCCAATCGACCGAAGCATCCAACACAGGAAAGACCACGCGCCATGTATCAACGAATTCTGCTGCCGGTCGATCTTGCCGACCCCAACCTGGCCAAGCCTGCGCTCGAGACCGCGGTGATGTTCGCCAAGAACAACGGCGGCAGCGTCCGGCTCATCAACGTGCTGCCGGTCACGCCACCGATGCTGATCGAATATGTGCCTGAGGATTTCGATCTCCAGCAGAGAAGGTCGGCGGAGGAAGCGCTGTCGATCATCGCGGGCGAGATGGGCCCTCAGCTCGGCAAGGTCACGTCGGTGGTGCGGCAGGGCGGCACCTATCAGGAGATCCTCGAAGAGGCCAAGGAGATCGGCGCCGACCTGATCGTGATGAGCTCGCACCGCGTCGGCGCGCGCACTTACTTTCTGGGCTCGGTGGCGGGCCACGTGGTGCGCTATGCGCACTGCTCGGTGATGGTGGTCCGGCGCTAGCCAACCAACCTCGGAAAGATCTCACCCCTTCGGCAGAACCTCACGCGGAATGGCGCCGGGCCGGTAGCGCGTCGGCCGGTTGCGGCGGAAGTAGTTGCCGATCTGCAGCGCGAACACCACGAGGATCGCGGCCACGATGGCGCTGGCGCTCCACTGCTCGATCCGCAGCGTGCGCAGGATCACCACCGCCATCGCGAACAGCACCGCGATGAAGGTCGCGACGCCGACCCAGTAGCTCAGCGCCGGCAGGCCGGTGGTGAATTGCGCGGGGCTGTTGCAGGCTTCGAGCCGCCGGTGCAGTTCGGTGACGAAAGCCGAATAGGGTCCGTCCTGCCGCACCTGCTCGACCACGCTGCGCCACGACACCGAGACGATCTGGATCTTCGGATTGTCGCTCGACCAGATCTCGGTAACGAAGCGGCGCGACTGCATCGTCACCGGCCGGAACGACAGCCGCACCGCGCGGATACGCTCGTAGCGGATACGTCCGTAGCGTGCTCCGATCTCCCAGTGCAGGCCGTCGGGCTTCAGCGTGAAGGTGCACCAGCCGCCGATCACCGAGGGCTTGAACGAATAGCTCGGGTCGGCGTCGTCTTCGCCGATCGGGCTTTCGATGCGGCCCTGGGCAGCATGGTCTTGCATGGCCATGGTAACATCATGCCGTCACCCGGGCCGGACGCAAGATTGCTGGTGACGTTGTCCCGGCCCGCCGGCACAAACGATTAGTTGTGCTGGGCCTGGATCTTGTCGATCTGCGCGATCTCCGGAAACCACCGCATCCAGAGGAACGCCACGACGATCGCGCCGATGCCGCCGACCAGCACCGACGTGAAGGCGCCGAAGCCCGCCGCCACGCTACCGGCGCGGAATTCGCCGAGCGTGCCCGAGGTGCCGGTGAACATGAAGTTGACCGCCATGACCCGGCCGAGCATGTCGTTCGGCGTCCGGGTCTGCACCAGCGAGTGGCGGATCACGACGCTGATCGCGTCGCATGCGCCGTAAACCGCGAGCGCCGCGATCGACACCGCGAGCGAGGTGGAGAACGCGAACACGATGGTCGCAAGGCCGAACACCGCCACGGCAGTGAACAGCACATGCCCGGTGCGGCGCTCAATCTGGTGATGTGCGAGCCAGACTGAGATGACCAGCGCGCCGACCGCCGGCGCGGAACGCAGGAGGCCGAGGCCCCAGGGCCCTGCCACCAGAACGTCCTTGGCATAGACCGGCAGCAGCGCGGTGACGCCGCCGAGCAGCATGGCGAACAGATCGAGCGAGATCGCGCCGAGCACCACCCTGTTGTGGCGGATGTAGCTGAAGCCCGCGAACAGCGTCTCCATCGTCACCGGCTTCTTCTCCGGCGGCGTGCCGCGCAACACGATCAGGCTGATCAGCGCGCTCGCCAGCACGAAGATCGCCGTGCAAGTGAGATAGACGGTCGCGGCGCCGAAGGCATACATCAGGCCACCGATCGCCGGGCCGCAGATGGTCGCGGTCTGGCTCGCCGTCGCCGATGCGGCGATCGCGCGCGGCAAGAGCTGCGGCGGCACGACGCCCGGCACCAGCGTGTGCATGGTCGGTGTCTCGAAAGCGCGCGCGGTGCCGCTGACAAACAGGATCGCCAGCATCGTATCGCGGCTGAGAAAGCCGCCGATGGTGCCGACCGCAAAGGCCGCGGCGGCCAGCGCCTTGATGACCTGGCAGGTGCCGACGACGATTCGGCGGTCGTAGCGGTCGGCCATGTGGCCAACCACGATGCCGAGCACCACCACGGGGAAGAACTGCACCAGGCCGACGAGGCCCAAGTCGAAGGCGCTGCCGGTCAGCTCATAGATCTGCCAGCCGACCGCGACCGCCTGCATCTGATAGGCGCCGTTGGTCGCGGTTCGCGCGCACCAATAGGCGACGAACGAGCGATGTTGCAGGAGCGCCGGTCGAGACCCGGCGAGCGGTTCTTGTGTCGCAGTCATGAAACGTCAAAACCCAGCAGCGCGCCCCCTTTTGTTTGGAGGCTTATTGATCGACCTTCACGTTGGCGTCCTTGATGACCTTGGCCCAGCGCGCGGTCTCGGCGCGGAAATAGGCCGCGGTGGCCTCCTGCGTGCCGCCGACCACTTCGGCATTGAGGTTCGCGAGCTTCGTCTGGACGTCGGGATCGTGCAACGCTTCGTTGATGTCGGCGTTGATCTTGTTGACGATCGTCATCGAGGTCTTGGGCGGCGCCACCACGCCGAACCACGCCACGGCTTCGAATCCCGGCAGCGTTTCGGCGATGGTCGGCACATCGGGCAGCGCCGCCATGCGCTTGGCCGACGCGACGGCGAGCAGCTTGATCTGCCCGCCCTTGATGAGCTGCATCGAGGCGCCGAGGTTGTCGAACATCATGTCGACGGTGCCGGCCACGAGATCGGACAGCGCCGGCGCCGAGCCGCGATAGGGCACGTGCTGGAACTTCACGCCGGCCATCATCTGGAACATCTCCGACGTCAGATGCTGCGTGCCGCCGTTGCCGGTGGTTGCGACCGTGGTCGTGCCGCCATTGGCCTTGGCCATGGCGATGACCTCCGGAATTGTCTTCGCCGGGACGCGCGCCGGATTGACCACCAGCGCGTTCGGAATCCGGGCGATGACGACGATCGGCTCCAGCGCGGTCGGATCGAAACCGAGCTTGGGATAGAGGTTCTGGTTGATCACCAGCGGCGGCGGCGGCGCGGCGAGCAGCGTATAGCCGTCGGGATCGGCCTTCGCCACGGCGTCCGCGCCGATGTTGCCCGCGGCCCCGGTCCGGTTCTCGATGATCACGGCCTGGCCCCACTTGCGCGAGAGCCAGTCGGACAGGATGCGCGGCACCACGTCGGCGCTACCGCCGGCGGCAAACGGCACGATGATCTTGACGGTGCGGGTCGGATAGTCCTCCGCCGATGCCTGGCTGCAAAGCGCCAGCACCGCGGCAAGCGCGAAGCCCGCGCCACGAGACCAACGAGCCATGAGCGACCTCCCATTCAGTGCCGGCAAATTAGACGCTCGCTTGGTCCGATACCAGCGCGCAACGAATAGCCATGAATCGCCAGGATTTGTCGCGTTCTGGACGATCGAACGGCCCCAATGCTCCGGGATTGCTGAAGAGCAGGACTCGGCGCTCGCCTATCGGATCGCACCAGCCAATCCAAGCCTTCGCGACCCACGTCTTAGCGACCCACGTCTTAGCGACCCACGTCTTAGCGACCCACATCTTGACGACCAGCCGGATCGAACGCTGGCCGGCAAGATCAAGCCGAGCATCACTGATCGACGGTGATCTTGGCAGTCCGTATCACGCCGCTCCAAAGCTCGGCCTCGGCCCGGATGTACCGATCCATCGTCTGGAGGTCCATGTCACTGCCGTCGACAAAGATCGATTTCAGCTTTTCCTGAGTTTGCGGCGTGCGCATCGCCGCCACGATGGCCCGGTTGAGCTTTTCGCGGATCGCATGCGGCGTCCCGGGCGGCGCCATCAGCGCGTAGAATGTCGTCGAGTTGAAGCCGGGCAGCGCGCTTTCGTCGATGGTCGGCAGGTCGGGAAGCAGCGCGATCCGCTTGGCAGTCGCCGTCGCGATGATCCGCACCTGGCCGGCGCGATGCAGCGGCAGGATCGTGCCGACATCGCAGAACATGAGATCGACGTGACCACCGGCAAGGTCGTTCACCGCCGGCGCCGCGCCCTTATACGGTACATGCGTGATTTGAGTACCGGTGCGGCTCTTGAACAATTCCATGGTGAGATGGCTGGTCGCGCCGATGCCCTGCGAGGCGTAGCTCAATGTGCCGGACTTGGCGAGCGCGATCAGCTCGGGAACTATTTTGGCTGGCAAATCCTTCCTGACAGCGAGAACATTTGCGCCAAGCGCCAGGATCGCCACTGGCTCGAACGTCGCAGGATCGTAGCCGAGATTCCGGAATAACGCCGCGTTGGCCGTGAGCGTGTTGGGGGGCGTCGCGAGCAGCGTATAGCCGTCCGGCGCGGCGCGCCAAACCGCTTCGCCAGCGATGTTGCTGCTTCCGCCAATGCGGTTCTCGACGATGACGCTCTGCCCCCATAGCTGCTGCAGCTGATTTGCAGCAATCCGCGCGGACAGGTCGACGCCGCCACCGGCCGCCACCGAGACGATGATCCGGATCGGCCGGTTCGGATAGTCGGCATCGGTTTGTGCCGCCGCCGGCGATGCCAAAGCAAAGAACAGCCCTGCGATTCCCAACAACAAGCCGGTCCTGCTCATAACGCCCTCGCTGAATGCAACGATCCGCATCTTGCGGGCGGCGGTTGGCGCAATCAAGGTACGCTTTACCGCAGGTCGAATTGGGAAATTCGCGCTGGCCGCTCGCCTTCGGCTCGCCAGCGCGACGACCGCACCATTTGACAGTCTGCCTCCCGCCGAACAGTCTCACGCCGCCATCAACGCCGGGACCACACCATGCAACCGCACGAACGCCTGCCCTACTCCGCCATCGAAGGCCGTCCGCCGCTGAAATTGCCGGATGGGCTCCGCCTCATCCTCTGGCCGCTGATGTCGCTCGAGCAGTGGGACATCTCGCGGCCGATGGCGCGCATGGTGATCACGCCGCCGCAGGGCCAGCCGATGCTGCCGGACCATCCGAACTGGAGCTGGCACGAATACGGCATGCGGGTCGGCTTCTGGCGGCTGAAGCGCGTGTTCGAGCGGCTGAAGATGACGCCGACCGTGACGGTGAACGGCCGCGCCTGCGAGGCCTATCCGCAGGTGATCCAGGCGGTCGCCGATGCGGGCTGGGAGCTGAACGCCCACGGCTACGACCAGATCCCGATGCACAAGGTCGAGAACCAGCTCGGCGACATCAAGCGCGCCATCGACATGGTCGGCAAGTTCTGGGGCCGGCCGCCGCGCGGCTGGTTCGGGCCCGGGCTGACGCAGACCTTCGACACCATCGATTATCTGTCAGAGGCCGGCATCGAATATATCGGCGACTGGGTGCTCGACGACGAGCCGGTGACGCTGAAGACCAAGCACAAGCCGATGGTGGCGCTGCCCTATAACTTCGAATTGCATGACATCGTCATGATGGTGCTGCAGAGCCATCCATCGGAGGAGCTCTACCGGCGCTCGATGGATTCGTTCAATTGCCTGTACGAGGAGTCGAAGGACCGCGCCAAGATCATGTCGATCGCGGTGCATCCGTTCCTCGCCGGGCAGACGCATCGCATCAAGCACGTCGAACGCACCTTCGAGGAGATTCTGTCGAAGCCCGGCGTCGCCTGCTGGAGCGGCGAGAAGATTCTCGACTGGTATCGCGGAACGCAGAAGGCCAAAACATGAGCGGATTTTTCGTCCCGCACGATCTGAAGGCGCCAATCAAGGGCGCGGCGGAGGGCCCGCTCGCGGGACTCAGCGCCGCGGTGAAGGACCTCTATGCCATCGCCGGCGAGAGGTCCGGCGCCGGCAATCCCGACTGGCTGGCCCAGGCGCCGACCGCGAACAAGCACGCGTCCGCCGTCGAAAAGCTGCTGGCCGCCGGTGCCACCGTCATCGGCAAGACCATCACCGACGAGTTCTTCTACAGCGTCACCGGCATGAACGCACACTACGGCACGCCGCCGAACCTGCGCGCGCCAGGCCGTATCCCCGGCGGCTCATCGAGCGGATCGGCGGCCGCGACCGCGGCCGGCTGCTGCGACTTCGCGCTCGGCTCCGACACCGGCGGCTCGGTGCGCGTGCCGGCCTCGTTCTGCGGGCTCTACGGCATCCGCACCACGCACAGCCGCATCGACACCACCGGTGCCATGGACATGTCGCCGTCGTTCGACACCATTGGCTGGTTTGCGCCGACCGCCGGCGTGTTCCGTACGGTGGGCCATGTGCTGCTCGACGACAAAGCCGTTTCGGCGTCCGTCGACCATCTGCTGGTGCCGGGCGACGCCTTCGCCCAGGCCGACGAGCCGGTGGCGGCGCTGCTGCGCGACGCACTCACGGCGATGAACGGCACCCTGCCCCGCGCCGAGACCATGAACATCGCGCCCGACGGCTTCGAAAAATGGCGTGACGCGGTGCGCATCATCCAGGCCTACGAGGTCTGGCAGACCAACGGCCGCTTCATCACCGAGAAGAAGCCGAAGTTCGGCCCGGGTGTCGCCGAGCGCATGCAGATCGCCTCGAAGATCACCAAGACCGAAGCCGATGCGTCGCGGCAGATCCAGGCCGCGGCCCGCGAGCATATCCGCGGCAAGATCAAGCCCGGCACCGTGATGGCGCTGCCGAGCGCGCCCTGCATCGCGCCGCGCATCGACACGCCGCAGGACGAGCTGGAATCGTTCCGCGTCCGCGTGATGCGGCTCACCTGCATCGCGGGCCTCGCCGGACTGCCGCAGATCAGCGTGCCAGTCGGCACCGTCGCGGGCTGTCCGGTCGGCCTCTCGTTCGTCGGCTGGGCCGGCGGCGACGAGGCGCTGCTCGATCTTGCGGTGGCGGTCGCGAAGTATTGCGGGCTGCAGCGGGCGTAACGCCCGCCGCGGTCACTCCGCCTTCACTCAGCCATGTCGAACGCGAGAAGCGCCGGCGCGAGCAGCCAAGCCGCGAGCTTGATCGGCGAGCCGCCGCTGCCGGCGGCCTGCGGCTCCGGCGTGCGGTCGGCGATCAGCAGCGCCAGCCGCCAGGCGACCCAGTACATCGCGTAGTAGATCGGAATGAAGGCTGCGAGCGCCGCCGTCTTGGAAACCGGATCGAGCAGCAGCCCAATTCCCACAGCCGCGGCCTGGCCCGCGATCATCAGCACCAGATAGGCGCCTATGACCCGAAGCGTATTGTTGTGATTGCCCATTGCGTCACCCCATCCTGTTTTTGACCCGGACACCGAATAACATCCGGCTTGTCGCGATTGTCGGTGCGTCGCTGCGCGGATCAACCGGTTGGACGATCCGTCGCAGCTGGTTTTGGCGGCGGCACAAGGTCGCAATGACAGACCGCATTATTTGCCGGCGGCGATCTGCTCCCAGGCTTGCGCCATCTGGTTCAGGATTGTGCGGTGCTCGGGATTGGCCGCCTGGCGCGCCAGCAGCCGGCATTCTTCGGCCTTGTCCCGAGCCTCTTTCGCCGTCATCGGTTGGGCGTCTGCCATTCGCGGCCCCACTCGCCAAGGTGCGGTCAAAGGCGCCCTCCTAGGTCCCGGGCCCACGTCGCCGATAGCTGTCAATGTTGACAGGTGCCGGGACGCCTGGCCGCCCGCATGATCGAGACGGTTCCTCGCTGGCGGGATTTACCGCGTACCCCCAAGAGCACCCGACAGGGAGGAACCACCCCTGCCACCGTAGGACTTGCCGTCGGGGCGATCGTGCTTCGATCAGGGGCTGATCAGGCCTAGCATCGCGCACTTGACCGCGGCCTGGATGCGCGTCGCGACGCCGAGCTTCCGCATGGCGTTGTCCATATGGAAATTGACCGTCCGCTCCGCGATTTTCAGGATCACCGCAATGTCCGCCGACGACTTGCCGCGTGCCGCCCAGGTCAACGCCTCCAGCTCGCGATCAGTCAGCCGGTAATTCGTTCGGTCTTGCGGCCGCTCAGCCTGCCCGGAGAGACGATGCCGGATGATCGCCAGCAATAGCTCGAAATCGATCGGCTTGGTGACGTAGTCGTCGCAGCCAAGCTGACGCGCCTGCATCTGATGACCACGCTGCGAGAACGCCGTCACGAAAATAAACGGCAGCGTCAGAGGCAAAACTTTCCCGCTTCTGATCTTGCCAAGGAGATCGAGCCCGGACATGTCCGGCAGGTCGATATCGCACAACACGAGGTCCGGCCTGGTCTGCAGCGCGTCGAGAGCGTCTGACGCCGTGCCGGCGACGGTGACGTCGAAGCCCTCGTCCTCGAGAACCTCCACGATCAAGTCCGCGGTGTCGCGGTGATCCTCGATGCATAGAATGCGTGGTGCCGGCACGGTCGCTCTTTGCAGTCAGTTTTCGATCGGGAGCCGCACTGTCACCGTCGTGCCGACGTCCAGGTCGCTTTCGATCCCGATGGCGCCCCGGTGGGCGTCCAGGTAACGACGCACGACGTAGAGCCCGATACCCGTCCCCGGAACTCCGCGGCTGTTCGTCGCCCGATAGTATGGCTCGAACAGGCTCGATTTCTCGGCCGGCGGAATACCGCGTCCCCGGTCGGTGATCGACAGGACCGCGCAGCCCGCATCCGACCGCCCCCATAC
>CAKZHN010000569.1 GCA_936924235.1 uncultured Rhodoplanes sp. | reverse complement strand
CTGGGACGGGGGTACGAACCCCGCCTGCAGGCGCCACACCCTGCTCCGTCCACTAGGCGTCCCTAGAAGGCGCCCTCAACTGAGCAAGGCGGGCGGACGATACTCGTCGTGGGAAAAAGCACAAATCGAGCACCCCTGTTTGCAAGGTCTGTCAACAGTGGGCGCTTGATGCGGCGCCCTCGCCGGAGGTGCCTGAGACGATGACTACTACGCCCTGACGAAGTGCACCTCACGGGCGATGACGTCGCCAAAAGCACGGCATTGGCTCCAAGCGTTATCGCGTTAGTCATACATCCTTCTGCGCCGGATAGAGCTTCCAGTTCGTCGGCTGGATCGCGACGCTGGCCTTGCGCGGGATGTCGGCATCCGCCGGCACGTCGATCTCGCAGCGGTGCTGGTCGCCGATCTCGAGCTCGAGCCGGCGCGCGTCGCCGAGGCGGCGGGAGCCGGTGACCCGGCCGACGATCGAGCGGCCCTCCTCGCCTTCCCGGGACAACCGGATGTGGTTCGGCCGGAAGAACAGCGTCGCCGGCCCGTTGGGCTGGTCCTGGGCCTCGATGGCGATGATGCGATTGTCGAAGCGGACGTGGCCGTTGTCGATCACCACCGGAAGCTGGCTGGAGTCGCCGATGAAGTCGAACACGAACGGCGTCGCCGGACGGTCGTAGATGTCGTCGGCGCTGCCGACCTGCTCGATCTGGCCCTTGCTCATCACCACGACGCGGTCGGCAAGCTCCAGCGCCTCCTCCTGGTCGTGGGTGACGAACACCGTGGTGTGGCCGGTGCGGTCGTGGATCTCGCGAAGCCAGCGGCGCAGGTCCTTGCGCACCTTGGCGTCGAGCGCGCCGAACGGCTCGTCGAGCAGCAGCACGCGCGGCTCGATGGCGAGTGCGCGGGCAAACGCCACGCGCTGGCGCTGGCCGCCGGAGAGCTGGCCGGGGAAACGCTTCTCCAGGCCGCCGAGCTGGACGAGCTCAAGGAGACCCATGACGCGCTCGCGGATCGCGGTCTCGCTCGGGCGCGTGGCGCGCGGCCGCACCCGCAGGCCGAACGAAACGTTGTCGAACACCGTCATGTGCCGGAACAGCGCGTAGCTCTGGAACACGAAGCCGACGTTGCGGTCCTGCACCGATTTGCTCGATGCATCCTCGTGGCCGAACAGCACGCGGCCGGCGGTCGGAAAATCCAGGCCTGCGATCAGGCGCAGCAGCGTGGTCTTGCCCGAGCCCGACGGCCCGAGCAGCGCGATCAGCTCGCCGCCCGCGATGTCCAGCGACACGCCGTGCAACGCCGGCGTCTGGCCGAACTCCTTGACGAGATTTTCCACCGTGACGGTCATCGAACTCTCCCGCGGGCTGCTCCCGGCGAAACCGGGAATAATGGAAGGTCCGGCATGGGTGTAGTCGATGGCGCGTGGAACTTTGGCGAGCGCGGTCATTGGAAACTCCTTCGCAGGGTCCGTTGTCGCTTTGGTTGTCGCTTGGGTCCTCGTCACTTGAGTCATTGGCGCGATCCCCTTGCTAGCGCGGTCCGTTGGCCAATTCGTGGCCGAACCGCCATTCGAGCGCGGTCTTGACGATCAGGGTGACGAGCGCGAGCAGCGCCAGCAGCGACGCCACCGCGAAGGCCGCAACCCATTGATAATCGTTGTAGAGAATCTCGATCTGCAGCGGCATGGTGTTGGTCTCGCCGCGCACGTGGCCTGATACCACCGACACCGCGCCGAACTCGCCCATGGCGCGCGCGTTGCACAGAAGCACGCCGTACATCAGGCCCCATTTGATGTTCGGCAGCGTCACGCGCAGGAAGGTCTGCAGGCCGCCGGCACCGAGCGACACCGCCGCCTCTTCTTCGTGCGTGCCCTGCTCCTGCATCAGCGGAATGAGCTCGCGCGCCACGAACGGAAACGTCACGAACGTGGTGGCGAGCACGATGCCGGGAAACGCGAAGACGATCTGTAGGTCGTGCGCCTTGAGCCACGGACCGAGATAGCCCTGGCTGCCGAACAGGATGACGTAGATCAAACCGGCGATCACCGGCGACACCGAGAACGGCAGATCGATCAGCGTCATCAGGATGGTCTTGCCGCGGAACTCGTATTTGGCGATCGCCCATGCGGCGCAGACGCCGAACAGGCAGTTCGCCGGCACCGAGATGGCCGCGACCAGGAGCGTCAGCTCGATGGCCGCGATGGTGTCGGGCTCGGTGAGGCCTTTCAGAAAGGCGGGCACGCCCGCGCGCAGCGCCTCGACGAACACCACCAGCAGCGGCACCAGGAGGAACAGCGCGAGGAAGAACATCGCGGCCGCGATCAGCACGGTCTTGGTGGTCTTCGATTCCGTGGTCGGCGCGCGCCAGCCGAGCGGCGGCGTGTTGACGGCGTAATCAGACATGACCGAACCTCCGCCGTGCCCAGGCCTGGATGATGTTGATGGTGAGGAACATCAGGAACGACAGCGCCAGCATCACGGTGGCGATCGCGGTCGCGCCCGAATAATCGAACTCGGTCAGGCGGATGACGATCAGGAGCGGCGCGATCTCGGTCTTATAGGGAATGTTGCCGGCGATGAAGACGACCGAGCCGTACTCGCCGACGCCGCGCGCCAGCGCCAGCACGAAGCCGGTCAGGAGCGCCGGAAGGAGACTCGGCAGGATCACCTTGACGATCGCCTGGAAGCGCGCGGCGCCGAGCGTGGCCGCCGCCTCCTCGATCTCGCGATCGAGCTCGACGATGACCGGCTGCAAGGTGCGCACCACGAAGGGCAGGCCGATGAAGGTGAGCGCCACCACGACGCCGAGCCAGGTGTAGGCGACCTGGATGCCGAGCAGGTCGAGCGGCTTGCCGATCCAGCCGTTCTTGTCGAAGATCGCGGTGAGCGCGATGCCGGCGACCGCGGTCGGCAGTGCGAACGGCAGATCGACCATGGCGTCGACCACGCGCTTGCCCGTGAACTCGTAGCGCACCAGCACCCAGGCGACGATCAGGCCGAACACCGTGTTGAGCACGGCGCCGATCGCGGCTGCGCCGAACGACAGCTTCAGCGCGGCGAGCACCCGGTCATTGGTGGCGATCGCCCAGTAGTCCTGCCAGGACAGCGCAGTGGTGCGCAGCACCAGCGCGGCGAGCGGGATCAACACGATCAGGCTGAGGTAGGTGAGCGTGAACCCGAACGTGATCCCGAATCCCGGGATCACGCTGGGTCGCCGCCACGACCTCCAAGTGCTGGTGCTCGAGGAGGTCGTGCGCCCGGAAATCACTGCGGTTGCCGACATGGCGCGCCTCAGCGTTTGTAGATCTGGTCGAACATGCCGCCGGAGACAAAGTGCTTGGGAGTCACCTTGGCCCAGCCGCCGAACACCGGATCATCGATCGAGATCAGCTTGATGTCCGGGAAGCGCTTGAGGTCCTGCGGATCGGCAAGCTCCGGCTTCGCCGCGCGGTAGTAGTTCCTGGCCACGATCTTCTGGCCGGCCGCGCTGTAGAGGTATTCGAGATAGGCCTGGGCGGTCTTGGTGGTGCCCTTGGCGTCGGAGTTGCCGGAGACCAGCGCCACCGACGGCTCGGCCTTTACCGAAACGGGCGGCACGACGATGTCGAACTTGTCGGGGCCGAGCTCGTTGATCGCGAGGAACGCCTCGTTCTCCCACGACAGCAGCACGTCGCCGAGGCCGCGTTGCGCGAAGGTCGTGGTCGAGCCGCGCGCGCCGGAGTCGAGCACCGGCACATTCTTGTAGAGCAGGCCGACGAACTCCTTCACCTTGGCTTCGTCGCCGTTGAACTTCTGGTCGGCATAGCCCCAGGCCGCGAGATAGGCCCACTGCGCGCCGCCCGAGGTCTTCGGGTTGGGCACGATGACCTGGATGCCGGGCTTCACCAAGTCGTCCCAGTTCTTCAGGCCCTTCGGGTTGCCTTTACGGACCAGGAACACGATCGTCGAGGTGTAGGGCGTTGAGTTGTTCGGCAGCCTGGTGCGCCAGTCGGCCGGAATCTTTCCGGTCTTCTCGGCGATGGCGTTGATGTCGCCTTCGAGCGCCAGCGTCACGATGTCGGCCTTGAGCCCATCGATCACGGCGCGCGCCTGCGCGCCGGAGCCGCCATGCGACTGCTGGACCGAGACCGTCTCGCCGGACTTTTCCTTCCAGTACTTGATGAATTCGGCGTTGTAGACGCGATAGAACTCGCGGGTCGGATCGTAGCTCACGTTCAGCAGGTTCTGCGCCTGTGCGCCGGACGCTGCCGACAGCGACAGGATCACGGTGGCCATCAACTTACGCATGGTCATCTCTTTCAACTTCGATGCGCCGCATCGGGGCGAAGGGGAACGACGATGTGTGCCGTGGTGCCTAGTGCTCGATCTCGGCGATGCACGACGCCCCGTCGTCACCGGCCTCGAAGTCCTGCGCCTCGAACATCTGGATGTAGCGGCTGAGCGGCATGACGCCGGCGTCGACCATCGCGCGCGCGGTGTCGCGGTCGAGGCGCATGGGCTCCGCCCGGTCGGTCCGCGGCATCTGCGGACGCGTCTGGTGGACCGCCGGCTCCACGGCGGGGAACTGCAGGGAGGCGATCCAGGCATACGGCGTGGCAGCGGCGTGAGCGGAAAGATGGATCATCGGTGCAGCCTCCTTCTTCTGAATGGGCTTCGTGCCGTCCTCAGTCGGGCGGGGGCACGGAGCGGCTTCGGTGTCGCGGGCCATGGCTGAGCTCTTGTTCGATCCCGTGAACATCATGAGTATCTCCTCTAATTCTGACTAAGTCAATCAGATTAGTAATTGTTCGTTCCAAAATTTTTTAGCTCATCTCACAATGCATTGATTTCACACAGAAAATTCTTTGTATGTGGCGTCGTCCAAAGGGCCCCTTTCCGCCACTTCGGCCAGGGTCGTGCGCTCCAGGATCGCGGCCGTGGCGTCGCGCGCCTCGATCAACGTCGGCCGGAGCATGCAGGTTTCGACGTCCTGGCACTCCGGGCAGGGCCGGTAGGCGGTGCGGCTGGCGCAGGGCGCCAGCGCGAGCGGTCCGTCGATGTGGCGGATGATGTCGGCGAAGGTGATCTTGGCGGGCTCCCGCGCCAGCCAGAAGCCGCCCTGCTTGCCGCGCCGGCTGACCAGGAGATTGCGCCGCTTCAGGTCGGAGAGGATCTGCTCGAGGAAGGCGCGCGGCACCCGCGCGGCGCGCGCGATCTCGGTGACCGACATCGGCTCCGGGCCGCGGTGCTCGGCCAGGCAGATCATGGCCTTCAAGGCGTATTTGGCGCGCTGCGACAGCATTCGATTCGGCCGCCCTCCCCGGTCCGACTTAATCCCGGCCCGGGGATGTAGCAACCGTTCGAAAACCGATGCCCTACATGCCCTCGGGCCCGCGCGCGATGGCGACCACGCCGGTGCGCGAGACCTCGACCAGGCCGAGCGGCAGCATCAGCACGATGAACTGCTCGATCTTCTCGGTCGCGCCGGTGATCTCGAAGATGAAGCTCTCGGGACCGGCATCGATCACCCGGGCGCGGAACGCGTCGGCGAGGCGCAGCGCCTCGACGCGGGGCTCGCCGGTGCCGCGCACCTTGACCATCGCGAGCTCGCGCTGGATCGAGGGACCGGCCAACGTCACGTCGACCACGCGGTGGATCGGCACGAGACGCTCGAGCTGATTCTTGATCTGCTCGATCACCATGGGCGTGCCGCGCGTCACGATGGTGATGCGCGACAGGTGCTTCTCGTGCTCGGTCTCCGAGACGGTGAGCGAGTCGATGTTGTAGCCGCGGCCGGAGAACAGGCCGATGACGCGCGCCAGCACGCCGGGCTCGTTGTCGACGATCACCGACAGCGTGTGGCTTTCGATGCGCTCCGAATGGATCGCGGCGGGATAGTGGGAGGTGGAACTCATGGATAGACCCTGCTGACTCGATAGGTGCTCCGAACTCGAACCGATCGAGCTACACCAGCATCTTGCCTTCTTCGGTGATGGCGTCCTCGATGCTCTCGGCGGCGTCGCCGAGCAGCATCTCGTTGTGGGCGCGGCCCGACGGGATCATCGGGAAGCAGTTCTCCGCCTGATCGACCACGCAGTCGAACAGCACCGGCTTGTTGACGTTGATCATCTCCTTGATCGCGCCGTCGAGGTCGCCCGGCTTCTCGCAGCGGATGCCGACCGCGTGATAGGCCTCGGCGAGCTTCACGAAGTCCGGCAGCGAATGGGTGTAGCTCTCGGCGTAGCGGCCGCCGTGCAGCAGCTCCTGCCATTGCCGCACCATGCCCATGTACTGGTTGTTCAGGATGAACACCTTGATCGGCAGCCGGTGCTGCACGGCCGTCGACATCTCCTGCATGTTCATCAGCACCGAAGCTTCGCCGGCAATGTCGATGACCAGCGACTGCGGGTGCGCGAGCTGCACGCCGACCGCGGCCGGCAGGCCGTAACCCATGGTGCCGAGTCCGCCCGAGGTCATCCAGCGGTTCGGCTCCTGGAAGCCGTAGAACTGCGCCGCCCACATCTGGTGCTGGCCCACCTCGGTGGTGATGTAGGTGTCGCGGTCCTTGGTCAGCTCAAACAGCCGCTGGATGGCGTATTGCGGCTTGATGATGGAGTCAGACCGCTTGTAGGCGAGCGACTTGCGCGCCCGCCACTTGTCGATCTGCTTCCACCACTCGCCGAGCGCCTTCTTGTCCGGCTGCGCCTTGGTCTCGCGCCACAGCGCGATCATGTCTTCGAGCACATGGGCGCAGTCGCCGATGATCGGCACATCGACCTTGATGTTCTTGTTGATCGACGAGGCATCGATGTCGACATGGATCTTGGTCGAGCCCGGCGAGAACGCATCGACGCGGCCGGTGATGCGGTCGTCAAAGCGCGCGCCGATGCAGATCATCACGTCGCAATCGTGCATCGCCCAATTGGCTTCCCAGGTGCCGTGCATGCCGAGCATGCCGAGCCACTGCGGATCGGACGCCTGGACGGCGCCGAGGCCCATCAGCGTCGAGGTGATCGGAAAGCCGGTCAGCTTCACGAGATCACGCAGCAGCGCGGTCGCGCGCGGACCGGAATTGATGACGCCGCCGCCGGTGTAGAACACCGGGCGCTTGGCGCGCGCCATCAGCTGGACCGCCTGCATGATCCGGTTTTGGTCGCCCTTCAGCCGCGGCTTGTAGCCCTTGTGCTGGAATTCGCTCGGCTTGGAATAGGTGCCCTTGGCGAACTGGACGTCCTTCGGGATGTCGACGACCACCGGTCCCGGCCGGCCGCTCGACGCAATATGGAACGCCTCGTGCAGCACGCGCGGCAGGTCGGCGACGTTCTTCACGAGGTAATTGTACTTGGTGCACGGCCGGGTGATGCCGACCGTGTCGCACTCCTGGAACGCGTCGTTGCCGATCAGGTGCGTCGGCACCTGGCCGGTGATCACGACCAGCGGAATGGAGTCGCACAGCGCATCGGTGAGGCCGGTCACCGCGTTGGTGGCGCCGGGCCCCGACGTCACCAGCACGCAGCCGACCTTGCCGGTGGAGCGCGCATAGCCCTCGGCGGCGTGCACCGCGCCCTGCTCGTGACGGACCAGGATGTGCTGGACCTGCTGCTGATGAAAAATCGCGTCATAGATCGGCAGCACCGCACCGCCCGGGTAGCCGAAGATGTGCTGCACGCCCTGATCGGCGAGCGCCTCGATCACCATTTCGGCGCCGGTCATTTCCCGGCCAGTCACTTGCCGGTCATGCGTCTTGGCGCCGTTCGTCTCCGTCGTCATTGTCCCGCTCCGCTCACTTCGGAAGTTCATTTCCGGAATTTCATTGCCAGGCTGGTTCAGCGAATAAAAAAGGGGCCGCAAAGCCCCTGTTTTCCGCGCACCGCCGAACCGTGGGAGGTCAGCCCCCCATGGCGGTGCGCCTTCGTACGAGCACCAGCTCTTGAGCAATAAAATTGCGTATTCCATTATCCATTGGGCATTTCCTTGCGCGCGGGATATATACGTGCGCCCGGGTGTTCGTCAAGTTGAAACGCCCGGAAACGCGTGTTCTGCAGGCCCGAACATGGCCCACGGCGTCGTGAGCCGCATGGGCAGCATTTCATGTTCCGGAAATGTCCCGGAAAGGAGCCAACTCTCATCTTTGCTCTATATTGCGGTGCGCACCGGAGGGCGACATCTTGACGCAACATGACGTGAGCACACGGCGGCCGTCGGCCAGGAGCAAGCCATTCCTGTTGGTGGCTGTGCTGGTCCTGGCCGCCGGGATAGGAACCTATTTCGTCTGGCGCAACGTGAAACCCGCTGAAGCTTCACGCGGCGGCCCGCCTCCGGTGCCGGTCAGCGTCGCCAATGCGGCCCGCAAGGACGTGCCGATCTACCTCACAGGTCTGGGCACGGTGCAGGCCACCTTCACGGTCGGTATTCACTCGCAAGTCGACGGCAAATTGCAGGAGGTCTTCTTCAAGGAAGGCCAGCACGTCAAAAAGGACGAGGTGCTCGCCAAGATCGACCCGCGCCTGTTCCAGGCGGCGCTCGATCAGGCCAAGGCGAAGAAGGCGCAGGACGAGTCGAGCATGGTCGCGCTGCAGAAGGACCTCGACCGGTTCCGGACGCTCGGCGTGAAGGGCTTCGAGACGCAGCAGAACCTCGATCAGCAGCAGTCGAAGGTCGACAGTATGAAGGCGACGATCATGGCCGACGAGGCGATGATCGAAACCGCGCAGACCCAGCTCGACTACACCGCCATCAAGGCGCCGAGCGACGGACGCATGGGCATGCGCCTGGTCGATCCCGGCAACATCGTTCGCGCCTCGGATCCGGGCATGATGGCGACCCTGGTGCAGGCGCAACCCGCCCTGGGCACGTTCACGCTGCCGGCCCAGACCCTCGATCAGGTTCGCGAGGCGATGAAGCGCGGCACCGTGGAAGCGATTGCGTATGACCGCGACAACCGCAATGTGCTGAGCACCGGCACGCTGCAGACCATCGACAACGTCATCGATCCGGCGACTGCGAGCTACAAGCTCAAGGCGAGCTTCGCGAACACCGACGAGAAGCTTTGGCCGGGCGAATTCATCAATGTCCGGATCCAGATCGAGACGCGGGCCCAGGCGATCGTGGTGCCGAGCCCGGCGATCCAGCGCGGGCCCAAGGGAATGTTCGTCTGGGCTCTGACCGAAAAGAACACCGCCGTGGCGAAGCCGATTCAGGCCGGCCCCGCCGTCGGCGACATCACGATTGTCGAGGGCGGCCTCGCTCCCGGCGACCGCGTGGTCACCGGCGGGCAATACAAGCTGCGGGCCAACGCCCCAGTGACGATCACAGACAAATCCCAGCCGGCGGACAACGACGAATCATGAACCTTTCCGAGCCGTTCATCCGCCGTCCGGTCGCCACCACGCTGCTGATGGCGGCGATCGCATTTGTCGGCATCGCAGCCTTTCCGTTCCTGCCGGTCGCGCCGCTTCCACAGGTGGACTTCCCCACCATCCAGATCACCGGCACCTGGTCCGGCGCGAGCGCCGAGACCATGGCGACATCGGTCGCAGCGCCGTTGGAACGTCAGCTCGCCCAGATACCAGGCATCACGCAGATGACCTCGCAGAGCGCGCTTGGCGCGGTCACGATCGTCATCCAGTTCAATCTCAACCGCAATATCGACTCGGCCGCGCAGGACGTGCAGGCGGCGATCACCGCGGCCGGCAAGCAGTTGCCGCAATCCATGACCGCGCCGCCCTACTATAAGAAGGTCAACCCGGCAGATTCCCCGATTCTGCTGCTGGCGCTGCGTTCGGACACCATCACGCTGCCCATCGTCGACGACTATGCGGACCTGTTTCTGGCGCAGCAGATTTCGCAGGTGCCTGGCGTGGCGCAGGTCTCGATCTTCGGCGACCGGACGCCCGCAATCCGGATCCAGGTCGATCCGGCCAAGCTCGCCAACAGCGGCATCACGCTGGAGGATGTACGCGCCGCGCTGGTGACCTCGACCACCAATGTCGCCAAGGGCACGCTCAACACCCCCAAGACAAGCTTCACGATTGCCACCAACGACCAGATCGTCGATGCCGCGCCGTATAACGACGTGATCATCGCCTACCGCAACGGCGCGCCAATCCGCATCAGCGACATCGGGCAGGCCGTACCGGATTCGCAGGACCGCAATATCGCGGCCTATCAGAACAACCAGGACGGCATTATCCTTGCGGTGTTCAAGCAACCCGGCGCCAACGTGGTCGAGACCGTCGACCAGATCAAGGCGCAGCTGCCGCACCTGACCGCGCGCATCCCGCCCGCCATCGAGGTGAAGACGCTGCTCGACCGCACCACCACGATCCGCGCTTCGGTGGCCGACGTGGAGTTCACGCTCGGCCTCACCATTGCGCTGGTGGTGCTGGTGATCCTGCTGTTCCTGCGGAACTTCTGGGCCACGCTCATTCCGAGCATCACGGTGCCGCTGGCGCTGATGGGCTCGGCCGGCGCGATGTATCTTTTGAACTTCAGCCTCGACAACCTGTCGCTGATGGCGCTCACCATCGCGGTGGGCTTCGTGGTCGACGACGCCATCGTCGTGGTCGAGAACATCTATCGGCACGTCGAAGAGGGCGAGAGCCCGATGCAGGCCGCGCTCAAAGGCTCGAGCGAGATCGGCTTCACGGTGCTGTCGATCTCCTGCTCGCTGGTCGCCGTGTTCATTCCGCTGCTGCTGATGGGCGGCATTATCGGCCGTCTGTTCCGCGAGTTCGCGCTGACCGTGACGGCGTCGATCGCGGTGTCGGCGCTGGTATCGCTGACGCTGGCGCCGATGATGTGCTCGCGCTTCATGCGCCGGGAATCGCACGAGCACGGGCGGCTGTATCGGACCATTGAGGCGGGCTTCGACAGCATCGCGTCGTTCTACAAGCGCACGCTCGACGTCGCGCTGCGCCACCAGCGCATCACGATCGGCGTGTTCTTCGGGACGATGGCGCTGACCCTGGCCATGGCGATCGAAATTCCCAAGGGCTTCTTCCCGATCCAGGATACCGGGATGATCCAGGTCTTCATGGAATCCGCACAGGACACCTCGCCTCAGGAAATGATGCGGTTGATGAAGAAGCTTGGAGCGGTGGTGCTGAAGGATCCGGACGTCGCCGGCCTCGGCACCTTTACCGGCAGCTCGGGCGGCGCGCAGACCGCGAACACCGGCCGCGGCTTCATCGTGCTCAAGCCGCGCGACGAGCGCGAGCTCAGTGCGACACAGATCATCGACCGGCTGCGGCCGCAGCTCGCGAAGGTCGAGGGCGCGAACATGTTTCTGCAGGCGTCGCAGGACATCACGGTCGGCGGACGCATTGCACGCGCGAGCTTCCAGTACACTCTTCAGGATTCCAATCTGGCCGAGCTGAACGAGTGGACCAACAAGATGCTCGAGAAGATGCGGACGCTGCCGCAGATCACCGACGTCGGCAGCGATCTTCTCTCCAACGCGCCGCAACTCAAGATCACCATCAACCGCGATCAGGCCTCGCGCTTCGGCATCTCGCCGCAACTGATCGACGACACGCTGAACGACGCGTTCGGCCAGCGCCAGATCACGCAGTACTTCACCCAGCTCAAGACCTACTTCCTGGTGCTGGAAATCCTGCCTGAGCTGCAGAAGGACCTCGATACGCTGAACCGGCTCTATGTGAAGTCGCCCATCACCGGCGGCGCGGTGCCGCTGTCCAACCTGGTCGACGTCGACAGCGGCAAGGTCGGTCCGCTGTCGGTGTCGCACCAGGGCCAGTTCCCGGCCGCGACGCTGACCTTCAATCTGAAGCCCGGCGTGGCGCTCGGCCAGGCGGTCGACGCGATCAACGGCGCCGCCCGTGAGATCCAGATGCCGTCGTCGGTGATCGCGACCTTCCAGGGCAACGCCCAGGCGTTCCAGGATTCGCTGTCGAGCACGCCGATCCTGGTGCTCGCCGCGCTGATCGTGGTCTACCTGATCCTCGGCATGCTCTATGAGAGCTTCATCCTGCCGCTCACCATCCTGTCGACATTGCCGTCGGCGGGCGTCGGTGCGCTGCTCGCGCTGCGTCTCGGCGGCATGGACCTGTCGGTGATCGGCATCATCGGCATCATCCTGCTGATCGGCATCGTCAAGAAGAACGGCATCATGCTGGTCGACTTCGCCGTCAATGCCGAGCGCGAGCGGCACATGGCGCCGCTCGACGCGATCCGCGAAGCCTGCCTGCTGCGCTTCCGGCCGATTCTGATGACCACGGCGGCGGCGATGCTCGCCGGCATTCCGCTGGCGATCGGCAACGGCACCGGCTCGGAGATGCGGCAGCCGCTAGGCTACGCCATGGTCGGCGGCCTGGCGCTCAGCCAGGTGCTGACGCTCTACACCACGCCAGTGGTCTATCTCTATCTCGACCGCTTCCAGCAGTGGCTCAGGCACGGCAAGACCGAGGCGCAGCTCGCCGACGACGAGGAGCACCGCGTCGCCGCGGAGTGATGGGCGGCCGAGGAGCCGTTAGCTCGCGAGCTCGCGCGCCGCTGCGTCGAGCACGGCCTCGGGCTCGAGCCATGCCCAGCCCGGCATCTGGTGGCGAAACCAGGTGACCTGCCGTTTGGTGTAGCGGCGGGTGTCGGCCTTGCCGCCCTCGGCGGCCTCGGCCAGCGTGATCTCGCCTGCAAGATGCCGCCGCAGCCAGGGCACGCCGTGCGCTTTCATCGCCGGCAGCATCGGATCGAGCTTGCGGGCGGCGAGCGCCCTCACCTCATCCAATGTGCCCGCCGCCAGCATGGCGTCGAAGCGGGCATCGATCCGCCGATACAGCTCGGCCCGCTCGACAACCAGAAAGAACCGGATCGCCGCCGCCGTATCGAGCATCGCCGGCATGCCGTCGCGTTGCCAGTCGGCGAGCGACCGCCCCGTGGCCTCCAGGACCTCCAGCGCCCGCGCCACCCGCATCCGGTCGCCCGGCTTGAGCCGCCCGGCCATCACCGGATCGCGGCGGCCGAGCTCGGCATGCAAGGCCTCCGCCCCGATGGCGTCGCAGCGGGCGCGCACCGAGGCGCGGATGTCCGGCGGTGTCGGCGGCACCGCCGACAGCCCCTCGGTCAGCGCCTTGAAATAGAGCCCGGTGCCACCGACCAGGATCGGCAGCCGCCCCTGCCCCCAGATGTCGTCGAGCGCCGCCTTGGCGTCCACGCACCATCGCCCGACCGAATAGTTCTCGGCGGCGTCGACAAAGCCGTAGAGCCGGTGCGGCTCACGGGCCTCGTCGTCCAGGCTCGGCCGCGCCGTGATGATGCGCAGATCGCGGTATACCTGCATGGAATCGGCATTGACGATGGTGCCGCGGTGGCGCTCGGCGAGCGTCAGCGCCAGCGCCGACTTGCCGCTTGAGGTCGGGCCTGCAATAAGCACCGCCCGTCGACCGGAAACCCGCAGCCCGGAACCTTGCAGCCCGGAATCTTGCCGACCAGAATCTTGCCGACCATGACCCATGTCGCGACCTTGATCTGCAATCCCTCGCAGCCTGCGCTCGACGCCGCCGCACTGGAACGCGCGCGGACGGCGCTGCCGCATGCCGGCGCGCCGAGCTGGCTCGACGCCGGCATCGCGGCCGACATTCCCTTTACCCCGGACGCAGGTGCCGACCAACGTTTGCTGGCGAGTGAGACCCAGGCGTCGCTGGCCGGACACCCTATCGACGTGGTGGTGCAGCCGCTCGCCCACCGCCGCAAGCGGCTATTCCTCGCCGACATGGACTCCACCATGATCGGACAGGAGTGCATCGACGAGCTGGCCGGCTATGCGGGCTTCAAGGACCACGTCGCCGCGATCACCGAACGCGCCATGCGCGGCGAGATCGCCTTCGAGCCGGCCTTGCGCGAGCGGGTGGCGCTGCTCAAGGGCCTGCCGCAGACCGTGGTCGGCGAGGTGATCGAGACGCGGATCAAGCTGACGCCCGGCGGGCGAACGCTGGTCGCCACCATGCGGGCGCACGGCGCCTACACCTGCCTGGTGTCGGGCGGCTTCACGATGTTCACCCACGTCATCGGGGCCATGATCGGTTTCGACGAGGACCGCTCCAATGTCCTCCTGGTCGATGGCGGCCGGCTGTCGGGCCTGGTGCAGGAGCCGATCCTGGGTCGCGAGGCCAAGCTCGAGACGCTGGTCGAGCTGCGCCAGCGCTTTGGCCTCGCGCCCGAGGACACGCTGGTCACCGGCGACGGCGCCAACGACATCCCGATGATTGAGGCCGCAGGCCTTGGCGTCGCCTATCACGGCAAGCCCGCGGTGGCGCAGGCCGCGGCCGCGCGCATCGATCACGGCGACCTCACGGCATTGCTTTACGCTCAGGGCTACGCCCGCTCGGCCTTCGCAGGCGGATAAACAAAGCGGATAACAAAAAGGGCGGCCAAAGCGGCCGCCCTTTCGCTTTTGAACTGTTGGCGCCGTCACTCGATCGGCAGCGCCACGAACAGCATGTCGCCTTCGGCGGTTGCGACCAGCAGCAGCGCGGTCTTCTTGCCGGCCTTCTTCAGCGCGTCGACCTTGCGCTGCACGTCGGCAGGCTGCGCCACCTGCTCCTGCTCGATCGCGACGATCGTGGAGCCTGCGGCAAGCCGCTTGTCGGCTGCGGCCGAAGACGCGTCGACGCCGGTAATGACGACGCCCTTCACCGAGTCCTTGATCTTGTACTTCTTGCGCAGGTCGTCGTTGATGCCCGAAAGCTGCAGCCCGAGCGACTTCTGCACCACCGACTTGTCGGCGGGCTCGTCCGGCTTGACCGACGCCTTGACCGGCTTCTCGGTGTCATCGAGACGGCCGAGCTTGACAGTCTTCTTCTCTTCCTTGCCCTTGCGGACGATGATCACCTCGACATCCTTGCCGACCGGGGTGTCGGCGACGATGCGCGGCAGGTCGCGCATCTCCTTGATGTCCTTGCCGTCGAACTTGACGATCACGTCGCCGGCCTCGATGCCGGCGGGCTTGGCCGGGCCCTTGTCGTCGATGCCGGCAACGAGCGCGCCGCGCGTCGGCTTCAGGCCGAGGCTTTCAGCGATCTCGTCGGTGACCTGCTGGATCTTCACGCCGAGCCAGCCGCGGTGGATCTCGCCGAACTGCTGGAGCTGGCTGACCACCGCCTGCACGGTCTTCGACGGCACCGCGAAGCCGATGCCGATCGAGCCGCCGGACGGCGAGATGATCGCGGTGTTCACGCCGATCACCTCGCCTTCGAGGTTGAACAGCGGGCCGCCCGAGTTGCCGCGATTGATGGCCGCGTCAGTCTGGATGTAGTTGTCGTACGGGCCCGAATTGATGTCGCGGTTGCGCGCCGAGACGATGCCGGCGGTCACCGTGCCGCCGAGGCTGAACGGGTTGCCGATCGCGATCACCCATTCGCCGAGACGCAGCGCATCGGAGTCGCCGAACTTGACGGCCTTGAGCGGCTTGGTCGGCTTGACGCGGAGCACCGCGAGATCGGTCTTCTGATCCTTGCCGATCACCTCGGCCTTGAGCCGCGTGCCGTCGGTCAGGATGACGTTGATCTCGTCGGCCTCGTTGATGACGTGGTTGTTGGTGACCACGATGCCGGCGGGATCGATGATGAAGCCCGAACCGAGCGAGCTGACGCGACGCGGCGCGCGGTTGCCACCTTGATCGTCACCGCCGCCGCCCTGGCCGCGGCGGTTCTTGAAGAACTCCTCGAAGAACTCCTCGAACGGCGAGCCCGGCGGCAGGTTCGGCATCTGCTGCGCGCCAGGACCGGGACGGCCCTCGACCTTCTGCGAGGTCGAGATGTTGACCACTGCGTCGATCACTTTTTCGGCAACGTCGGCGACGGCCTCCGGTCCGCGGGCGAAACCGGGCGTCGACAAGGTCGGCAACGCGATCGCCGCGGCGGCGATCGCGGTCAATGCCGGACGTCGTAGGGCATGCGTAAAGGCGGTCAGCAGGCGGGCCATGGCCGTCAAATCTCCGGAAATAGGGTGTTTGCGCGACACTGCCCCCTTAACGCCGTAGACGCAAGGGACGTTTCGCGCGGGATTTTGTAACACACGCTTAAAATGACCGGCCAAATCGGGCGGAAAAGCGGCCTGTGCGCTCCTTCAGCCGCGCACGAGCCACACCAGAACAACGCCGATCACGGCCGACGCGATCCCGATCATCCGCAGCATGCTGTCCGGCGTTTCCGTGACATGCGCCATGGCGGTCTTGACCGGGCCGGGAAACGCCGCGAACAGAATCCCTTCCAGCGCGAAAACGAGACCGATCGCGACCAGGAAATCAGACATCCCCCCTCACCGCCGAACCTATAGTTTCTTGTCGCTGCGGAATGATTGTCAGCGCGCCGGGGCCGGTGCTGCCGGCGCCGGTGTCACCAACGAAGGCTGCGCCCTGGATTGCCCATTGTTATCGCGCTTGCCGGTCGGGTCGACGAAGTAGCGGAAGAACTCCGAGTCAGGCTGCAGCACCATCCGCGTGTCGTTCGACTTCATGCCGGTCTCATAGGCCTGCATCGAGCGGTAGAACGCGAAGAAGTCCGGGTCCTTGCCGAAGGCTTCGGCGAAGATGCGGTTGCGCTCGGCGTCGCCTTCGCCGCGCATCTGCTCGGCCTTCGAGGTCGCCTCGGCGACCAGCACCGTGACATCACGGTCGGCCTTCGAGCGGATCTCTTGCGACTTCTGGCTGCCCTGGGCGCGGAACTCGGCCGCCTCGCGTTGCCGTTCGGTCTGCATGCGCTGATACACCGCCTGGCTGTTCTGTTCCGGCAGGTCGGCGCGGCGAATCCGTACGTCCACGACCTGGATGCCGTAGACGCGCGCCTCGCGGTCGAGCTGATCGCGCACACGCGCCATCAGCGCCGCACGGTCGTCACGCACCACATGGGTCAGCGTCGCCTCGCCAAGCACGCGTCGCAGCGCCGCGTTCATCAGAATCGAAAGCTGCGAGTTGGCGCCCGGGATGGTGTTGACCGTCTGATAGAACTTCAGCGGCTCCTGGATGCGATACCGGGCAAAGGCATCGACCACCAGCCGCTTCTGGTCGGAGGCGATCACCTCCTGCGCCGGGTTTTCCAGGTCGAGGATGCGCTTGTCGATGCCGATCACGCTGTCGAACAGCGAGAGCTTGAAGTGCAGACCCGGGTCGGTGACGACACGAACCGGCTCGCCAAGCCGCACCACGATCACCTGCTGCGTCTGGTAGACCGTGAAGACGCACGACCAGGCGATAACCAGGGCGACCAAAACCAGGACGAGGACGACGCCTCCCGCGATACCGGGCCTCATCGGGCGCCTCCACTCTGCGGCTGGGGCCGCCGCATCAGTTCGTTCAACGGCAGATAGGGCACGACGCCGCTGCCGGACTGGCCGCTGGAGTCGAGGATGATCTTGTCGGTGCCGGACAGCACGCGCTCCATGGTCTCGAGATACATGCGGCGCCGCGTGACGTCCGGCGCCTTCTTGTATTCCTCGTAGATCTTGGTGAAGCGCGACGTCTGGCCGGTCGCCTCGGCAACGGTCTGCGACTTGTAGGCGTCACCAGCCTGGAGAATCTGCGCGGCCTTGCCGCGTGCCTCCGGGACCACCTTGTTGGCGTAGGTCTGCGCCTCGTTCTGAGCACGCTCCAGGTCGGCGCGGGCCGCCTGCACGTCACGGAAGGAGTCGATCACCTGCAGCGGCGGATCGACCTTCTGCATCTGCACCTGCTGGATCAGGATGCCGGCGTTGTATGTGTCGAGCGTCTTCTGCATCAGCTCCTGGACCGCGGTTTCGGTGTTCTGCCGCGCGCCGGTGAGCACCGGCTGGATCTCAGAGCGGCCTATCACCTCGCGCATGGCGCTTTCCGCGACGGCCTTCACGGTGCCTTCAGGGTTCTGGATATTGAACAGGTATTCGCCGACACCGGCGGGCTTGATCCGCCAGATCACCGAGAAATCGACATCGACGATGTTCTCGTCGCCGGTCAGCATCAGACTTTCTTCGGGCACGTCGCGCACGGTGGTGCCGCGGCGAAGGTCGTCGACGATGCGCATGCCGACGTCGATCTTGCGGACCTGGAGCGCCTTGGGCGTCAGGACCGTCTCGATCGGATAGGGCCAGTGATAGTTCAAGCCCGGCGTCCGCGGCTCACCGACCTGCTTGCCGAAGCGCAGCACGACGCCGACCTCGTCCGGCTCGACGCGGAAGAAGCCCGAGAAGCCCCAAAGGATCACAGCGATCAGCGCAATGATCAGGAAGCCCCGGTTGCCGAGACTGCCGCCCGGCAGCACGTTCTTCAGCTTGTCCTGGCTGCGGCGCAGCAATTCCTCGAGGTCGGGCGGGGTCGGCCCGGACGACTGCGGCCCCGAACCCCAGGGGCCCTTCGATCCGCCCCCTGATCCCCAGGGCCCGCCGCCCTGATTGCTCCACGGCATGAAATTGTCTCCTCGGAAGCCGGGCTGACGTGCCGGCCCGCTTTGGCTGGTGGGAGGTTATATGGGAGGCCTCAACGGCTTACAACGCGCGCCGCCGCGCATTCCGGGGCGCGTGAGCCGGCTTGGGGGATTTGGCTGCAAATTCAAGCTCGCTCATATGTCACGCAGGTCGCGGGCGCCTCGTCCTTTGGACCGGCCGGAAGCTCGCTTTTCGCCGTTGCGCGCCATTGTGACGCATCGATCGGCGGAAAGTGGGTGTCGCCCTCCGGGCGGGCGTGCACATGGGTGATCTCCAGGCGGTCGGCAAGGGGCATCAGCCGCGTGAAAATGTCCGCGCCGCCGACCACGGCGATTTCGTTAACCCCACGCCGCAGCGCGTCGCCGCGGGCGACGTCGAACGCCCGGTCGAGATCGAGGGCCGTGATCAAACCGGAGGCAGCAAAATCGGCGTTGCGGCTGACCACGATGTTGGTGCGGCCGGGCAGCGGCTTGCCGATCGACAGGAATGTCTTGCGGCCCATCAGGATCGGCCGCCCCATGGTGAGGGCCTTGAACCGCTTGAGGTCGGAGCTCTGCCGGAACGGCAGCGCATTGTCGCGGCCGATCACGCCGTTGTCGGCGACCGCGGCGACGAGGACGATGGCAATCGCACGCGGCTCCGCCAAGCTCACACCGCCACCGCGGCCTTGATGTGCGGATGCGGCTCGTAGCCTTCGAGGGTGAAGTCCTCGTAGTGGAAGCCGAAGATATCCTTGACGGCCGGATTGAGCCGCATCGCCGGCAGCGCGCGCGGCGCGCGCGACAGCTGCAGCCGCGCCTGCTCGATGTGATTGAGATAGAGATGCGCGTCGCCGAAGGTGTGGATGAACTCGCCTGGCTGCAGTCCGGTCACCTGCGCCATCATCATGGTGAGCAGCGCATAGGACGCGATGTTGAACGGCACGCCGAGGAAGATGTCGGCGGAGCGCTGATAGAGCTGGCAGGACAGCCGGCCCTTCGCGACATAGAACTGGAACAGGCAGTGGCACGGCGGCAGCGCCATCCTGTCGACGTCCGCCGGATTCCACGCGGTGACGATGAGGCGCCGCGAATCCGGACTGCGGCGGATCATGTCCACCACGTTGGCGATCTGGTCGATGGTCCGGCCGTCCTGCGCCGGCCATGAGCGCCATTGATGGCCGTAGACCGGGCCGAGATCACCGCGCTCGTCGGCCCATTCGTCCCAGATGCGGACGCCGTTGTCGTTCAGATATTTGATGTTGGTGTCGCCGGCCAGGAACCAGAGCAGCTCGTGAACGATGGACTTCACGTGCAGCTTCTTGGTGGTGACGAGCGGAAAGCCCTGGGCGAGATCGAATCGCATCTGATGGCCGAACACCGAGACCGTGCCGGTGCCGGTGCGGTCGCGCTTCTCGACCCCATCGGCGAGCGTGTGCTCCATCAGCTCAAGGTATTGCCGCATCGATCAGCCGTAAGCTCCGCACCCAGCGACTCAGCGCTGTCCAATGGCAGGGTAACGCCAGAGCCGGTCCGGACGAAGCCGCCGGCCGAGGCCTGTCACAGCCTCTATATAGGCGCCCGGAAGCGAAAGGGCGGCCGGAGGCCGCCCCGAGTGCGCTTTTGCCCAGTCTCAACAGGTCAGTTGACGGCGCCGGCCGCCTTGATGACCGGGGTCCATTTGGCGATCTCGTTCTTCACCAGGGTGTTGAGAGCCGGGCCGCCGCGCCGCTCCTTGCCCGGGATGTCGCTGCCCAGTTCCAGGAGCCGCTTGCGGGTGACATCGTCGTCGAGCGCCTTGTCCAGTGCCGCGGACAGGCTTGCGACGATCTCCTTCGGCGTATCCTTGGGCGCGAACAGCGCATTCCAGGCCGAGGCCTGGAACTCCGGCAGCCCGGCCTCCTTGGTGGTCGGCACGTTGGGCAGCGAGGCATCGCGGGCATCGGTCGCGATTGCGTAGGCCTTGATCGTGCCGCCCTGGACCTGCGGAACCGCGTTGACGATCTGGTCGCACATATAATCGACCTGTCCGCCCACCAGCGCGTTCATCGAGGGGCCCGTGCCCTGATACGGGATCGAGGTCGGCTTCACCTTGAGAAGGTGATTGAGCAGCAGACAGGTGGTGAAGGACACCGAGCCGACGCCGGCATGCGCCATGTTGAGCTTGGTGTCGTTGGCCTTCACGTAAGCGACGAATTCCTTGAGATCCTTCGCGGGGAAATCCTTCTTGGCGAGGATCAGGATCGGCGTGCCGGCGGCGAGCCCGATCGGCTCGAAGTCGACCGCCGGGTCATAGGCCAGGTTGGGATAGAGCGCCGGTGCCGCCGCATGCGTGCCGAGATGGCCCATCGCGATGGTGTAGCCGTCGTTCTTGGCGCGCTTTGCCCGGGTGATGCCGGTGGTGCCGCCGGCCCCGACCACGTTCTCGATGACGAAGGACTGGCCGAGCGACTTCGCCATGTAATCGGTGACGATGCGCGCGACCACGTCGGTCGGGCCGCCGGCCGCGAACGGCACGATCACGGTCACCGGTCGGTTCGGATAGTTCTGCGCGGCAGCAGGCAGGATGCCGGCTGCGAGTGTAACGACGCCGGCCAGAAGGCCTGCGGAAAAGCGAAACGGATGCATGGTCGCCCCCAAGCATGTGACAGTTGCTTGAGGGTATCTACCCACCGCTCCCCAAAAGAGAAAACCCCCGAGGAGGTCCTCGGGGGTCGTTCTTTTGTCGCAGGCCTTTAGTCGAAGCCCGCGCGTGAGCAGTGACCGATTACTCGGTGAACACTTCCTCGCGCTTGCCGCGGATCGCCGGCAGCACCGCCAGGATCAGCATGAAGGCCGAGATCGCGAGCAGCGTGGCCGAGATCGGCCGCGTCAGGAACACCGTCGCGTCGCCGCGGGCGATCAGCATGGCGCGCCGGAGGTTTTCCTCCATCAGCGGGCCGAGCACGAAGCCCAGGATCATCGGCGCCGGCTCGAAGTCATGCTTCACCAGCCAGTAGCCGACAACACCGAAGATCGCGGTCATCGTCACGTCGAACGGCGCGTTGTTGAGCGAATACACGCCGATGCAGCAGAAGATGACGATCATCGGGAACAGGTGGCGATACGGCACGCGCAGCAGGCGCACCCACACGCCGACCAGCGGCAGGTTGATGACGACCAGCATCAGGTTGCCGAGCCACATCGAGGAGATCATGCCCCAGAACAGCTCCGGCTGCTTGGTCATGACCTGCGGGCCCGGGACGATGCCATGGATCGTCATGGCGCCGACCATCAGCGCCATCACGGGATTCGGCGGGATGCCGAGCGTGAGCAGCGGGATGAACGACGTCTGCGCGGCGGCGTTGTTGGCGCTCTCCGGCGCCGCAACGCCTTCGATCGCGCCGCGGCCGAACCGCTCCGGATGCTTCGACACCTTCTTTTCCAAGGTGTAGGCGGCGAACGACGCGATGATCGCGCCGCCGCCCGGCAGGATGCCCAGCAGCGAGCCGATGATCGTGCCGCGGCCGATGGCGCCCGCGGCCGCCTTCAGGTCGGGCAGCGTCGGCATCAGGCCGGTCACCTTGCCCTCGATGATGGTGCGGTCGCCGGCGCTTTCGAGGTTACGCAGGATCTCGCCGAAGCCGAACATGCCCATGCCGACCACGACGAAGCCGATGCCGTCGGACAGCTCCGGGATGCCCCAGGTCATGCGCTCGGCGCCGGTCTCGAGGTCCGAACCGATCATCGACAGCATGAGGCCGCAGAGGATCATGGTCAGGGCCTTGAGCACCGAGCCCTTGGCGAGCACGACGGCGAAGATCAGGCCGAGGCACATCAGCGAGAAGTACTCGGCCGGGCCGAACAGCAGCGCGATGCTGGTGAGCGGAGCGCCCAGCGCCGCGACCAGCACGGTGGCGACGCAGCCGGCGAAGAACGAGCCGATGGCGGCGATGGCGAGCGCGGGACCCGCGCGGCCGACCTTGGCCATCTCGTGGCCGTCGAGACAGGTCACGACCGACGACGATTCACCTGGGATGTTGACCAGGATCGAGGTGGTCGAGCCGCCGTACTGCGCGCCGTAGTAGATGCCGGCGAGCATGATGAGCGCGCCGACCGGCGGCAGGCCGAAGGTGATCGGCAGCAGCATCGCGATGGTGGCGAGCGAACCGATGCCGGGAAGCACGCCGATGAGGGTGCCGACGAGCGCGCCGACCAGGCACAGGAAGATATTGGTCGGCGTCGCGGCTACGGTCATGCCGAGCCAGAGATTGGCGATAAGATCATGCATGGTGCTTGTCTCCGATCACCAGAACCGCGGCCAAAGCTGGAACGGCAGGTTCAAGCCGTAAGGGAACAGCACGGCACAGAACGCGGTGATCACCACCGCAACGACAATCGATTCACGCCACTTCACGTCGTCTGCAGCCGCAGCGCAGATGATCATGGTGGCGAAGCTCGCGATCACGAGGCCCAGCGGGCGGATCGTCGCCGCGAAGGTCAGGATCGAACCGATGATGAAGATCACGCCGCGGAACGCGTAGCGGGATACGTCTGGCCCGGGCGTCAGTACTCCGGTGACCACGACGCCGGTCGAGAGCGCCGCGAGCACCCAGGCGAACAACCGCGGAGCGGTGCCGGGACCGAACGCGAAGCCGCGCATGCCGGGCAGTTCGTTGGAGGCGATCAATGCGATCAGCGCCAACAGGATCAGCGCCATGCCGCCATAAACGTCCTGCGGGTTCTGCACCTTCAACAGGCCGGCAGCGATCGCAATGGCCACCGCAGTGAAGACGATGATGGCCGCACGAACGTACAACGGAACGGAGCTATGAAGCAGGAACGACGTCGACAGGAGAGCCAACCCGGCTACAGTCAGGATCGAGCCGCCGATCAAATTGTAACGGCGCCGAGCCTCCTCCACACGCGACATACTCCCTGATGACGCTGCATCAGACATCAACCCACTCCCCTCACTACCCATTCACACAGTGTTGCGTTTCCCCCGGCGTAACAGACAGCTTTCCGGAAGAAAAAGCAACCTCAACATGCTGCGCAACCGGATCGCTCAACCAACCCAGCCCGTCAAGCCAGCCAAGCCGGCAATTCCGATGAGCCAGAGCGGATTCAAGCGCGTCCAGTACGCCACAGCGGCGGTTATGGCTGTTATCGCCGCCGCTATCCAGCTTTTATCTGATGCTTGAGTCAAGACAATCGCGCTTGCGCCGACCAGACCGACCGAAACAGGCACGAGACCGGCCTGCACGACGATGCGCCACGGCCTGTCTTTGAAGCGTTCCCAGGCGCTGCTCAGGAAATGAGCCAGCATTGGTGTCGGTGCGCACATGGCCACGGTGGCCACCAGTGAGCCTGCGACACCAGCGACATGATAGCCGAGCAGCGCCACCAACATCACGTTCGGCCCCGGCGCTGCTTGTGCAATTGCGAACATGTCGGCGAATTCGCGCTCGCTCATCCACATTCGCTGTTCGACGGCCAGACGGTGCATTTCCGGCACCACCGCGTTGGCGCCGCCAACCGCCAGCAGCGCCATGATGGCGAATTGGACACCCAGGGTGACGAGTATGCCGCCATCCGCCTTCATCGACGCCCCCAGATCCAGGTCAAGCCGATACCGAGTGGCACCATGACAAGCATCACCCAAACGAGTGGCCAGCGCATG
>CAKZHN010000568.1 GCA_936924235.1 uncultured Rhodoplanes sp. | reverse complement strand
CGGCCACTGGGGCCGCCCTTTCCGCTTCCCTGTCGTTCTGATTATTCCGCGGCGATCCGGACCTCGGGAGCCGCGGCGCGAACCTCGGCATCCACGGTCTGCTCGTACTTGGTGAAGTTCTTCTGGAACATGCCGACGAGCTTGCGGGCGGTCTCGTCGAACGCCTTCTTGTCGGCCCAGGTCTGATCCGGGTTGAGGATCTTGGTGTCGATGCCCGGCACCGCGGTCGGCACCGCGAAGCCGAAATACTTGTCGGTGCGGAACGTCGCGTTCTTCAGCGAGCCGTCGAGCGCGCCGGTCACCAGCGCACGAGTCACCTTGATCGGCATGCGGTGGCCGACGCCATAGATGCCGCCGGTCCAGCCGGAGTTCACCAGCCAGCAGTCGACCTTGTATTTGGCGATGTAGTCGCGGAGCAGCCGGCCGTACTCCGCCGGCGGGCGCGGCAGGAACGGCGCGCCGAAGCAGGTCGAGAATTCCGGCTCGACGCCGACGAGGCCCTTCTCGGTGCCCGCGACCTTCGCGGTGTAGCCCGAGAGGAAGTGATACATCGCCTGCGCCGGGGTAAGCTTGGCAATCGGCGGCATCACGCCGAAGGCATCGGCGGCGAGGAAGATGATGTTCTTCGGGTGGCCGGCCATGCCGGTGCGCGAGGCGTTCGCAATGTAGTCGAGCGGATACGCCGAGCGGGTGTTCTCGGTCAGCTTGTCGCTGTCGTAGTCCGGAATGCGCGTCTCCGGATCGAACACGACGTTCTCGAGCACGGCACCAAAGCGGTTGGTGGCGTCCCAGATCATCGGCTCGGCTTCCTTCGAGAACTTGATGGTCTTGGCGTAGCAGCCGCCCTCGAAGTTGAAGATGCCTTCCGGCGACCAGCCGGTCTCGTCGTCGCCGATCAGCGTGCGGTTCGGATCGGCCGACAGCGTGGTCTTGCCGGTGCCGGACAGGCCGAAGAACAGCGCGCTGTCGCCGTCCTTGCCGACGTTCGCCGAGCAGTGCATCGGCATCACGCCCTGGGCCGGGAGATAGAAGTTCAGCGTCGTGAACACCGACTTCTTCATCTCGCCTGCATAGGACGAGCCGCAGATCAGGACGATCTTGCGGGTGAAGTCGATCGCGACCTGGGTGTCGGAGCCCTCGCGGCCGCCGTGACGCTTATGGTCCGGCTTGAACGACGGCATGTCGATGATGGTCATGTCCGCGATGAACGAGGCGAGCTCGGCGCGCTCCGGACGGATCAGCAGCTGGCGGATGAACAGCGAGTGCCAAGCGTATTCGGTGTAGACGCGCACCTTGATCCGGTACTTCGGATCGGCGCCGCCGTAGAGGTCCTGGGCGAACAGCGTCTTGCCCTTGGCATGCGCCAGGAAGTCCTGGAGCATGTTGTCGAAGTGCTCCTGGCTCTGCTTGCGGTTGCCGTCCCACCACACCGTGCTCTCGGTGAGCTGGTCGACCTTGGTATGCTTGTCCTTCGGCGAGCGGCCGGTGTGATGGCCGGTCTCGGCGCAGAGCGCGCCGCCCGCCACGATGGTGGCCTCGCCGTTCCGGATTGCGTGCTCGTAGAGCGGAGCTTCGGTCAGATTCCAATGGACCGCGCCGAGATCCTTGAGGCCGAATTTGTCGGCGCCATAGGCGGCATTACGCAGACCGAATTCTTTCACGGAAACTCCCTCCTCACGCCTCCGGGCCGCATTGGCAAACCGGAACTTCCTGAAACGAACGGGTTTTTGGATGGCCCCCCGGGGCCGCAATCCGCACACCTGTACTGTCGCGGGACTTTTAGTCGCGAACATGACGGCTGCCAAGACCATTCCATGCCGCAGCCCGCGGAACGGAACGTCATTGATCCATGTCAATGCCAAGCTTTCAAACTTAACCTTACCGGCGGCAGGATTCCGCGCTGCGGTGCAGCAAGCGCGACGTGTCAGTCGACATCAATCCATCACTCCGACAGACCTTTTGTAACCATCCATTTCTGGATGACCTCGGCGATCTGCTCGTTGTTCTTGTCCTGCATCATCATGTGCGAATTGCCTTTGATGCCGATCTCCGGAAGGTTGATCCAGTCAACCGAGCCGCCGGCCGCCTTGATGGCGTTGCCGTATTCGGTGTCGACCTTCTTGAACGTCGCCCAGCGCGGATGCTGGTCGACATAATCGCCGAATACCATCAGCACCGGCACATCCTTCAGCTTCGGCGCGTTCTCGACCTTGCCGGCGGTTGCCGATTCCACCGCCACGATGCCCTTGATCTTGTCGGGCCGCTGCTCGGCGGCGAGGAAGCCGAAATTGCCGCCCTGGCTGTGCACCAGCAGCACGCAGGGGCAGACCTTGTCGATCAGCGCCAGATAGCCGCGCAGGATCGCCCCGTCGGTCGAAAGCCAGCGCGGCACGGTCTGCTTCATGTAGTTTTCATAGGCCTCGGCCGGAAACTGGTCGCCGGGCAGGAGCTTCCGTTTCGCCGGATCGGCATTCCAGGAGCCTTCGCCGTCGCCAATCCGGAAGCGCTCATAGGGATCCTGATAGGTCAGGAAGATCGGATCGTCGGTCCAGACGTCCTTTGACGCGAAGCCGGAGCGGCCGCGCTCCACGGCGTCGGACACATAGGTGTCCCAGCCCTTCCTGATGAAGAAGTTCATCCAGCCGTCGCGGCCGTCCGGCGTGCTCTCATAGGTGACTCCGGTGAGCCCGCCGCCATGCCACATCAAGAGCGGGTACTTGCCCTTCTTGGCCTTGGGCAGGAAGAACTGCACGTACATCTGCTCGACCATGTACTGGCCGTTGGGGTCGAGCTTGGTCATCGGGCCGCCGGGCTGGCGCTGGATCATGCGCACGTCCTTGCCCGAGACCTCGGCGATGCGGCCGCCGACATGGAACGAGCCCATGCCGCGCAGCATAATATCCTCCGCGGTTGCGGTGCCGAAGCAAGCCGCCGCAAGCACCACGCCCATCAGAATCCGACGCATCAGTTTTCCCCGCTATTCGCTGAAGCCCTTGGTCGTCAGCCACTTCTGGATCAGGTCGGCGATCTGATCGCTGTTCCGGTCCATCATCATCATGTGCGAGTTGCCCCTGATGCCGACGTCGGGCAGGTCGACGAAGTCGACGCTGCCGCCGGCGGCCTTCAGCGCGTTCGCATACTCGACGTCGCCGGCGCGGATCTTCGACCAGCGCGGATGATCCTTGGCGTTGTCGCCGACCACGATCAGCACCGGCGAGTTCTTGATGGTCGAGACCTTGTTCTTGTCGCCGCCGAGCGTGGGCTCGACCGCGACCAGCGCCTTGACCTTGTCGGGGCGCGCTTCGAGCGCCTTGAAGCCGAACGAGCCGGACTGGCTGTGCACCAGCACGACGCAGGGACAGACCTTGTCGATCAGCTCGACGTAAGCCTTGACGATCTCGTCGTCGGTGGTGGTCCAGCGCGGAATGCCCTGCTTGAGGAACTGGTCGTAGGCCTCGACCGGAAACTGCGCGCCCGGATAGGTCACGCGCTTGGCGTGATCGTCGCTGTAGGAGCCGATCGGGCCGATGCGGAAACGCTCCCACTGGTCGCCGACCGGCAGGAACACCGGGTCGCCCTTGAAGGTGCTGGTCCAGCCGGAGCGGCCGCGCTCCATGGCGTCGGAGATGTAGACGTCCCAGCCGCGGCGGATGAAGTAGTTGAGCCAGCCGGGCTTGCCGTCAGGCTTGGTCTCGTAGGTCACGCCCGACAGACCACCGCCGTGCCACATCAGCAGCGGCAGCTTGCCCTTGGCCTTCTGCTGCAGGAAGTACTGCACGTACATCTGCTCGACCTGGTACTTGCCGTTCGGGTCGACCTTGGCCGGCACGCCGCCCGGCGTGAACACGATCTCCTTGATCGGCTGCCCGGTGATCTCGACCCAGCGGCCGCCGATATGGAACGAGCCCATATCTCTGAGTGCGATGGGGTCGTTCGCTTGCGCGAAGGCCGGTGTGATGGCGAGTGCAAGCGCAAGGCCTGCCAGCAGACGACGCATGATGATGTCTCCCCCCAATCAATTGGTATCGATTGGGGGGAGAGTGTGCCGCAGACTCCCCGCGGGCGTCTATCGGTGGGCAAGCAATGGGCAATGCTTTGGGCAACGCTCAGGGCGGCGGCGCCCGCTCCTCCAACTTGGCCCCGTGTTCCGCCCGCTGCTCCGCGGGCTTCTTCAGCCGGCTGAGATTGCAAGCACTGTTGACCAGCGCGAGATGCGAGAAGGCCTGCGGAAAATTGCCGATCAGGCGAGCCGTGCCTGGGTCATATTGTTCGCTGAGCAGCCCGAGATCGTTCTGCAGCTTGAGCAGCCGCTCGAACAAGCGGCCGGCGTCTTCATGGCGGCCGAGCAGAACGTAGGCGTCGACCAGCCAGAAGCTGCAGGCGATGAACACGCCCTCGCCCGCCGGCAACCCGTCGGTGTTGCGCGCCGTGTCGTAGCGCTGCACCAGGCCGTCGACGATCAGCGTGCGCTCGATCACCCTGACGGTGCCGCTGATGCGCGGATCGTCGGCCGGCAGGAATCCAACCATCGGAATCATCAGCAGGCTCGCGTCCACCTCTTTCGATCCGTAGCTACGGACGAAGGAGCCAAGCTCGGCATCGAATCCGAAGCGGCATATTTCGTCGTGAATCTGCTGCCGTACGTCACGCCAGTGATCGATCGGACCATTCAGCTTGAATGTTTCGACGCTCTTGATGGCGCGATCGAACGCCATCCAGGCCATCACCTTGGAATGGGTGAAATGCTCGGTGCCGCTGCGCACCTCCCAGATGCCGTTGTCGGGCCCGCGCCAGCGCTCCTCGAGATCCTGCAGCACCGCAAGCTGGAGCGCCCAGTCCTCCTCGTCGGGCGCCATGCCGCCCTTGCGCGCCTGATAGAGCGCATCGAACAGTTCGCCGTAGACGTCGAGCTGAAGCTGCTGGTGCGCGGCATTGCCGATGCGGACCGGCGTCGAGCGCTCATAGCCCGGCAGCCAGTCGACCAGGTACTCGGTCAGCCGCCGCTCGCCGCCCAGGCCATACATGATCTGCAGCTGGCGCGGCATGCCTGCGGCGGCACGCAGCAGCCAGCCGCGCCACGCCCGCGCCTCCTCGTGGAAGCCGGTGTTCATGAAGGCGAGCAGCGTCAGCGTCGCATCGCGCAGCCAGCAGAAGCGGTAGTCCCAGTTGCGTTCCCCGCCGAGCCGCTCGGGCAAGGACGTGGTCGCGGCCGCGACCAGGCCGCCGGTCTCCGCGTAGGTGAGCGCCTTCAGCGTGATCAGCGAGCGCTTGACCGTGTCGGTCCATGGCCCTGTGACGTTGCAGCACGCGGTCCAGTCGCGCCAGAATTTCTTGGTCTGCTGCAGCAGCCGCGATGGCTCGACCGGCGGCGGATCGTGCAGGTGCGACGGCCCGTAGGTCAGCACGAAAGACGCGGTCTCGCCCTCGTTGACCGTGAAGCTGCCGACGGTCTTGAAGTTCTCGCCGCGCAGCTTCACCGAAGAGCGCAACAGGAGCTTGTCAGGACCCGCAATGGCGCGCAGTCCGCCGTGCTCGGTCCGGGTGACCCAGGGCACGACCTCGCCGTAACCGAAGCGGATCACCAGCTCGGTCTTGAACGACACGCTGCCCTGCTCGGCCTTCACCAGCCGGATCACATGGGAATGCTTGTCGCGCGGCGGCATGAATTCGGTCAGCGTGGCGACGCCGGTCGCGGTCTCGAACCGCGTTTCCAGGATCAGCGTGTCGCGCCGGTAGCAGCGCGTGACGCGCGCATCGGGCGACGTGCACACGATCGACCAGCGTCCGTTGTCGGGCGATCCCAGCAGCGCGGCGAAGCACGCGCCCGAGTCGAAGCGCGGCCAGCACAGCCAGTCGAGCGAGCCGTCCTTGCCGATGAGCGCGGCCGTCTTGCAATCACCGATGATGGCGTAGTCTTCGATCCGAAGCGGCATGGGCTACATCGCGAAATCGAGGACGACCTTGATGTCGTCGGGCTTGTTCACCAGCACCTCCTGCCAGCGGTCGAGCGGAATCCTGCGGGTGATGAGCCGCCGCAGCCATTGCCGGTCGGCCCGGGCCAGCGCCGCCGCGGCCGTCTCATAGTGAGTCCGATTGGCATTCACGGTGCCGAACACCACGGTGTTCTCCAGAACCATCGCGCGATTGACCTTGCCGACGTCGAGCTTCACCTCGTTGCCGCCGGATGACACGCCGGTCAGGCAGACCAGACCATCCGGCGCAACGCGCGCGACGGCGTCGAGGATCACCGACGTCACCCCGGTGCATTCGATCACAAGGTCCGGCTCGAGGCCGTCCAGGGCACCGTTGTGATAGGTCGCGCCGAGCGCACGCACGAGCTCCGGTTTCGGTCCCGAGCCCGCGTGATCGAGCACGTGAAGCTCACAGCCGCGCTGCTTGGCGAGCATGGCGGCCAGGAGCCCGATCGGGCCCGCGCCGGTGACCAGCACGGTCTGCGGCCGCCAGGCCGAGGTGCGCGCGCCGATGCGCTCGATCTGGTCCCAGGCCTTCGCCACGACGCTGGTCGGTTCGAGCAGAACAGCGCATTCACCGAGTTGCGGATCGACCTTGATGGCGAAGCCGGCCTCGACGCGAAAGCGCTCCGACGCGTAGCCGTTGCGGTCCTTGATGCCGCGCTCGGTGTATTGACCGTTGCGGCACATGTCCCACTCCCCGTGAGCACAAGCCGGACATGGCACCGGATCGGGCCGCCGCACGATGCCGACGATCAGGTCGCCCGCTTGCAGTCCGCTGCCGCGCGGCGCGTCCTTCACACGGCCGAGCGACTCATGGCCGATGATGAGCCGGTCCGAGCCCTCCGGTGCAGAGCCATAAGCCCCCGACGCGATCTCGCGATCGGTGCCGCAGATGCCGATCGCCAGCGTCTCGACCAGCACATCGCCGTCGGACTCCGCGGGCTCCGGCACCTCTTCAAGCCGCATCGAATTCGGGACACCGGGCGAGACTGTGAGAGCACGCATCAGCCGCTTCTCCGAGAACGCGGCTCCTCAACACCTAGCGCGCGCGGTCAATCGCCCGCCTTGATAACGATCAGGTTCCGTTTTGGTTCGATGCCGGCGGCTGCGGCAAGGCGCCTAGGCGGCCCTCGCCTGGTCGGCCAGCCGCTTGAGCATGACGCGCAACGCGCCGGGCTCGGTCACGCGCTGCGGGAACGGCAGGCGCAGGCCGATGCGCTCCCATTGCAGGTCGAGCCCGTCGGGATCGCAGCCGACGCAACGCCAGGCGCCGTCCGGCGCGCCCAGGAGCTTCGTCGCATAGAGCCGGCAGGTTTCGGCGTGATCGGCATTCATGTGCTCTATCGCGCCAGGCTCGGCTTCGATCATCGCCGCCGCGCCGCTCAGGTCGGTGAGCAGGTCGGCGGGCTTGAGATCGACGATCCGGCCGAAGCCCGCGACGAGATGCGCGCCCTTGAGCTTGAGCTCGTAGAACGCAAAGTCGGCGAAGCCCGCGAACATCTCGGCCTCGGGCTGATAGGCGAGATAGCGCCGCCGGGCGTCCGGGCTCTCGGTCTGCGCCACCGCGCCCATCAGCATGACGCGGGCGCCCTGCAGCGGGTCGCCCTCCTTGCGCTCGTCGAGCATCAGCGAGGCCCGCGGGTCGGCGAGCACGTTCTTGGTATGGACGGCGAGCCGCGAGATCAGCAGCAGCGGGGCGCCGTCCACGGCGGTCGCGACGTTAACCAAGGAGCAGTACGGGTCGCCGGAGCCGGCCATCAGCGTCGCCAGCGCGCCGGAGCGCGCCTCCCGCATCAGCTTTTTCGCCGTGGCCTTGGGGTCGAAATTGGCGGTCGGCTGCATATATCCACCTCGGCTGTGGGGTCTCCCGACTTGATCCGGGTTGGGGCCGCGCCGCAAGACGTGATCGGGAACTTCGGTCGGGAATCTGGCCAACGAGTTGACGAATCACGTATTTGTCGAAGCCCTGTCACATTTCGGCCTAGCTTTACGGGCTTGAAATTGGGCGGAACTCAACCGTCTTGGGGAACCATGCCGACCATCGCTCTCGTCGACGACGACCGTAACATCCTGACATCGGTGTCTATCGCGCTGGAAGCGGAAGGCTATCGGATCATGACCTACACCGACGGCGCATCCGCCCTCGAAGGGTTCAAGACCTCGCCTCCCGATCTCGCCATCCTCGACATCAAGATGCCCCGGATGGACGGAATGGAGATGCTGCGGCGGCTGCGCCAGAAAACCGACATGCCGGTGATCTTCCTCACCTCGAAGGACGAGGAGATCGATGAGCTGTTCGGCCTCAAGATGGGTGCCGACGATTTCATCCGCAAACCGTTCTCGCAGCGGCTGCTGGTCGAGCGCGTCAAGTCGGTGCTCCGCCGCACCGCTCCGAAGGACGCCACCGCGGCGGCCAACAAGGAGCCCGACATCAAGGCGCTGGAGCGCGGGCAACTGCGCATGGATCCGGAGCGTCACACCTGCACCTGGAAGAATGAGCCGGTGACGCTGACGGTGACCGAGTTCCTGATCCTTCAGGCGCTGGCGGCGCGCTCGGGCGTGGTGAAGAGCCGCAACGCGCTGATGGATGCCGCCTATGACGACCAGGTCTACGTCGACGACCGCACCATCGACAGCCACATCAAGCGGCTGCGCAAGAAGTTCAAGTCGGTCGACAACGAGTTCGACATGATCGAAACGCTTTACGGCGTCGGCTACCGGTTCAAGGAACTCTGACGGGCCGGGCTCCCCGGCTTTCCGGGACACCCTACTGAGGGGCGTCTGGGTTAACGAGCGGATTTGCCGCGAAACCGGCTGTCGAGCGCACCCCCGCTGATGTGATAGACGAAGGCGTGGGCGGCAACCGATAGACGGCAGCGACCCCCTTGCTCGATCGAACCACCGAAGCAACCGAGGACCAGACCGGCACACCCGCGACCGGCGCGGCTGAGACGCGTCCGCAGCGCAAGCCGTTCTTCACGCTGCCGGGCAAGGTTGCGCGCATCTATCGCGAAAGCGGGGTGCACGGGCTTGCCCGCCGCGCCGGGCGCTTCTTCTTCGTCCAGAGCTTCTCGAGCCTCACCCGCCGCATCGTCTCGCTCAACGTCGCGGGCCTCGTCGCGCTCGTGGTCGGCACGCTCTACCTGTCGCAATTCCGCGCCGGCCTGATCGAGGCCCGGGTGCAGAGCCTTGTCGTACAGGGCGAGATCATCGCCGGCGCGATCGCGGCGTCCGGCACCTCCGACACCTACGGCAACTACGGCGACCGCGACCGCGGGCTCGATCTGCCGCCGATCGAGAACTACGGCGACGACGGCCTCACCGGGCTCGAGTTCTCGATCAACCCCGAGCGCGTCGCGCCGATCCTGCGCCGGCTGATCTCGCCGACCAAGACGCGCGCCCGCATCTACGACCGCAACGGCTATCTCATTCTCGACAGCCGCAACCTCTACCTCCCCGGCGAAGTGGTGCGCCTCGATCTGCCGCCACCGAACGAGCAGAGGCCGAACTACTTCCAGCGCCAATGGAACAAGCTGCGGCTCTGGTTCGGGCGCGGCGATCTTCCGCGCTACCACGAGCTCGGCGCGGAGGCCGGCAAGGACTATTCCGAGGTGGCCGAGGCGGTGAACGGCGCGCAGAGCGCCTACATGGTGCGCGTCACCGATGCCGGCGAGGTGATCGTGTCGGTCGCGGTGCCGGTGCAGCGCTTCCGCGCGGTGCGCGGCGCGCTGCTGCTCTCGACGCAGGGCGGCGACATCAACCAGGCGGTCGAGGCCGAGCGGCTGCAGATCGTCAAGCTGTTCTTCATCCTGCTCGGCGTGATGGTGGTGCTGTCGGTCCTTCTGGCCCGCACCATCGCGGGTCCGGTCAAGCGGCTCGCCGACGGCGCCGAGCGCGTCCGTCACCGCATCCGCTCTCGCGTCGAGATTCCCGACTTCACCGCGCGCGGCGATGAGATCGGCGATCTCTCCGGCGCGCTGCGCGACATGACCAATGCGCTGTACAGCCGCATCGAGGCGATCGAAAGCTTTGCCGCCGACGTCGCCCATGAGCTGAAGAATCCCCTGACCTCGCTGCGGTCGGCGGTCGAGACGCTGCCGCTCGCCAAGACGCCGGAAAGCCGGGCGCGGCTGCTGGAGGTGATCCAGCACGACGTGAAGCGGCTCGACCGGCTGATCTCCGACATCTCCGACGCGAGCCGCCTCGACGCCGAGTTGCAACGAAACGACGTCGCGCCGGTCGATTTCGCCAAGCTGCTGACCACCGTGGTCTCGGTGCAGAACGAGACCCGGCAGAGCGACGTGAACGTGGTGTTGAGCTTCGAAGGCGGCGGCCCGCGCGCCTTCATCGTGCCGGGTCACGACTCGCGGCTCGGCCAGGTGGTCAACAACCTGATCGACAATGCGCGCTCGTTCTCGCCGGAGGGCGGCACGGTCCGCGTCACCTGCCGCAGGCTGCGCGACGAGATCGAGATCTTCATCGACGACGACGGGCCCGGCATCCGGCCGGAGGCCTTCGACAAGATCTTCGAGCGCTTCTACACCGACCGGCCGGAGCACGGCTTCGGGCAGAATTCGGGGCTCGGGCTTTCGATCTCCAAGCAGATCGTCGAGGCCCATCGCGGCAAGCTCTGGGCCGAGAACCGCACCGCGGTGCCGACCGCCGAAGACGAGGCGCCGCGCGTGCTCGGCGCGCGCTTCACGCTTCGGCTGCCGACCGTCTGATGCCGTCACCCACCATCCATGCTTCTGCCGTGCTGGTCGGCGCCCGCGCCGTGCTGATCCGCGGCCCTTCGGGATCCGGCAAATCGCAGCTTGCGCTCGCTCTGCTGGAGGCGGCCCGCACCGGCACGCTCACATTCGCTCGCCTCATCGCCGACGACCGCGCCGAGGTCGAGGCGGTGCACGGCCGGCTGCTGGTGCGGCCCGCGCCGGCCCTGGCGGGCCTGATTGAGATCCGGGGGCTGGGCATCCGGCGGATGGTCCACGAACCCGTGGCCGCGGTTGGACTTCTGGTCGATCTGGCCGCCCCTGACGCCGCCCGGATGCCCGAACCGGCCGCCCAAAACCTCGAAATCGAGGGAATCACCCTGCCGCGGCTGGCTGTCGCAGCCGGGCAGGCCCCGCTCCGGCTGGTGCTGACTTACCTACGAAGTTGTGAAGAAAACGGCTGATTATCGCGCTGCGGGAACTGGTGAAATTGTGGCAACAGCCCCCATATGACGGGCAAGCCATTGGGGCCGCGAATTCGCAGGCCCCGGCTGTTTACCGCAATGCAGCAAATCACTAGAATTGGCTGTCGAGCCCTTGAACTTGGGCTTTGGATCAGGATGATTGCCGCCCGTTCGTGCGGCGCAGCCGCGCCCGCCGGGGTTTCCCGAAGATGATAGGTCTTGTGCTGGTAACCCACGGGCGGCTTGCGGTCGAATTCCGCGCGGCCCTGGAACACGTTGTCGGCCCCCAGAAGCAGATCGAGTCCGTCACCATCGGTCCCGATGACGACGTCGAGCAGCGCCGCAAAGACATCATCGAGGCGGTGAAGCGCGTCGACACCGGCGATGGCGTCGCCATTTTGACCGACATGTTCGGCGGCACGCCGTCGAACCTGGCGATTTCGTGCATGGGCCGCCCGAACGTCGAGGTGATCGCGGGCATCAACATGCCGATGCTGGTCAAACTCGCCAAAGTCCGCGAAGAATGCCCGCTCGAAGAAGCGGTCGCAGCGGCGCAGGCTGCCGGTCGCAAATATGTCACCATTGCCAGCCGGGTCCTCGCTGGTAAGTGAACTGGCCGGGAAATGGGCGACGACAACAGCGACACGGATCCCGCTCTCCCTGCAACGCCTGACGGCGCCGACGTTCGCGTTCTGGAAATCGTCAACAAGAAGGGTCTGCACGCCCGCGCCTCGGCCAAGTTCTGCCAGATCGCCGAGCGCTTCGATGCGGATGTGCGCGTGACGCGCGGCCACGAGACCGTCGGCGGCCGCTCGATCATGGGGCTGATGATGCTCGGCGCCGGCATCGGCACCAAGATCACCATCGCGGCCACCGGCAACGAAGCGAGCGCCGCCGCGGACGCTTTGGAGAAGCTGGTCTCCAGCGGCTTCGGCGAAGAAGACTAATTTTTTTCCGCTGACCTTCCGTCAATCTCCGTCATGGCCGGGCAAGGCCGTTCGAAGGACGACGTGGCTTCGCTCGCCCAGACGTGCCTGCGTGCCCGCGGCAAGCGCAGGCATGCATGGCCATGGGCTCTGGAGGCTCACAAATCCTTCAGAAAGCGACTGTAAACGGGTCGCTTCGCCTTACATTAAGGACATAAAGAAATCTTTATGTCCGCGTTGCACCGCTCCGCCCGCCCTGCTATAGGCACGCGCGAAGGCGCCGGCCGAAAGCCGCGCGCCGCAGCTATTTTTCTCCAACCAGCAAGGACCATCATGGCCGTCGCGAAGGAATACATCGTCAAGGACATCGGGCTCGCCGATTTCGGCCGCAAGGAGATCTCGCTCGCCGAGACCGAGATGCCGGGCCTGATGGCCACCCGCGAGGAGTTCGGCCCGAAGAAGCCGCTCAAGGGCGCGCGCGTCGCGGGCTCGCTGCACATGACGATCCAGACCGCGGTGCTGATCGAGACGCTGGTCGCGCTCGGCGCCGACGTGCGCTGGGTGTCGTGCAACATCTACTCGACGCAGGACCATGCGGCCGCAGCGGTCGCGGCGGCCGGCGTTCCGGTGTTCGCCGTCAAGGGCGAGACGCTGAAGGACTACTGGGACTACACCGCCAAGCTGTTCGACTGGCACGGCGGCGGCATGCCGAACATGATCCTCGATGACGGCGGCGACGCCACGATGTACGTCCACCTCGGCGTGCGCGCCGAGAAGGGCGACACCGCGTTCCTCGACAAGCCGGGCTCCGAGGAAGAGGAAGTGTTCTTCGCGCTGCTCAAGAAGCAGCTCAAGGAGAAGCCGAAGGGCTATTTCGGCGAGCTCGCCAAGAGCATCAAGGGCGTCTCCGAGGAAACCACCACCGGCGTGCATCGCCTCTACGACATGCAGAAGGCCGGCACGCTGCTGTGGCCGGCGATCAACGTCAACGATTCGGTGACCAAGTCGAAGTTCGACAACCTCTATGGCTGCCGTGAATCGCTGGTGGACGGCATCCGCCGCGGCACCGACGTGATGATGTCGGGCAAGATCGCGATGGTCGCGGGCTTCGGCGACGTCGGCAAGGGCTCGGCGGCTTCGCTGCGCCAGGCCGGCTGCCGCGTGATGGTGTCGGAGATCGATCCGATCTGCGCGCTGCAGGCCGCGATGGAAGGCTATCAGGTCGTGACGATGGAAGAAGCGGCTCCGCTCGCCGACATCTTCGTCACGGCGACCGGCAATAAAGACATCATTACCATCGAGCACATGCGGAAGATGAAGGACCGCGCCATCGTCTGCAACATCGGCCACTTCGATAACGAGATTCAGATCGCTGGCCTGAAGAACCTGAAGTGGGACAACATCAAGCCGCAGGTGGACGAGATCACCTTCCCGGACAACCACCGCATCATCCTGTTGTCGGAAGGCCGCCTCGTGAACCTCGGTAACGCGATGGGTCACCCGAGCTTCGTGATGTCGGCGTCGTTCACCAACCAGACGATCGCGCAGATCGAGCTCTACGCCAACAACAACGACGGCAAGTACAAGAAGGAAGTGTACGTGCTGCCGAAGGCGCTCGACGAGAAGGTCGCTCGGCTGCATCTCGCCAAGATCGGCGTGAAGCTCACCGAGCTGCGTCCGGACCAGGCGTCCTATATCGGCGTGCCGCAGCAGGGCCCGTTCAAGGCGAACCACTACCGCTACTGATCGCGACGCGATTTCCAAAGCAGAATGCCCCGGCCGAAAGCCGGGGCATTTTTTCGTTGTGCCCATGCCGGCGGCAGCCGCTGCAATTTGAATCGACAATTCGACTGTCGATCACCTGCGTGGTTGTTATCGCAACGGCTGCGCGACAGCACGGCGACCAACCGCGACGACGATGTGTGACTTTGATCACTTCGCAACTGTCGCGAGACCCTCCATCTTCTTAACGTTGGGTAACGTGCAATCTTTCAGCAAATTGAATTTGACCAAGTTCTTCTGCGCGATCCTGATTGGGGATGAACTTGAAACATTTGATCAAGTTTGCAGCAGCAGCCGCAGTCTTCGTTTTGACCTTGATGCCGCCGAGTTGTCACGCCGGCTCCGAGCCGCCCGCTTCCCTTGCGGATGCGCTCGTTGGCTATGCCAAGCTCGACTACGTCGCGGCGCATCGCATGCTCTCGCCGCTCGCTGATGACGGCGACGCGGTCGCGCAGGAGATCCTCGGCTTCATGCACGCGCATGGCGAAGGCATTCCACGCAACGACGCCGCTGCGATTCGTTGGTTCACGCTCGCGGCCACGGCCGGACGTGTCGAGGCGCAATTCGAGCTGGGCCGGATGTATCGCGACGGCATCGGCGTGACGGCAGACGGCGATGCCGCGCTGTTCTGGCTGCGCCGGGCTGCGGATCAGGGCAAGACCGACGCCTACTACGCAGTGGGCGAGTTGTACCTTGGACAGAGCGGCATTCCGGCCGATCCCGCAGCTGCGTCCGAGTGGTTTTTTCGTGCGGCCGAGCATGGCTCTGCGGAGGCGATGTACAACATCGGCCTGCGCTATGCCGAAGGTCAGGGCGTTCCCCGCGACGAGATCGAGGCGCTGATGTGGTTTGATCTCGCCTACGGCGACGCAATCGGCAGCCTGCACGAAACGATTGCCCGCGCCCGCATCGCACTTGCCGAGCGGCTGATGCCGATGCAGGTGCAGATGGCATTGAATCGGTCGCGGGATTGGGCGCGGAACCACGCCGCGCAATAAGCGCGGCTTTCTCACGGCTGCGGCGGCACGATCATGATCACGTAGCGCCCGGTGGCGCCGGGCTTGCCGAAATAGCTGCGCGTGATGTCGGCTTCGACGCGCGGCCCAGACAGGTTCAGCGCCGTGGCCGGCATCAGGCAGGTCGGGTCGCCGGCCGGGCAGACGATCGCGATGCCATCGCGTGGCAGGCGTGACACATCCACCCAGGGCGCGAGCGTGCGGTTGAAATCCGGGAAGGCGTGCGGCCGACCGGGCAGATAGAACGCGACGTCATAGGCCAGATCGCTGTCGCCGCCGACGATCTTGAGCGGCTTGTCGGTGGCGCGCCGCCATTCATGCGCCACGCGGTCCGCCAGCAGCCGCGAATGCATCGCGGCGGGCGTGCCGCCCTTGCGATGGATCGCGTCGGCGATGAAGGGCGCGGCCACGACCATCACCACTGGAAGCACGACCGCGATTGCGATGGTGGCCACGGCCGCTCGCCGGTCGAGCTCGATCGGCGGCGATGACAGCAGCACCACCGGAAGCAGCGCCCAGGCCGACATGGTCCACAGCGACGTGATCTCGAAATGGAAGACCGGCGCGAGAGCCGCCGGCAACAGCAGCGGCAGCCAGAACGTCAGCGCGGCAAGCCGCCGCTCCGGCTCGCGCGGCCATAGCATATCGGTCGCGATCACACGATTGGGCCGGATCGCGGCCAGCGCGAAAATCACCGGAATGGCGACATAGGCCAGGGCGCCGATCAGATAGCTGCCGGCGCTCTTCAACGGATGGCCGCCCGCGCCGGAGCGGATCTGCGTCGCATAGGTGAGCGGCGTGAAATCGGCGGTCATCAGCCAGATGACGTGAGGCGCCATGACCACCGCGCCGACCACGATCGTCACCCATGGCGCGGCCGACTTGAAATAGGCTCCACGGCGCCGGTCGATCAGCGCCGCGAGGCCGAGGCCCAGCAGCAGGAACACCGACCAGTATTTGCCGAGCATGGAGCCGGCCGCGAACAATCCGGCGAGCGCCGCCCACAGCACGCTCCGGCGTTCGTAGGAGCGCAGGAAGCAGAACGCCGTCGCAGCCCAGAGCGGCAGCAGGATGGTGTTGGCGTTGAACTTCAGCGCGTGGAAATTGAAGAACGGGATGAAGGTCATCAGCGCCAGCGCCAGCGCCCGCCGCTCGCCGTCGAGATAGTCGCCCGCGATCTTCCAGGCGATCCACAGCGCGACACCCGCGACCGTCATGGCGAACAGGTAGAACGACCAGTCGGCCACCGGAAACACCGCGAACCACGCCGCCGTGAGCCAGGCGCCGAACGGCGGATGCTTGGGATAGCCGAGCGCAAGCTCGCGCGACCACGCCACCATCTCGGTCATGTCGGGGTGCATGTCCTGGCTGGCCTTGGCCAGCACGCCGTAGAGCGTCCACACCGCCACGTAGGCGATCAGCACGAGGACGGCCGTCCGCTCGCGCCGCGCACGGTCGCTGAGCGCCGCAAGCAGCCGCTCGGCGGGTGCAGCAAGTCGATCAAACAGACGAGGCTGGCTCATGTCGAATGTGCCTCTATGGCACGGCCGCGCGGAGCCGGTCCATACGGCACCGTCGTAACGCACCGCAGCAACCCATCAAGCAAATTTGCGTTTGCCGCACTTGGCTCACCCCCATATCTTTTCTCGGCTCAACTGAATACGCAGGGCATGTCGGTCACCATCAAGCTGCTCGACTGGATCGGGGAACGCGTCGCCCGGCAACTGCAGAAGCCGACCAGCGGCTACGAGCCCTATGCGGCGGCGCGGCCCGAGCTGGTGGCGATGACCATCCGCCCGGCCGACGTGCTGCTGGTCGAGGGCCCGCGCTCCAAGATCAACTCGGCGATCCGCTATCTGACGCAATCGACCTGGTCGCATTCGGCAATGTATGTCGGGCTCGGCGCCGGCCTCGGCGAGCGCGACGGCGAGCCGCTGGTGCTGGTCGAGGCCGAGCTCGGCAAGGGCGTCATCGCCTCGCCGCTGTCGAAGTACGACACCTTCAACACCCGCATCTGCCGGCCGGTCGGGCTCACCGCGGAAGACCGCATCGAGGTGATCCGCTTCGTCACCGAGCGCATCGGCTATGCCTACGACTTGAAGAACATCATCGACCTGATGCGCTTTTTCCTGCCGAACCCGCCGGTGCCGGTGAGCTGGCGCAGGCGCATGATCGCGCTCGGTTCGGGCGAACCGACGCGGGCGATCTGCTCGACCCTCATCGCGCAAGCCTTCGAGGAGGTCGGCTATCCGATCCTGCCGGAGGTGCGCCGGGTCGACGACGTGAGCCGCAAGGAGATCCTGCACATCCGGCACCACTCGCTCTACGCGCCGCGCGACTTCGACATCTCGCCATTCTTCGCCGTGGTGAAACCGACCATCGAGACCGGTTTCGACTATAAGAAGATGCAGTGGGACAACGACAAGAAAAGCTGACAACCGGGAAGGAAACGAATGGGCCCCTTGCAAACTCTCCGCCGCTGCCATGCGGCATCCGTCGCGATTCTGCTGCTGCTGGGCGCAGCCGGCACTGCTGACGCGCAAAGCGCCACCGAGTTCTATCGCGGCAAGACCATCAACGTTTACATCGGCGTGGGCGTCGGCGGCGAATACGACATCCAGGCCCGCCTCGTGGCGCGCCACATCGGCAAGCACATCCCGGGCAATCCCACCGTGGTGCCGCAGAACATGACCGGCGCCGGCGGGCTCCGCATGATCAACTATCTCTACAACGTGGCGCCGAAGGACGGCACCAACATCGGCATGATCGCCAACGCCTCCGTGGCCATGCAGGCGACCGGCATCGCCGGCGTGCAGTTCGACGCGGCGCAGATGCAGTGGCTCGGCTCGATCGCACCGGCGGTCGAGACCATGGCGGCCTGGCACGCCGCGGGCGTCAAGAGCATCGACGACGTGCGCAAGAAGGAGGTCGTGGCCGGCGCCTCGGCGCGCGGCGCCATCACGTTCATCTATCCGGAGATGATGAACGAGTTTCTCGGCACCAAGTTCAAGATCGTCACCGGCTATCCGGGCGGCAACCAGATCAACCTCGCCATGGAGCGCGGCGAGGTCGAGGCGCGGAACAACACTTGGTCGAGCTGGAAGGCCACCAAGCCCGACTGGCTGCGCGACAAGAAAATCACCGTGATCGCCCAGGCCGGCCCGCGCGCGCCGGACCTCGACGCGCCGTCGGTCGAGGACGCGGCGCGCACGCCGGAGGAACGCCAGCTGATCGAGCTGGTGACCTCGGGCACGCAGCTCGGCCGGCCGTTCGCCACCAACGCCGCGCCGGCCGACCGGGTCGCGGTGCTCCGCGCCGCCTTCGCCGCCACCATGAAGGACCCGGAGTTCCTGGCCGAGGCCCAACAGCTCGGCTTCGAGGTCGATCCCGTCCTGGGCGAGAAAATGCAGAAAATCGTGGAAAAGGTGCTGGCGACGCCCAAGGACGTGGCCGCCAAGGCCAAAGGCCTGCTGGAGTAACCACGATCGGCGCGATTCTTGAGCGGTCGCGCCGGGTCCTCGCGCAAAAGCGCTCGGCGGCACTCCATGTTGGTTGCCGCAACGCAGCAGCGGTGTTATCTGCGCCCCATGACGGCCCAAGCCATCGACAACATCCGAAATTTCTCGATCGTCGCCCACATCGACCACGGCAAGTCGACGCTGGCCGATCGGCTGATCCAGCTCACCGGGACGCTCCAGGAGCGCGAAATGGTCGAGCAGGTACTCGATTCCATGGATATCGAGCGCGAGCGCGGCATTACCATCAAGGCCCAGACCGTCCGGCTCAACTACCGGGCCAAGGACGGCAAGGACTACGTCCTCAACCTGATCGACACGCCCGGCCACGTCGACTTCGCCTATGAGGTGAACCGGTCGCTCGCCGCCGTCGAGGGCTCGCTGCTGGTGGTCGACGCCAGCCAGGGCGTCGAGGCCCAGACGCTCGCCAACGTCTATCACGCCATCGACGCCGGCCATGAGATCGTGCCGGTGCTGAACAAGGTCGACCTGCCGGCCGCCGAGCCCGAATCGGTCAAGAAGCAGATCGAGGATGTGATCGGCATCGACGCGTCGAACGCGCTGATGATCTCGGCCAAGACCGGGCTGGGCGTGCCGGACGTGCTGGAAGCGATCGTCACCCGGCTGCCGCCGCCCAAGGGCGACCGCAACGCGACCTTGAAGGCGCTGCTGGTCGACAGCTGGTACGACGCCTATCTCGGCGTGGTCGTGCTCATTCGCATCGTCGACGGCACCCTGAAGAAGGGCCAGCGCATCCGCATGATGGGCACCAACGCGGCCTATGACGTCGACCGCGTCGGCGTGTTCCGGCCGAAGCTCACCCCGGTGGACGAGCTCGGCCCGGGCGAGATCGGCTATCTCACCGCGGCAATCAAGGAAGTCGCCGACACCCGAGTCGGCGACACCATCACCGACGATCGCAAGCCGGTCGCCGAGATGCTGCCGGGCTTCAAGCCGGCCATTCCGGTGGTGTTCTGCGGCCTGTTCCCGATCGACGCCGCCGCCTTCGAGGACCTGCGCGCCGCGATGGGCAGGCTCCGCCTCAACGATGCGAGCTTCAGCTTCGAGATGGAGACCAGCGCGGCGCTCGGCTTCGGCTTCCGCTGCGGCTTCCTCGGCCTGCTGCATCTCGAGATCATCCAGGAGCGGCTCGAGCGCGAGTTCAACCTCGACCTGATCGCGACCGCGCCGTCGGTCATCTACAAGATGAACCTGCGCGACGGCTCGCAGATCGAGATCCACAATCCGGTCGACATGCCGGACCCCATGAAGATCCTGGAGATCCAGGAGCCGTGGATCGAGGCCACCATCCTGACGCCGGACGAGTATCTCGGCTCGGTGCTGAAGCTCTGCCAGGACCGCCGCGGCCAGCAGGTCGAGCTCACCTACGTGGGCTCCCGCGCGATGGCAAAGTACAACCTGCCGCTCAACGAGGTGGTGTTCGACTTCTACGATCGCCTCAAGTCGGTGTCGAAGGGCTATGCCTCGTTCGACTATCACCTGACCGACTACAAGGAAGCCGACCTCGTGAAGATGTCGATCCTGGTCAACGAGGAGCCGGTCGACGCGCTGTCGATGCTGGTGCACCGCAGCCGCGCCGAGCAGCGCGGCCGCGCCATGGTGGAGAAGCTCAAGGAGCTCATTCCACCGCACATGTTCCAGGTGCCGATCCAGGCCGCGATCGGCGGCAAGATCATTGCCCGCGAGACGGTGCGCGCCATGCGCAAGGACGTGACCGCCAAGTGCTACGGCGGCGACGTCACCCGCAAGCGCAAGCTTCTCGACAAGCAGAAGAAGGGCAAGAAGAAGATGCGCCAGTACGGCAAGGTCGACATCCCGCAGGAGGCGTTCATCGCCGCCCTGAAGGTGGATGTCTGAGCGCATCCTCTAGCGGCCGAGGATCAATTTCTGATAGTTCGACAGCATCTCGGGATCGTCGATCGATCCGTGGTGATGCAGCTGCCGCCAGCCTGAGCCTTCTCGCGTGAACAGCCGCGTGGTGCGGATCGCGAAATCGAGCGCGCCGCCATCCTTCTCGAGACGGCCGCGCTCGCGGCCGACGACGAAGAACACCTCGCGGGTCTGGTGCAGCGTGTAGTCCCAGAACTCGAAGCGATAGCTGCCCTTCATGGCGAACAGCCGCTCATAGACCGCGCGGATATTGGCCCAGCCGCGCATGATGCCGCCGAGCGGATTGTCCATCGCCGCATCCGGCGACGCGACCCAGTTCTGCTCCATCAGCGCGATGTCGCGGGAATTGAGCGCCTTGTAGAACTGGTTCAGCGCCTGGAGCGGCTCGGCGAGATTGCCGAGCGGGGCCTGGCCGTTGACGGGGGTCTCGGTGGGGCCGGTGGCGATGAACATGGAGAAGCTCCTGCATCTGCCGTGCGCCAGGCCCGACCGCCTGCGCGACAACGAGATATTGCGCAGGCGGCACTTTGCAAGGTGCGTTACCCGCCGATCACCGCGATGCCCTGGATCTCGATCAGCATGCCGGGGCGGGCAAAGTTCGTCACCGTGATCAGGGCGCTTGCCGGATAATTGCCGTCCGGAAAGAAGTCGCGGCGCATCTCGACGAAGCGGTCGCCGTTGCGCACATCGTTGATGAACACCGTCATGGTGACCATGTTGGCGAGCCGTCCGCCGCAGGTTTGCATGGTCTTGTCGAGCAGGCTGAAGATGGTGCGGACCTGCGCCTCGAAATTGCCGGCGATATTGTTGCCGTTCTCGTCCTCGGTGGCGGTCTGGCCGGCGAGCCACACCGTCTTGCCGCCCTGGGTGATCACGGCGGGGGAGTAGGCCCGCTGCTTCTGCCGCTCGCTCTTGCCCATATACTCAGCCATCGCACGTCTCCTTCAGATCCAAAGCGTCAACATCGACGGCGGCGAGCTTAACGCAGCCGCGCCGCCGCATCTGCATTTTCGCAGATGCGGTCGCACGATTTGGGACTGAGTGTGGACGGAGCCGGCTTACCGCTGCCCGGCCGGAAGCTTGACCGGCTCAGAGCCGGCCGACGCCAGCGCCGGCGGCTCGCCAGGCTGCGTGAGCAGCGAGCCCGTGGTGCCGGGCGGCATGTCGACCACGCGCTCCATCAGCACGCGGTCGGGCTTCCTGCCGGTCGTCGCCGCAGCGGCGTTGATCTTCGGCGGAGCGACCGCCGGCAGACTCGTCTTGATCGGCGCCTCGGCGGCCGGCTTCACGTCGGCTTTGGTTGCCGGCTTCACTTCGGGCTTGATCTCCGGCTTCGCCGCAGGTTGCGCTTCCGGCGCCGCCTGAAGCTTCGGCGCGGAGCTGGCTTCCGGCTTCGACTCCGGCTTGGGCGCGAGCTTCGCCAGGTCCGGCCAGCCGGAATGGGTCACGATGATGGTGGTCGCGGCCATGCCCTGCGACTTCACCAGATTGAACAGCGTCGCGGCGTTCGCAGGAGCGAGCCGCACGCAGCCGTGCGATGCCACGGTGCCGAGCCGCGAGACGTAATGCGTGCCGTGGATCGCGATGCCTTTTTGCTCGTCGAAGAAAATCGAGTGCGGCATCGGCGACATGTCGTACTTGCGCGAGAACCAGGACTTTTCCAGCCGCTTCGGCTGATAGGTCCCGGCCTTCGGCGCGCCGCCGGTGCCGGTCGAGACCTTCCAGAGGTATTCCTGCTTGCCGTCGACCGTGACGGCCATGCGCTGCGCGGCCTTGTCGACGGCGATGACGATGTCGGCCCCGGCGGGACCCGCAAAACCGACAACAGTGGCGACGCCTGCGCCCACCGCACCGGCCGCGCCGAACCAGCGACGCATCAAACCCTCCGACCCGAATTCGCTAACCCCGATTAACAATCTCGCAAGGTTCCGTGACATGTAAAGCTCACACACCCTGGAATACGTGCATAAAATCGGCTGTGACCTTCACGTCACAGTGAGAGCGGGCATAATTGTCCGGCTCTGGGGCGCTGGGTAAAATTGGCACATGTCGAAGCTGGCTTTTTCGCTGGCGTGGTGCGTGACCCTGCTGATTGCAGGGTGCGGCCTCGCATCCGCACAGGACCTCGGTACCGTCGATCCCAAGCCGCTGCCGCCGATCGACCATCCCGACGCCAACACACCGGCCAAGGAGCTGTTCGGCCGCAAGACCACGCCGGCTGCGCTGACGGCGCGGTCGATCGGCTACTACACCCACGGTTGCCTTGCCGGCGGCGTGGCGCTGCCGATCAACGGCCCGACCTGGCAGGTGATGCGGCTGTCGCGCAACCGCAACTGGGGCCATCCGGAGATGGTCAAGATCCTGGAGAAGCTCGCCAAGAAGGCGCCGTCGATCGGCTGGAGCGGCTTCCTGGTCGGCGACATGGCGCAGCCGCGCGGCGGTCCGATGATCAACGGCCACTGGAGCCATCAGGTCGGACTCGACGCCGACGTCTGGCTGATGCCGATGCCAGACCATGAGCTCACGCGCGAGGAGCGCGAGACCATGATGTCGACCAACGTCGTCAACGACCAGTGGACCGACGTCAATCCGAAGGTCTGGTCGGAGAAATACATCGCGCTCTACAAGATGCTCGCCCAGGAGCCCGAGGTCGAGCGCGTGCTCGCCAATCCGGCGATCAAGAAGGCGCTGTGCCGCGACGTGAAGGGCGACCGCTCCTGGCTGCACAAGATCCGCCCGGTGCTCGGGCACAACTATCATCTGCACATCCGCATCAGCTGTCCGAAGGACAGCCCGGACTGCAAGGGACAGCCGGTGACGCCGACCGACGAAGGCTGCGGCAAGGATCTCGCCTGGTGGTTCACCCGGAAGAGCCTCGACGTGCCGAAGGGCTCGTCGTCGAAGCCGCTGCTGATGTCGGCGCTGCCGCCGGTGTGCAAGCAGATCTTGTCGGCGCAGTAGCCGAACATCCGACGCAAGACTACCGAATTCGGGAGCGCAACGGGTTTACCTCTCCCCGCTTGCGGGGAGAGGTCGGACTGCGAAGCAGTCCGGGTGAGGGGGACTCTCAACAAACTCTCTGTGGCGGCTTCCCCTCACCCCGACCCTCTCCCCGCGAGCGGGGAGAGGGAGCGCACCACCGACGCGGCAGCGTCGTGATTTCTCTCTCAAACATCTAACTTCGCGCGTCCTCGCGGATCATCGTCGCGGCCTTTTCGGCGATCATGATGGTCGGCGAGTTGGTGTTGCCCGACGTGATGGTCGGCATCACCGAGGCGTCGACCACGCGCAACCGCTCGATGCCGAACACCCGCAGCCGCTCGTCGACCACCGCGAGCGGATCGCTCGGCAGGCCCATCTTCGCGGTCCCGACCGGATGGAAGATCGTGGTGCCGATGTCGCCCGCTGATTTCGCCAGCGCCGCCTCGTCGTCGTCGCGCACCTGGCCGCCCGGCAGATATTCCACCGGCTGGAACGCCTTGAGCGCGGGCTGCGCCACGATCCGCCGCGTGACGCGGATCGAATCCGCGGCGACACGCCTGTCCTCGTCGGTCGCAAGATAATTCGGCTGGATCGCCGGCGCGTCGGCCGGATCGGGCGACTTCAGCCGGATGTGGCCACGGCTGGTCGGCTGCACGTTGGCGACGCTCGCCGTGAACGCCGGGAAGGCGTGCAGCGGCTCGCCGAAGCGGTCGAGATCGGAAGCGCACACGTCTGAACTCCAGTCACTTAGGCAACTCGTATGC
>CAKZHN010000567.1 GCA_936924235.1 uncultured Rhodoplanes sp. | reverse complement strand
AAGCGTCCCTAGTCGACGCCCTCACGTGAGCAAGGCGGCGTGACGATACACAGCGAGAAAAAACGTGCAAATCGAGCACCCCTGTTTGCAAGGTCCGTCAACACAGTTGCGGAAGCGACGAAGTTGTCACCATTCGCGCCGCCGTCATTCCGGGGCGCGCCACAAGCGCGGTCACGCGCGTCTTCGACGCGCTACGGAATGACAGTCGTGGGTGTTGCAGGAGCGTGGCGATACTGCAGCACTACGCCGCTGCGTTCTCGACCGCCTCGATCGCCTTCATCAGCTCGGCCGCCTTGCCGCGATCGAGCGCCCGGGCATCGGCGGCGTCGCGCTCCTCGGGCCGCGGTGCGATCACGGCCCAGCGCTGCGCCAGCGCGATCGCGGTGCGCAACTCGACCAGGAACTGCTCGTCGGTGTAGTAGTGCCGCCAGCGTCCTGTCCGATACAGCTCGACATGATGATCGCGCCGGCGCTCGGCGAGCGCCCGCCATTTCAACGCTGCGGCTTCCAATTTGACCGTGGCCTGGACCATGGTTTGGGGAAGCTCCGAGATACGCGGAACAGGGCACTCGAATTCACGATGCGCCATGATCGATCCGCCTGTCGCACGATAGCGACAGGCAAGATGCTTAGTCGGGATTCGCACACGAGCAATGCGTGTGTGCGCCGGCCAGAGGTAGGCAACACGTTATTCACAACCTTATTGACACGGCGATGCTGCCGTGTGCAGCGGCGTCGGCCGCCGTCGCGCAAAATTCCTGAACGGGCCGATGGGCTTGCGCGGATCAGTCCACCGCGCGGCGCCGCCTACGGTTTGATCGAGACAATTCCTTCGATTTCGACCGAAATCTGCTGCGGCAGCGAGCCCATGCCGACCGCCGAGCGGGCGTGCTTGCCGTTCTCGCCGAACACCTCGACGAACAGGTCCGACATGCCGTTGGCCACCTTGGGCTGGTCCTTGAAGTCCGGCACGGCGTTGACCATCACCAGCATCTTTAAAATGGTGTCGACTCGGTCGAGCGAGCCGAGCGCGGTCTTCATGGTCGAGATCAGCTGCAGGCCGATGATGCGGGCGCGGCGGTAGCCCTCCTCGACCGTGACATCGGCGCCGACCTTGCCGGACAGCGTGTTGCCCTTCTCGTCGCGCGGCCCCTGCCCGGCGAGGAACAGCAGATTGCCGGCGATGCGGTACGGCAGATAGTTCGCCACTGGCGTCGGCACCTGCGGCAGCACGAGACCGAGTTGCTTGATGCGGGCTTCAGCGCTCATGGGTTTGTCCTTCTGTCCCGATGTTTTCGGGCGGATTATTGAGGACGCGCACGGCTGAGACAAGGCGCACAGCGCACGGCTGAAATGCGAAACCCTCCGCGGTCATTCCGGGGCGCGAGCGCAGCTCGCGAACCCGGAATCCATAACCACTGCTGCGGAGTATGGATTCCGGGTTCGCGGACTTCGTCCGCGCCCCGGAATGACCGCGAGGCTAGAGCTTGATCTTCAGATAATGCGCGATCTCGCCGATCACGCCGCGGCGGAAGGCCAGCACACAGACCACGAAGATCACACCCTGGATCACCGTGACCCACTGCCCGACCTGGGCCAGATAGTTCTGCATGGCGACGACGATGAAGGCGCCCGCCACCGGGCCGAACACGGTGCCGAGGCCGCCGACCAGCGCCATCAGCACCACCTCGCCCGACATCGGCCAGTCGACGTCGGTGAGCGAAGCGATCTGCAGCACGATCGCCTTGGTCGAGCCGGCCAGCCCCGCGAGCGTCGCCGAGAGCACGAAGGCCATCAGCTTGTAGCGGTCGGTCTTGTAGCCGAGCGAGATGGCGCGCGCCTCGTTCTCGCGAATGCCCTTCAGCACCTCGCCGAACGGCGAATGAATGATGCGGTAGATCAGCAGGAAGCCGAACAGGAACACCGCGACCGTGGTGATGTACATGTTGGTCGGGTCGGCGAGATCGATCGAGCCGAACAGCTTGCCGCGCGGCACCGCCTGGATGCCGTCCTCGCCGCCAGTGAACTTGGCCTGCAGCGCGAAGAAGAACATCATCTGCGCCAACGCCAAGGTGATCATCGCGAAATAGATGCCCTGGCGGCGGATCGCCAGCGCCCCCGCGACGATGCCGAGCAGGCAGGCGGTCAGCGTGCCGGTCAGGACTGCGAGCTCGGGCGGGAAGCCCCAGACCTTGGCGGAATGCGCGGCCAGATAGCTCGCCCAGCCGAAATAGAGCGCGTGGCCGAACGACAGCAGGCCCACGTAGCCGATCAGCAGGTTGAAGGCGCAGGCGAACAGCGCAAAGCACAGCGCCTGCATGATGAACATCGGATAGATCGCCTTGGGCGCAATGGCGAGCAGCGCCACCATGATGACGAAGGCGAGCGGCTCGCTCCAGTTGCGCGACGAATGGGCGGCGGAGGCCACCGGCGCAGCCGCCTCGGTGCGCTGCTCCATGCTCACGCCCTCCGTCCGAACAGGCCCGCGGGCCGGACCAGCAGCACGATCGCCATGATGACGAAGATCACGGTGTTGGAGGCCTCCGGGAAGAACACCTTGGTCAGGCCCTCGACGATGCCGAGGCCGAAGCCGGTGACGACCGCGCCGATGATCGAGCCCATGCCGCCGATCACCACCACGGCGAACACCACGATGATCAGCGAGGAGCCCATCTGCGGGCTGACGTTATAGATCGGCGCAGCCATCACGCCGGCAAACGCGGCAAGCGCAGCGCCGAAGCCGTAGGTCAGCGTGATCATCAGCGGCACGTTGATGCCGAAGGCGCGAACCAGCGTCGGATTCTCGGTCGCGGCGCGCAAGTAAGCGCCGAGCTTGGTGCGCTCGATGACGAACCAGGTGGCGAGGCAGACGCCGAGCGAGGCCGCGACCACCCAGGCCCGGTAATTGGGCAGGAACATGAAGCCGAGGTTGGTGCCGCCGGTCAGCGATTCCGGCACGGTGTAAGGCAGGCCCGCCGAGCCGTATTTGTTGCGGGCGAGGCCCTCGATGATCAGCGCCAGGCCGAAGGTCAGCAGCAGGCCGTAAAGATGATCGAGCTTATAGAGCCATTGCAGCAGCGTGCGCTCGATCACGACGCCGATCAGGCCGACCACCAGCGGCGCGACGATCAGCGCCCACCAGTAGCCGATGCCGAGATTGTCGAGCAGCAGGAACGCCGTGAAGGCACCCAGCATGTACTGGGCGCCGTGGGTGAAGTTGATGATGTTGAGCATGCCGAAGATCACGGCGAGGCCGAGACTCAACAGCGCGTAGAACGAGCCGTTGATCAGGCCGATCAACAGCTGTCCGAACAGGGCCGTGGATGGGATGCCGAAGATTTCGAACATGCGGTTTAGATCAATCTCGCCGTAACATGTCCCGGGCGCAGCGCATCACGAAGCGTTAGCGAAGTGGTGCGCTGCAGACCCGGGACCGTTCCACAAACGGTGTCCGTAACGGTCCCGGATCAGCGGTGCACCGCTTCGCGCTGCACCGCATCCGGGACACGAGACCGTCAGCCGCTCACCAGCGGGCAGCCGCCTTCCTTGAGCGGACGGAAGGCTTCCGCCGCCGGGATGGTGGCCTTCAGCGTGTAGAAGTCGCCCGGATGCTTCGACTCCGACGGCTTCTTCACCTCGAACAGATAGGCGTCGTGGATCTTGCGGCCGTCGACGCGGATCTCGCCCTTGCCGAACAGCGGGTCGTCGGTCTTGAGCTCCTTCATCTTGGCCGTCACGGTCTTGCCGTCCGGCGAACCGCCGAGCGCCGCACGCGCCTTGAGATAGTGCAGGATGCCGGCATAGACGCCGGCATGCACCATGGTCGGGAACTTGCCGGCCGCCTTCCGCTCTTCCTGCCAGCGCTTGGTCCAGGCGCGATTGGCGTCGTTCATGTCCCAGTACCAGGTCTCGGTGAACGTGAGCCCCTGCGCGGTCTGCAGGCCGAGCGCGTTGATGTCGCTTGCGAACACCAGCAGGCCCGCGAGCTTCTGGCCGCCCTTGACGGTGCCGAACTCGGCGGCCTGCTTGATCGAGTTGATGGTGTCGCCGCCGGCGTTGGCGAGGCCGATCACCTTGGCCTTGGACGACTGCGCCTGCAGCAGGAACGAGGAGAAGTCCGCGGTGTTCAGCGGATGACGGACCTTGCCGAGCACCTTGCCGCCGTTCTTCTCGACGATCTCGGTGGTGTCGCGCTCGAGCGCATGGCCGAAGGCGTAGTCGGCCGTCAGGAAGAACCAGGTGTCGCCGCCGCCCTTGACGATCGCCTTGCCGGTGCCGTTCGCCAGCATCCAGGTGTCGTAGGTCCAGTGCACCGTGTTGGCGTTGCACTTGGAGCCTGTGAGATCCGAGGCGGCGGGACCGGAGCCGATGAACAGCTTGTTCTTGGTGGCCGCGATCTGGCTCACCGCCAGCGCAACGCCGGAGTTCGGCGTGTCGATGATCATGTCGACCTTGTCGACGTCGAACCACTGGTTGGCGAGGTTCGATCCGACGTCGGCCTTGTTCTGGTGGTCGCCCGAGATCAACTCGACCTTGACGTTCGGATGATCCTTGGTGAAGTCGGCGATCGCGAGCTTCGCGGCCGCGACCGAGCCCGGTCCGCCGAGGTCGGCGTAGAGGCTCGACATGTCGGTCAGCACGCCGATCTTGACGTTGATGTCTTCCGCCTGCGCGGGGGCGCAGGCCAGCGCGGCAAAGGCGGCCGCGAGGCTCAAGAGTTTTCTCATTCGTGGTACTCCTTCTTTCATTTCCGAGTTTATCAGCCGCTCACCAGCGGGCAGCCGCCTTCCTTCAACGGGCGGAAGGCTTCGTCTGCCGGAATGGTGGCGCGGGTCTTGTAGAAGTCGCCGGGATATTTGGACTCCGAAGGCTTCTTGACTTCGAACAGATAGGCCGGGTGCAGCTTGCGGCCGTCGGCGCGGATGGTGCCCTTGCCGAACAGCGGATCGTCGGTCGGCAGCTTCTTCATCTCGGCGACCACGGCCTTGCCGTCGGCCGAGGCTTTGAGCGCAGTGACGGCCTTCAGATAATGCAGCGTACCAGCATAGACGCCGGCCATGTTCATGGTCGGCACCTTGCCGGTGGCGCCGCGCTCGGCCTGCCAGCGCTTGGTCCAGGCGCGGCTGTTGTCGTTGAGGTCCCAGTACCAGGTCTCGGTAAAGATGAGACCCTGCGCGATGTTCAGCCCGAGCGCATTGATGTCGCTCGCGAACACCAGCAGACCCGCGAGGCTCTGGCCGCCCTTGACGATGCCGAATTCGGCGGCTTGCTTGATCGAGTTGATGGTGTCGCCGCCGGCGTTGGCGAGGCCGATCACCTTGGCCTTGGACGACTGCGCCTGCAGCAGGAACGAGGAGAAGTCCGCGGTGTTCAGCGGATGGCGGACCCCGCCCAGCACCTTGCCGCCGTTCTTCTTGATCACCTCGGTGGTGTCGCGCTCCAGCGCCTGGCCGAACGCGTAGTCGGCGGTGAGGAAGAACCAAGTGTCGCCGCCGGTCTTGACGATGGCCTTGCCGGTGCCGTTCGCCAGCATCCAGGTGTCGTAAGTCCAGTGCACGGTGTTGGCGTTGCACTTGGCGCCGGTCAGGTCGGAGGTCGCAGGACCCGAGCCGATGAACACCTTGTTCTTCTGGCTCGCGACCTGGCTGATGGCGAGCGCCACGCCGGAGTTCGGCACGTCGATGATCATGTCGACCTTGTCGGCGTCGAACCACTGGTTGGCGAGACTGGTGCCGACGTCGGCCTTATTCTGGTGATCGCCGCCGATCACCTCGACCTTGACGTTCGGATGATCCTTCATGAAATCGGCTGCCGCCATCTTGGCGGCGAGCAGCGAGCCCGGCCCGGTCACGTCGGCATAGAGGCTCGACATGTCGGTGAGCACGCCGACCTTGACGGCTTGCTGCTGGGCGTTCGCGGAGCCTGCCGCGATACCGGCCGCCAGCACGGCGGCGATGCCCGCCAACATCATTGTTCGTTTCATTGACCTGTCCTCCCGGCTCTCTTTTTGTCTTTGCGTTTCGCTCTTCCCATTACACTCCCAGATATTCGTGCAGCTTGCCGAGATTGGCTTCGAGCTCGGCGCTCGCGAAGCTTTCGGCCATGCGGCCGTTCTCCATCACATAGTAGCGATCGGCCACCGTCGAGGCGAAGCGAAAGTTCTGCTCGACCAGGAGGATGGTGAAGCCCTGCTGCTTCAAGGTGCGGATCGTCTTGCCGATCTGCTGGATGATGACCGGGGCGAGCCCTTCGGTCGGCTCGTCGAGCAGCAGCAGCCGCGCGCCGGTGCGCAGGATGCGGCCGATCGCCAGCATCTGCTGCTCACCGCCGGAGAGCTTGGTGCCCTGGCTCGAGCCGAGCCGCTCTTTCAGATTGGGGAACAGTTCGAAGATCGCGTCGAGCGACAGCCCGCCCTGCCGCACCTGCGGCGGCAGCATCAGGTTTTCCTGCACCGTGAGGCTCGCAAAGATGCCGCGCTCCTCGGGACAGAGCGCGATGCCAGCGCGGGCAATCTCGTTTGAAGCACAGCCGATCAGCTCGCGACCCTCGAACGTCACCGAGCCGCGGCGCTGGCCGACGATGCCCATGATCGACTTCATCGTGGTGGTCTTGCCGGCGCCGTTGCGACCAAGCAGCGTCACCACCTCGCCCTGATGCACGTCGAAAGACACGCCGTGCAGGATGTGGGACTCGCCGTACCAGGCGTTGAGGTCCTTGACCGAAAGCAGCGGCGCCCGCACGTCAAGCATGGCCCGTACCCATGTAGGCCTCGCGCACTTCCGGATTGTTCGACACCGTCGCGTAGTCGCCTTCGGCGAGCACCCGGCCGCGCGTCAGCACGGTGATGCGCTGGCAGAGATTCTCGACGACGCTGAGATTGTGCTCGACCATCAGCACGGTGCGGTCGGCGGCGACGCGCTTGATCAGCGCCGCGATCCGCTCGATGTCCTCGTGGCCCATGCCGGCGGTGGGCTCGTCGAGCAGCAGCATCTCCGGATCGAGCGCCAGCGTGGTCGCGATCTCGAGCGCACGCTTGCGGCCATACGGCAGCTCGCCCGCGGCGATGTTGACGAAGTCGGAGAGGCCAACGTCGGCGATCAGCGACAGCGCACGCTCGTTGTAGCGGTTCAGCACGCGCTTGGAGCGCCAGAAGTCGAACGAGCCGCCGCGCTCACGTTGGAGCGCGATCCGCACGTTCTCCAGCACCGTGAGATGTGGGAACACCGCCGAGATCTGGAACGACCGCACCATGCCAAGCCGGGCGACGTCGGCAGGCGCCATCGCGGTGATGTCGTTGCCCTTGTAGAGGATGCGGCCGCGGGTCGGCTGCAGGAACTTGGTGAGCAGGTTGAAGCAGGTGGTCTTACCGGCGCCGTTGGGGCCGATCAGCGCGTGCACGCAGCCGCGCTCCACACGCAGATTGACGCCGTTGACGGCGACGAAACCGGCAAACTCCTTGGTCAGCCCCTCGGTCTCGAGGATGCACTCGGCCATCGGCGCGTTTTCCCTGGATGCGCCTTTGGCCCGGACGGTCCCCTCAGACCCTCCCGGACACGCATCCACTCCCAGAACCCCGCCATTTAGAAGGGCTTGGCCGCGGCCGTCCAGACCCTCCAAAGTCTGATTGCCAAAGTCTGATTGCCAAAACCGTGATGTCGCGCCGCGTTCCTCTTCATAAAAACTGCACAAAAAACACCCGCCCGGATGGCGAACCATCCGGGCGGGCCTTTGAGACCGACGCGAGGGGAAGGCGGGGGCGTGCGCGCCGGTCCGCAGCTCTCGATCAGTAGGTGCGGCAGACCTTCACGGTGCCGACGTAGTAGCCGTAGGCGTCGTACTGGCGCTCGAAGCGGCAGCGGCGATAACCGTCGACGTAGACCGGCTCGGCATAGGCGTTGGCAACCGCACCCGCGACGATGGCGCCACCGATCACGGCACCGGCAATGCCCCAACCATGATGGCCACCCGCATTGGCGGCGCTGGTCGGAACGGTGAGGCTGGCGGCAAGCGTCACAACGGCAAGGCCTGCGGCAATCTTCGACTTGATGTTCATGGCTCTCTCCCCTTTGGGATATCTGGCGGACCGGGATGGTCCTCATGGCCATTGGTCGGCCCCGCACCGGAAAGGTTCAGCGCGGAGCCGCGGCAACAAGCGGGCTGTGCGAAAAGTCACAAAGGCGCGCACAGGCGGCGCGAACGCGAAAAAACAAAGGGCCGAAATCCCGGCCCCTTGTCATCGAATCCTGCAGGAGAAATTTACTGTGCCGACACCTTGGGCTGCGGCGCGCCGCCCTGCCCGGCCGCCGACGCGGCGCCGGACTGCACCGCCAGCAGCGCCTGATAGGCATCGACCATGCCGGCGCCGAATTCCGGGTCCTTGCCGGCCGGCCCCAGGTCCTTCGCGGTCTGCTCCAGCACCTTACGCACGCCGTCCGGCTTGAGCCCGGGCGCGCGCTGCAGGATCAGCGCGGCGACGCCGCTCACGTAAGCCGCCGAGAACGAGGTGCCCGAGGTGACCTGATAGTCGCCGTCGGGCGCAGGCAGCAGGATGTGGTCGCCTGGCGCCGTCACCGAGATATGCGGGCCGATGTTGGACGCCTTGAAGATCTGATCGTCGGCGTCGGTCGCCGAGACCGCGATCACGTTCGGGTCAGCAGCCGGATATTGCGGCCCCGACTTCGGACCGAAGTTCCCGGCGGCCGCGACCAGCACCGCACCGTTGGCCTTGGCGGCGGCGAGATGCCGGCCGAGGCCCGGATCGGTCGGACCGGCGAAGCTCATGTTGATCACCAGCGCCTTCTGGTCGGTGGCGTATTTCAGGCCCTTGATAATCGCCATGGTGGTGGCGTCGCTGCTCGTGCCCGAAGAGCCGAAGGCGCGGATCGCGAGAATGCGCGCGGCGGGCGCGGCGCCCATCAGGCGCGCATGCGCGACGATCGCGCCGGCGATCGCTGTGCCGTGGGTGTGCGGCTTCTCGGGCTTGTCGAGCGCGTCGAACGAGCCCGCCACCGCGCCTTTCAGCTCGGGATGGCCGAGGTCGACGCCGGAGTCGATCACCGCGACCAGCACCTTGTCGCCATTGGCGAGACTGTGCGCCTCGCCGATGTGAAGCTTGGCGAGCACGTATTGCGCCGGATCGCCAGCTTGCGGCAGTGCGGCTGCGGCGGCCGCAGCCGGCGTCGGCTCGGGCTTGAGCTCCGATCGGGGTTGCGGCTCCGGCGCCGCCTGCAGTGACATGCCGGCGGCGGCATCGGGCTGCGCCTCGGGCTTGGCTTCAGCTTTGGCCTCGCCGTCTTGCACGGTGCGGAAGATGAAATTCGGCTGCAGCGCAAAGATGCGGCTGCCTTCGCGGCGGTTGAGCTGGTTGAGCACCAAGGGCACCGGACGGCCGTCGGTGATCTTCCAGCGGAACATCGTGGTGTTGGTGAGCGGGAGATAAAGCGACTCGAGCCGCGTGAGACCATTGCGGACTGAGATCGCGCGGCTGGTGGCAGGCGATACCTGGCCGGCGAACTCCAGCAGCACCTCGTCCTTGACGTACAGCGCGTTCGGCGGCGGCAGGTAGAGCCCGCCGCGCTGCGCGAACGTGGTGCCTCCGCCAGGCGGCTGCGCTGGGCCTGCACCCGTGGGTCCGGTGGTGACGACGCCGACGCCGGTGACGACCGGCACGATGATCGTCCCGCCCGGGCGCTTGCCCGGCGGCCGGTGACCCGGACGGTCGCCGCCGGTCGCGACAGCGGTCTTGCCCTTGCCTTTGCGGGTCGGCTGGCCGTCGGTGATCACGTCGTTCTGGAGACGCTGGAAGCGCGGCTCGGTGCGGAAACCGCCCACGCTGCCGCCCATGCTCATGCCGCCGCCGGCGCCCATGCCACCGCGCGGCCCAATCGACACGCTGTTCATGCGCATCTGCGCCTGCGTGTCCGAGGAGGCCGCGGCGACGACCACCATCGCGAGCGCGGTCGAGATCGACAGCAATCCGATCGGCTTGAAACGCTTGCTCAAAATGCCCATCATAAATCCTCCGCGCAAAACGCGCCTTCCGCAAAACGTGAGCCTCAATGGCGACGCCTTTGTGGCCTCGCCGTTTCCGGCCTAACCGCTTGCACCAGGCGGCCTTCCGGCCGGAGGCAGTGGCCATCCCGGACGTCACGCCCGCGATGGCCTGTTGGGTGGCGCCTTGTTTACTGCGCCTTGGCTACGAAACTGACCGCCGGATTGTCGCGCAGCGTCTTGGTCACCGCGCTCAGCTCGGTATCGGAGATCGCCTTGTCGGCAACCCGCACCTTGAAGAAGCCGTCGGTCGACTTCGGGCTTTCGACGATAACTGCCTTGTTGCTGCTCAGAAGACGAGTGATGTCCGCCACGCTCGCCTCGGGCTTGAAGCGGATGTTGATGTAGGCCGCGGTCTGCGTGTCGTGCACGGAAGCCAACTCGGGGCCATTCGCCGTGCCCTGCTTCACGAACACGCCGGCCAGGATCCCGGCCTGCAGCACGATGGCGAGCGCCGCTGCGGTCGCGCCGTAAGCCAGCGTCCGCGGCGAGAAGCTTGCGAACATTTCGGTCAGCCAGGCGCCGAGCTGGAACGACGACTTCATCTCGCGCTTGGGCTCGGCGTCGATCTTCTTGAACAGCGACTCCATGGCCCGCGCCGACGGCGCACCGAGATTCTCGTTGAGCCGGATCGCTTCGCCCAGCTCCTCGCGCACCAGCTCGTAGCGGGCGGCGAGTTCATTGTCATTGGCCAGCGCCTGCTCGACGCGCGCGGCGTCGCGGCGGCTCAGCGTGCCCGCGGCATGCCACGGCAGCAGGAGCTCGATGTCTTCCGGAAGCTCGCCCGCTTCTTTCTTCATTGCGTTCATGGCCAACCTCTTTCAATGCCTTGAGCCTTGAGCAGCTCCGCCAGCTTCTTACGCGCGTAGAACATTCGCGTTTTGACGGTTGCTTCCGGAATTCCAATGATCTCGGCCGCCTCTTCCACGGACTTCTCGTGGTAGTAGACCAGATCGATGATCTCCCGGTGATCCGCGGAAAGCCCGCTGAGGCATTGCCGGATCACATCCGCCTTCTGCTTCTTCTCGAGCGTGACGTCGGGGGTGTCCGAGGTGTCCTCGATCGCCTCCGCCATCTCCTCGTCCAGCTCCTGCTCCGGTTTCCGGCGCAGAACGGACAAGGCCTTGAAGCGGGCGATGGCCAGCAGCCAGGTCGAAACCTGGGATCGTCCCTCGAACCGCCCGGCCTGCCGCCAGACATCGAGGAACACTTCGCTGATCAGGTCCTCCGCGGTGGCTTCTTCGCGAACCAGCCGCAGCACGAACCGGTACACCCGCACGTGATGCCGGGCAAACAGCACCTGCATCGCAAGCCGGTCCCCGTTTGCGATCCGTCCAATCAGGACTTCGTCCGAAGTGGCTGGGTTCGCAGTCAAGTCTCGGCTCTCGTGGGATTTGTCGCGGCTAATGGCCGTCAGGTTCAAAGGCATTGCAATGTCTCCTTAAACCCCTTGATCCGCAAGCAAAAACAGTCGCCAAACCCCTTTGGGGGGTGGTTAACTGGGCTCATGACCCGGACGCCGCTAACGCTAGACGCCCTCAACGCCATGCCCGCCAACCCATTTGTCGCGGCGGCGGCCGAAACGTTCGAACACGCTCCCTGGGTGGCCGAGGCGGCGGCGAGCGGCCGGCCCTACCCCAGCGTTGCCGCGCTGCACGAGGCGATGATGCAGGCGGTCCGGACGGCGCCGGCCGACAAGGTCCAGGCCTTCATCGGCGGACACCCGGAGCTCGGCAGCCGGGTCAAGCGCGCCGAATTGACCGGCCACTCCCAGGCCGAACAGGGCGGGCTCGGCCTCGACCGATTGAGCGCGGAAGAATTCGACCGCTTCAGCCGGCTCAACGCCGCCTACCGCGAGAAATTCGGCTTTCCCTGTATCATCTGCGTCCGCCGTCACACCCGCGACTCCACCCTGCGGCAGTTCGAGCGGCGGCTCGGCAACGATGCTGCGACCGAGCGCGCCGCGGCGCTCACCGAGATCGGCCTGATCACGCGGCTGCGTCTGGTCGACATGGTCGACGGCCCGGGCAAGCCCACCACGACGGGACGGCTGTCGACTCACGTGCTCGACACGGTCAGCGGCCGGCCTGCGCCCGGCGTGAGGATCACGCTGCACGAGATCGGCGCGTCCGCGCGGGGCTTGCTCAAAGAAACGGCGACGAATGCCGACGGCCGCACCGATGCGCCGCTCATTGGCGGGGAGCCACTGCGCATCGGCACCTACGAACTGACGTTTTATATCGGCGCGTATTTCGCGAGCCTGACGCATTCGCAGCTCGCCGATCTACCGTTTCTCGACGTGGTGCCGATCCGCTTTTCCATCGCCGAGCCCGAAGGGCACTATCACGTGCCGTTGCTCGCCACGCCCTGGAGCTATACGACTTACCGCGGAAGCTGAAACAACATCTGAGGAACGCCCGTGATCGATCTGTACACCTGGACCACGCCGAACGGCCGCAAGATCTCCATCGCGCTCGAGGAGATGGGCCTGCCCTACACCGTGCATGCGGTGGACATCGGCAAGGACGAGCAGTTCAAGCCGGAATTCCTCAAGATCAGCCCGAACAACCGCATCCCTGCGATCGTCGACCGCGACAATGGCCTGTCGCTGATGGAGTCCGGCGCGATCCTGCAATATCTCGGCGACAAGAGCGGCAAGCTCCTGCCGAAGTCCGGCGAGAAGCGCTGGAAGGTGATCGAGTGGCTGAACTGGCAGATGGGCGGCCCCGGCCCGATGCTCGGCCAGGTGCATCACTTCGTGAAGTACAATCCCGGCAAGGCGCCCTACGCCGAGGAGCGCTATCTGAAGGAAGCGCACCGGCTCTACGGCGTGCTCAACAAGCGGCTCGACGGCCGTGAATATGTCGCCGACGAATATTCGATCGCCGACATCGCGATCTGGCCGTGGATCAGCCGCTACGAGTGGCAGACCGTCGACATGAAGCAGTATCCGAACGTGCTGCGCTGGTACACGACGATCGCGAAGAAGCCGGCAACGCAGAAGGGCTACAAGGTGCCGAAGGACGTCGGCGAGGTGCCGATCCCGGCGTAGCGCGCCGATGACGCTGGAATACCGAACCGCCCGCGCCGACGAGCTCGCGACGGCGCAGGCCCTGGTCGTCTCCAGCATCAACGACCTCACCACGCGCCACGGCTTCGGGGCGATCGCGACTGTGCGGCCGCCCGTCTTCCAGGCGTTCTCGCTGCAAGACGATCCGGACGGTCTCTGGGTCGCCGAAGACAACGGCGAAATGCGGGGCTTCGCCTTCAGCTGGGCGAGCGGCGACCTGTGGTTTCTCGCCGAGCTGTTCGTTGTGCCCGGAAATCAAAGCCGAGGCATCGGCAACGAATTGCTCAAACGAACCTTGCAACACGCGGAGAGGCGCCGTGCCGCCAGCAAGGCCCTGATCACCTTTGCGTTCAATACGAGCTCGCAGGGCCTCTATATCCGGCACGGCATCCTGCCCCGCACGCCGATCTACAACGTCTCTGTCTCGCGAGAAATTTTGCAGAGCCGATTGCCCGGCGAAGAAAATATGCGCGCCGTGCCGATCGACGGTTCGGCCGGCCAACTCCAGGTGCTCGCGCAAGCCGATGCGAGTGCGCTCGGCACATCGCGCGACAAGCACCATAGATTTCTGCTTGCGGATCAAGGCATGAAGGGCGTGCTGCTCTATGACGGCAGCGATCCCGTCGGTTACGCCTATGTCGCGGCAGGAGGCCATATCGGGCCGATGGCCGTCACGCGGCCCGGCCTGCTTGGCCATGCCTTTCGCACGGCGCTCCGTCTGGCTCTCGACATTGGCGCAGCGCAAGCGTCGGCTTTCATTCCCGGCACCGCCAGCAAGGCGCTCGAAGCGGCCATCCAAGCCGGCATGCGCATCGCGTTTCCCATGCTGCTGATGTCGTCTCGTGAGTTCGGCGATTGGCGCCGCTATCTGCCGCGCAATCCGGGCTTCATGTAGGGCCGGTCCGGGTTCGACGTTGGCAACGCCAGTGCGATCCGCACGGCCATGCAGTTCAGGACTGCGGCATGACCACTTGATCCCACGCTGATCCTGGGTCAGCGTGGGATTCCTCATGCCGGAATTCAAGAAAATCCACTACGCCTGGATCGTCGTCGGCGTCACCTGCCTGGTGCTGCTGACGAGCTCCGGCATCCGCTCCACGCCCGGCATCCTGATGGTGCCGCTGGAGGAGGAATTCCACTGGTCGCGCGCCACCATCGGCTTCGCGGTCTCGATCAATCTCCTGCTCTACGGCTGCATCGGCCCGTTCGCCGCGGCCGTGATGGAGCGGTTCGGCATCCGCCGCTCGGTGCTCATCGCGCTGACGCTGGTGGGGCTGGGCGTCGCCTCGACGTCGATGATGCGCTACCCGTGGCAGCTCATCCTGATGTGGGGCGTGCTGGTCGGCTCCGGCACCGGGTTTCTCGCGACCGTGCTGTCGGCCACCATCGCGGCGCGCTGGTTCACGGCGCGGCGCGGCCTTGCGCTCGGCATCCTCAGCGGCGGCGCCTCGACCGGGCAACTCATCTTCCTGCCGGTGATGGCCAACGTCACCGCGGCGTTCGGCTGGCGCACCACCGTGCTCGCCATCGCGGCCGTGCTGTGCGTGATCATCCCGCTGGTGGCGCTGATCATGCGCGACCGGCCGCAGGACGTAGGCCTCGCGCCCTACGGCGAGACCGGCGCGCCCGAGCCGGTGAAGCCCGCGCAGGGCAATCCGATCGCGCTCGCCTTCAACGCGCTGGGGATTGCGGTGCGCAGCCGCGACGTCTGGATCGTCGCCTCGACCTATTTCGTGTGCGGCGCGTCGACCAACGGGCTGATCGGCACGCACCTCATTCCGGCCTGCATCGACCAGGGCTACACCGAGGTGACCGGCGCGGCGCTGCTCGCCACCATGGGCGTGTTCAACTTCATCGGCACCACCAGCGCCGGCTGGCTCTCCGACCGCTTCGACAACCGGCATCTGTTGTTCGCCTATTACGGGCTGCGCGGGCTGTCGCTGTTCTATCTGCCGTTCTCGTTCGCCGACTTCTACACCATGAGCCTGTTCGCGGTGTTCTACGGGCTCGACTGGTTCGCCACCGTGTCACCGACGGTGCGGCTGATCAGCAACGCCGTCGGACGTGAGAAGGCCGGCATGGTCTACGGCTGGGCGTTCATGTGCCATCAGCTCGGCGGCGCGTCGGCGGCCTTTTTCGCCGGGCTGCTCCGCGAGAGCTTCGGCGGCTATATGCAGGCCTTCATGGTGTCGGGCACGCTCTGCCTGATCGCCGCGGTTGCGGTGCTGTTCATCGGCGGCGGACGCAAGGCAGCCACGCCCGCGGCCGCCGCGGCCTGAACGCCTCTCCCCTTCCCGGCTCCCGGCGCGTTAGGATTGCTCCCTCAGCAAGGAGCCGTCATGCCCGCCTTCATCTGCACCACCTGCGGCACGCAATACGAGCCGGGCGACAAGCCGCCGGCCACCTGCCCGATCTGCGACGACGAGCGCCAATACGTGCCGCCGAGCGGCCAGGGCTGGACCACGCTCGACAGCCTGCAGAAGCGCTACACCAACGGCTGGCGCGAGCTCGAGCCCAACCTCATCTCGATCACGACCTTCCCGCAGTTCGGCATCGGCCAGCGCGCGCAACTCCTGTGCACGCCACAGGGCAACATCCTGTGGGACTGCATCGCGCTGGTCGACCAGGCCACCGTCGAGCTGATCAATGGTCTCGGCGGGCTCAAAGCCATCGCGATCTCGCATCCGCATTACTACACGTGCATGGCGGAATGGAGCCGCGCCTTCGGCGGCATCCCGGTGTATTTGCATGCCGCCGACAAGAAATGGATCATGCGCGGCGATCCCGCGATCAAGCTCTGGGAGGGCGAGACCAAGGAGCTGTTGCCCGGCCTGACGCTGATCTGCTCGGGCGGGCACTATCCGGGCGGCACCACGCTGCACTGGGCGCAGGGCGCCGGCGGCAAGGGCGCGCTCCTCTCCGGCGACATCGTGCAGGTGGTGCAGGACAACAAGTCGGTGAGCTTCATGTGGAGCTACCCGAATTTCATTCCGCTGTCGGCGCCGCGCGTCGAGGGCGTGGTGAAGTCGCTGAAGCCCTACAAATTCGACCGCATCCATGGCGCCTTCGCCGACCGCACCATCTGGTCAGACGGCAAGGGCGTGCTGGAGCGCTCGGCCGAGCGGTATCTGAAGATCATCCGCGGCGACGGGAGTTACGAGCTGAACTACTAGGCCGCGCTCGACAACAAACACCGCGACTGCAAGACTGCCGTCAACAAGCCTGCCGATCGAAACGGCAGATCAAAGGGAGGAAGACATGGAAATCGATCGTCGTCAGTTGGCCCTGCCGGCTCTCGCCGTCGGGCTTCTGGGTATTGCTCCAAGTGTCTTGCCGGCCCTCGCCGGCTCGCCGGATGAAGACGCCGTGGCGAAGAACGTCGAGGCGTTCCGCGCCGCTCAGGTCGCGGCCGATCCGAAGGCGCTCGATGCGCTGTGTGCGGCGGATCTGAGCTACAGCCACTCCGATGCGCGGGTCGAGGACAAGAAGACCTTCATCACCAACGCCACCAACGGCAAATCGCGCTTCCTGTCGCTCGCCTATCAGGATCCGAAGATCCACATCGTTGGCCCGGCCGCCATCGTGCGCTTCACCTGGGTGAGCGAAGGCGAGACGATCCCCGAGGGCAAGAAGACAGCCAACAAGCTCCACATCCTGATGAACTGGCAGAAGCAGGGTGCGGACTGGAAGCTGTTGTCCCGGGCGTCAACCAAGCTCTGAGCGCGGACGGTTCGGCTCAACGCGCCGTTCGCCACCGTGACCGGCCCTTGAACCTCGCCCCGGCCTGATACGACCAAAGGGGAAGCCTCCCACTTCCTCTTAGGCACCGCCATGCTGGCCCTCAAAGCGCTCCTCGCCCTGCTCACCGGCGTCACCTTCACGTTCAAGGTCTCGACGATCAACGGCCAGACCCTGGACGACTGCCATTCAGCCCAGTACGAGCGCCGGATAGAGGCCTGCACAAATGTCGCTGAAAATCCGAAGGTGGTGCCGCCGGTCCGTGCCTACGCACTGACTGAGCGCAGCTTTGCCCGGCAGGACCACGGCGATTTCGACGACGCACTCGCAGATGACACCGAAGCGATCCGGATCGCGCCCGACTATGCCTATGCGCGCTACCATCGTGGCCGCCTCAACCAGCGGCTGCTCCGGTTCGAGGACGCGGTCGCGGACTTTGATGCCGCGGCCCGGCTCGAACCGAAGAACGCCTTGTACGTCACCCTGCGCGGCCTGAACCATCATCAGAACGGCAACCGCGCGCAGGCCTTGGCCGACTTTGCGAGCGCCATCGAGCTCGACCCCAAATTGGCCGACGCCTACCTTTACCGCGGCTATGCCTATCTCGATGAAAACGACGATGATCGCGTCATTGCGGACTTGAGCGAGGCGATCCGCCTCGCGCCGAAAGAATGGCGCGCCTATCGCGGCCGTGGCGAAGCTTATCGACGCAAGGGCGAGCAAGACCTCGCCATCGCAGATTACAGCGCGGTGGTCCGGCTCAATCCATCATGGATCGACGCCTTCACGATCCGCGGCAACGCCTACCGCGAGAAAGGCGAGTTCGACCTCGCCATTGCCGACTACACCGAGGCCATTCGCCTGGCGCCCTCCATGGCGCAGCTCCACCACGACCGCGGCGTCGTCTACCGCCAGAAGGGCGATCGCGAGCACGCCGTGGCCGATTTCCGCGACGCGGTGCGCATGGCGCCGCTCGCCTCGCAGGCCTCGCTGAACGAGTTGCAGGCGATGGGGGTCGACGCGCCGAAAAGCGAACGGGACGCCCTCAAGCAGGGCGTGCTCGACCTGCTCAAGTAGGACTTGGGCCCCGGGTCACTCCGGCACGTAACCTGACGCCTTGACCACGTCGCGCCAGCGTTCGAGCTCCGACCGGTCGTAGGCATCCAGCTCCTGGGACGTGCTGCCCTGGGCCTCCATGCCCATCGCGCCAATTCTCGCTTTGACGTCGGGATCGGCGACGGCGTCACGGACGGCGCGGCTGATACGCTCGACCAGCTCGGGTTTCATTCCGGCCGGGCCGAATACCGAAACCACGCCATTGGACCGCATCGCCGGATATCCCAATTCGGCGAATGTTGGCACCTCCTTGAGGTCCGCCGTCCGCGCGGCCGTGAAGGTCGCCAGAACCCGGGCCTTGCCGCCCTGATGCAGGTTGGTCAGCTCGCCGAGCGTCAATATGGCCGAGGGGACGCTGTTGCCGAGCATCGCGTTGATCGCATCGGCGGCGCCCTTGAATGGGATGTGATCGAGCTTCACACCGATCAGCCCGCCGAGCTGCAGCCCCAGAATATGCTGGCTGCTTCCGGTCGACGGGGACGCGAACTGCGCCAACTTCGGATCGGCCTTCGCCAGAGCGACGAACTCCGCAAAGGTTTTTGCCGGCGATGCCGCCGGAACCGCGAAGCCGTAGCTCCAGAACAGCAGCTTGGAAATCGGCGTCAGATCCTTGATCGGATCGTACCCGACCTCCCGGAACACATGAGGATAGAGCACGACGATGGCGTCCGGCGCCACCATCAAGGTCTGACCGTTCGGCTCCGACGCTTTGAGCGCCTGCGTGGCGAGCCTCGTGGATGCGCCCGGCCGGTTCTCGACGATGACCGTCTGCCCGAGACTTGCCTGCAGCTTCTGTCCCAAAAGGCGCGCGCCGATATCGACGGCGCCGCCGGGAGGCAGCCCGACGAGGATCTTGATCGGACCGCTTTGTGCGCTCGCGCCGGCGATGCCGGCGAGCACGCCGGCCAACGCCAGCACCGCCGACAGCAGAAGATTTCGCGGCTGATGCATGATCTTTGCCCCCATCACCGTTACGGCTTCAGTGCCGCGACAACCGCCATCTCGACCTGGTATTCCGGAAAAGCGATCTTCGCCTCGACGCAACTGCGAGCCGGCTTGTGGCCGGCCGGCACCCATTTCGTCCAGATCGCGTTCAGGCGGCCCCATTTCCGATAATCGTCGATCCACACCATCACGCTCAGCATGTGCGTGCGATCGATCCCGATCTTGGCGAACTGGGCGTCGAGCTTGGCGAGAATCTGGGTGAGCTGGCCCTCGAAGTCCTGCGAAGGATCGTCGGCCACCTGGCCGGACATGTAGACCGTACCGTTGTGGATGACGTACTTGCTCATCAACTCGTCTTCTTCGAACCGCTCGATCGCCATCCGCCTCTCCCCAGGCCAAAACCGCCGCAGCATGCGCTCCGGCGTCTTCCGTTGATGTCGATAGCGTCGCTTTGCCCGCCGCGATCCGCAAGCACGTTCTCGCACCGGCGAAGGCTGCTGTTGACGCCGAAATGAGCATCGAGCTTGCCCAAGACGAGCCGCGGACGACACCATGGCCGCAGCGCCGTGCCGCAATGCGGCACGGCGATTTGTTTGCTGCGAAGCGGCGAATGTTTATCCCGGTCGCCCGATGTGCCAGACTTTTTGGACGTCCTGTCCGGACCAGTCACCGAACCATTCGCGGCCGGCAATATGCTCGATCTCTATAATTACTCGCTGCCAATGATATTCCTCGCCGCTGTGGCGGTCGTGCTGGCCGTCAGCGAGCTCGGCTGGCAGGTCGGAACACGGAGTCAGGGCCGGGGCGGCAACAATATCTCGACCTTGGAGAGCGGCATTCTTGGCCTGCTGGCGCTCCTGATCGGCTTTACCTTTGCGATGGCGTTGTCGCGGTTTGAGGCGCGACGCGACGCGGTTCTCAACGAAGCCAATGCGATCGGCACGACCGCGTTGCGGGCGCGCCTGCTGCCCGACCCCTATCGAGCGGAAAGCCTCAAGCTGCTCAAGCAGTATGTCCAGATTCGTGTCGATGTCGTCCAAAGCGGCACTTCGCTCGCAGAGATGAACGCTGCCGTCGATCGCTCGAATGTCATTCAGGAGGCGTTGTGGATGCAGGCGAAGGCGCTGGTCGAAAAAGACAACCGCATGGTGCCGACCGGACTCTACATCCAGACACTGAACGACATGATCGACGATCAGGCCAAAAGGCTGTCGGCCCTGCGAAACCGCGTGCCGAACCTGGTGCTGCTCGGGCTGTTCGGCATTGCCGCCGTGTCCGGCGGGTTCGCAGGTTACGCCAGCGGGCTCGGCGCGAGACGGACGCGCTGGCCGGTTTATGTCCTCGGCGTGCTGGTTTGCGGCGTGATCCTTGCGATCCTCGACCTCGACCGGCCGAGCAGCGGCTTCATCACCAACAACCAGCAGGTCATGATCGACACTGCAGCATCGATCGCAGCCTTTCCCGAATAGGCCGATCGCCTTGAAGCCGCTCGGCTATCGCAGCGCGTTGAGCGCGGCCGCCACCGACACGTCGAGGAATTGCTTGACGTAACCGCCCTGGTCGTGGGCCGCGACGATCTTGTGCGCGGGCGCAAGCGCCGCGAGGAACTTATAGGTATGCCAGTGCGCCATGGCGGGCAGCAGCGGCAGCTTCGGGATCGACGGCTCCGGATACATGGAGGTGTAGAAATACGGCTCGTCGCAGAACTCGTCCCCAGGACAATAGCCGAGCCCCATGGTGCGGCCGCGGCCGAGCTCGACCAGCGTGTCGCAGTCGAAATGATGCGGCCAGCAGCGCACCACCGGGGCTTTCAGCTTCTTCGACGCCAGGTGCCGCTGCGCCGCAGAGAGCGCGCCATGGGCATTGGCGTACCAGGTGCCGAGCACCTTGAAGGCATCGCCGAGCTCTTCGAGCGAATAGCGTCCGCCGAGTGCCAGCGCATGATCGGGCAGTGTGTAAGGCAGCGGCTCATCGAGCTTGCCCGAGACCAGGTTACGCGCCGAGACGTGGCCACGCAGCCAGGTCAGCACCTCGGCCTCGGCGCGGCCGTCGAGCGCAAGCTCCTTGGGATGCACGTCGAGGAAGGCGAGCGTCAGGTCGGCAATGCGCAAGCCCAGCCGCGAGCCGTCCGGCAGTGGATGGGTCGTGAGCCCGCCGAACGCGTCGTCCCAGCCGAGATTGGTGTGCCAGTCGTTCGGCTGCGCCGGCACATAGGCCCGCGCCGCGCGCGCCAGCCACTGCGTGGCATAGTGCGCCTGCAACCGCGCGGCGTGCAGGAACATGAAACTGGCGCGGGGAACGTTCTGCCACGACACGCGGATCGAGCCTCTCGGTTAATCGAGGCCCTTACGTACCCGGCTTGAACCGCTTCGCCAAGCCGTCGGCGTTCTTTGCAAGCAGTCCAAGGTCGGCGCCGACCGCCACGAACGTGTACCCCCACTGGATGAATTTCTTGGCTTCTTCTTCGTTGGGGGTGAGGATGCCGGCGGCCTTGCCCACCTTCTTGAGCTTCACGGCCGCCTCCTGGATGGCGTCCTGCACCTCGGCGTGGCCCCAGTTGCCGATATGGCCAAACGAGGCCGAGAGGTCGTTGGGCCCAATGAAGACACCGTCGATGCCGTCGACCGAGGCGATGGCCTCGATGTCTTTCAGCGCCTCGCGGGTCTCGACCTGCACCAGCACGCAGATCTCGCTCGAGGCGTTCTTCAGATAGTCCTTCACCCGGCCGTAGCGGCTGGCGCGGCCCGAGCCGGTGATGCCGCGCACGCCCTTCGGCGGATAGCGCGTCCATTCGACCGCGCGTTTGGCCTCCTCCGGAGTCTGCACGAAGGGCAGCAGCAGGGTCTGGGCGCCGATGTCGAGATAGCGCTTGATCAGCACCATGTCGTTCCAGGCCGGCCGCACGATGCAGGACGCAGTGCCGGACTGCGCGGCCTGAAGCTGCCCCAGGATGTCGGGCACGTCGTTCGGCGAATGCTCGGTGTCGAGCAGCAGCCAATCGTAGCCCGAGTGCGACACGACCTCGACCGCGACCGTGCTGCACAGGCTGCACCACAGCCCGATCTGCAGCTGGCCCTTGGCGATGGCGTGCTTGAAGTGGTTGCGCGGCATATCCATGGTCGTGATCCTTAAACGAACTGCAGCGAGATGCCGCCGAGCGTGCCGAAGTCGCCGTGCAGCGTGTCGCCCTTCTTGGCGAACACCACGCGGGTGAAGGACCCCGCGAGCACCACATGGCCGGGCTCCAGCGGTGTGCCCAGGGTGCCGAGCTTGTTGGCGAGCCAGGCCACGCCCATCGCCGGATGGCCGAGCACGCCGGCGGCGACGCCGGTCTCCTCGATCTCGGAGTTCACGTACATGATGCCGCCCACCCAGCGCAGGTCGACATCCATCGGCCGCACCGGACGGCCGCCCATCACGATGCCGGCGGCGGCGCCGTTGTCCGACACGGTGTCGAAGATCTTGCGCGGGTCCTGGACGCGGGCGTCGACGATCTCGAGCGCCGGCACGACGTAGTCGGTCGCGGCGAGCACGTCGGTCAGGCCCACGCCCGGGCCCATCAGCTTCTTGCCGAGCACGAAGGCGAGCTCGACCTCGACGCGCGGCCGGCAGTAGTTGGCGTGCGGCACCTTGGCGCCGTCCGGGATGATCATGTCGTCGTGCAGGTAGCCGAAATCCGGCTCGTCGATCTGCGAGGAGCGCTGCATGGCCTTCGAGGTCAGGCCGACCTTGTGGCCGATCAGCTTCCGGCCCGCCGCGATCTGGCGCTTATGCACGATGGTCGAGATCGAATAGGCGTCCTCGATGGTGATGTCCGGATAGGTGGTCGAGAGCTGGACCGCCTGCTTCTTGGTCTTGTGCGCCTCCATCAGGATGTCGGCGGCCTTGTTGCGGTCTGCGTCCGAAAGCATCGGAAATCCCTCCCTTTTGCGGCGCGATCCTGCCTTGCCCACCGCACCGAAATCAATCCGCACTGCAGCAGATCTCCCCCGATCGGAGGATGCTCCCCCTGACGGAGGAGGCCGGGCTTTGCTAGCCTTGGCCCATAAACACAACCCTGAGGGAGGACTTCATGACACGCTGGGCGACATTCGCATCGGCTTTGCTCGTTGCGACATTTGCGGCGGCCGGCCCGGTATCCAGTGAGGAAGGCTGGATCACGCTGTTCGACGGCAAGAATCTCGACCACTGGCAGGGCGACGGCTCGGCTAACTTCCAGATCGCCGACGGCTCGATCGTGGCCGTCGACAAGAAGGACCCCAAGGCCGTCGCGGCGTATCTCGTTTCGAAGGAATCCTTCAAGGACTTCGAGCTTCGCGCCGAATTCTGGGTCAGCAATGATGCCAACAGCGGCATCTTCATCCGTTGCACCGATCCGGCCAAGGTCGGCAGCAAGACCGCATACGAGGTCAACATCTTCGACACCCGGCCCGACCCGAGCTACGGCACCGGTGCCATCGTCGACACCGCCAAGGCCGCAACGGTGCTCAAGACCGGCGGCAAGTGGAACACCTACAACATCGTGGCGAAGGGCTCGAAGTTCACCATCACGCTCAACGGCGTGAAGACCGTGGACGGTGGCGAGGACAGCAAATTCCCGGATGGCAAGATCGCGCTGCAGTTCGGCCAGGGCGTGGTCATGTTCCGCAAGGTCGAGGTGAAGAAACTCTGACCTCGGACGCTGCTTTCAAAAAGATCGGGCGGGCCTGCCGCAAGGCAGGACCCGCCCGTCTTGTTGCGGCTGGGCGCGGAGGACGCCTGCCGCTGCGTGTCCGTCTAACTAGAGCGGAATCTTACCTTCCTGGCAGTCGCTGATCGACTGGAACCACTCGTCGATGTCGTGGTCGAAGCCGCGCTGCCTCGACATCGCGTAGCAGGCCTCCCAGGTCGGCTGCTTGGTCTCCTGCACCGCGTGCTTCTTGGACGTCGGCGAAGCGGCGTGGGACTTCGTGTCGGAATGCTCGATGGGACCGGAAAGAGCCGGCATGGTCAGGCAGACGGCCAGCGCGATGCCGGCCGCGAGCGAAGCGGAGCGCATAGAATCCTCGTGTGTTCTCAAAGGCTTGAATTTACAGCCACCCCTGCGACAAGTTGTCACGGAGTCGGCCTGTCAGTCAATACCTGACAGAAAATAACCCTAAGCCGTTTCGACCTGCCGGGGCGCGGACCGAGCCTTGCACTGGTGGCGGCGGGTGCGGGCTGCCTGCCCAAAACGATGCTAAG
>CAKZHN010000566.1 GCA_936924235.1 uncultured Rhodoplanes sp. | reverse complement strand
CACCCGCGCCGGCGTTCAAGCATCCGGCGCGGATGTCGCCGCGGCTCAAGGCCGGCGAGAAGCGGAAAGATTTCGATTGGGCGACGGTCAAAGCCACCGACGATCTGCAGGCCGACTGGAGTGCCTTAATCCGCGGGTTTTGGGGAGCTGATGCCGTCGCCAAAAGTGATGATGACTTGCATGACAAGATCGTCACAGCCGGGAAATTGCTTGGCAGCGATTTCGACGTGAGGTTTTCGCAAGCGGTCTTTATGGCCTTTGCGGTGCGATTCGCGGAGTTGGAGGCCCAGGCATCCGCGATGATGGCCTTTCAGGCATTGCGGCGTAAGCAGCTTGAAGCCCGCATCGAGGAATTGGAGAAGCAGCCAAAGCTTCGATATGCCGGTGTCTGGGCTGCTGAGGTGGGCAACAAGGCCGGCGAGTTCGTCACCTGGTCTGGCTCGATGTGGTACTGCAATCAAGACACCACCGCGAAGCCCGGCGAGTCTGAGGCCTGGACGCTGGCCGTAAAGCGAGGCCGCGAAAGCAAAGGGGTGGAACCATCGGACGCCTCGCTTGAGCGAGTGCTGTCGAGGCTGCTGCAACAGTCTGTGAAGTTGAATGACGGCAAGGTGACGCTGGCATGACCGAAGCTTTCGATCCGACGCCTGCGGCGGCGGTCGGCTTGGTCTCGAATAGCGGCGATATCCTGACCGGGCTCGATTACGAAACATCCCACACCATCAGGCTCGCCGGTCACATCGGCGAAGATCGGCAGTTGAGCTGCGCTGCGGTGCGCAACGTGGTGGGCGATGTGCTGAAAGTGAGACCGTTGCTGCGTCACCTGCATGTGGTGATCGACTCCGATGGCGGGAGCATCAAGGAGTCCGAACTTATCTATCGATTTCTCCGCGCGCTCCCGCTCTGTCTTTCAATGGAAATTGGCAAGGAATGTAGCAGCGCCGCGATTACCGTGCTTATGGCTGCTTCACTGCGGATGTGCCGAAGGGACGCAAAACTTCTGATCCACCCGGCGCGGATTTTCTCGTCGGATTTGAAGCGCGATCACTTCACGGCTCAGGACTTCGATGAATATGCCGAGAGGCTGCGCCGTCTTGATGATGAACATATCGAATTGCTTTGGCTTCGGACCGGTGCCGATCGGGATTGGGTTCGCGCCGAGTCTGAGACCGAGGCGCTGCTCGCGCCCGCTCTCGCGCTTCAGACCGGACTGATCCATGAAATTCCCGGCATTTGGCGCATCGCCGATGAGATTCCAGAAACAGATTTGGCACGCGGCTTCACCCCGGCCGGCTATGGCGGGGCACGCATCACCATTCCGCGGTGGATGCGTACCGCAGGCTATCGAGAGGCGCGTCTGACGCGCAGTGTCATCGATGACTCGTTGCGGCTCGCGGCCCAACGTAAGTCTGAAACTCTCGTAGCCGAGACAACAGAAACACGATGATCCACGCAGCCCATTTCAGATTGGAGCTGGAGGCCAAGGTGACCGAGGCCATGGTCCTGGTCGATGCGGCCGCCGAGCAGAACCTCGCCCAGCTTGGCGAGCGCCTTCGCCGCGAAGGATGGTCGGAGGATCGCGTCTCCGCCGCGGTCGAAGGCGCCCGCGAATATAACGCGGATGCGAGGCAGGAAACCGTCGAGCAGGTGCGGCAAGCGATCTATGGGCTCGCCGAGATCGCGATCGACAAAATCATCGGGCCCTCACGAGAGGTTCACTAGAAGCCATGTCGCTCGCAGCATTTCAATTCACGATCACCGATGAAGACGGCAATGTGCAGGAGGGCGCGACCGTCACCGTGCGTAACGAGGCCAACGGCAACCTGGCTTCGCTCTACAGCGACCGCGCCGGAACGACGCCGATCGCCAATCCGATCAATGTCGACGGGCTCGGATTTTCGACGCCGGGCTTCGTGCGGTTCTTTGTGGTCGGCGGTTCTTACCGCATTCAATCGGACGTCGGTTCGCTCGCGGCAGAGCCGTGGCGCTATGTCGGCATCGGGCTCGGCGGCGAGACCGACACGCCGGCCGGCGTCGTCACCGGTATCCGTCAGACCTTCGACACCGCGACCGGCGCGGCCGATCCGGGCGCGGGCAAGTGGCGCGCGAACAACGCGACTTTTGCCAGCATCACCGCGCTGTATCTCGATAACCTGCAGAATTCCGCGGCGGATATCACCGCCTGGCTGGATGCGATGGACGATGTGGGCTCCGCTCAGTCCCGCGGTTTGCTACGCTTCGAGAACATCAACGCGCCGGATCAGTTCGCTGAGTTCTACGTCACCGGCAGCGTCACCGACTCGACCGGCTATCGCACGCTGGCTGTGATGCCGCGGGCACAAGCGGGATGGCCTTTCAGCAACGGGGCGATCACCGCCGAGAACTTCATCCCCGTGGGCCTGACCGGCAGCGATGCCGGCGTGCCATATATCTGGGACACGGGCACGTCGGATGCCGATCCTGGCGCGGGCAAGCTGCGAGCGAACAACGCCAGCATCGCATCGGCGACGTTCCTCTATGTCTCGAAAACCAGCGATGCGGGAAGCGCGATGGCGACCTTCCTCGCAACGCTCGATGACTCCAGCAGCACGATCAAGGGAATTTTGATCCTGCGGCGCCTCAGCGACGGAAAACAAGCCATCGTTGGGGTGACATCGCTCACAGACGCCACCAACTACGTGAAGGTCGGCATCGCGAATTCTTCCGGCGAAACGTCGTTCTCGGCTTCGGAAGCTCTCGGCTTCCAGTTTTTCCGCTCTGGCGATGCGACGACGAACGGCCCTAGCAGCTTCACCAACGCTGCCGTGCTGTTCGCAGCGCCGATGCTCAACGGCACCATCACAGTGCAGCTCGGCAGCCCGCCGGCGGGTGATCTTCCGATTGCGCTCAAGACGCTGGCGGGCACCGATCCATCGCCGATCGATCCGATCAAGACCGCCTTTCGGAACTCGTCGCTCAGCATCGGCAATTACACCGTCTCGTCGATCGAGACCGCGCTCTCGCTGGATATCCCCTACGGCGCAGCAATCGGCTTCAGCAACGCGACGGCGGGTCGGCTGTGGCTCCTGGAAATCCTGAACGGGAGCACGGTCGAGCTCGCTGTCATCAATTGCCTCAACGGCAAGAACATCTATCCGCTGAAGGCGACCGGCATCATCAGCACGACGGCGTTCGATACCAACTCGCCATCGGGCTCGGACAGCCCCCATGTGGCTTATTCGACGAACGCACGCAGCAACGTGCCTTACCGCGTGCTGGGGTGCCTGACCTGGGAGTCGGGCTTAACCACGGCCGGCGTGTGGGATGCGCCTCCGACAAGGATCGAGTTGGCCGGCATGGGGATGCCGCTGCCGAATGAAGTGATACAGACGGTTCACTCCGAAACAACGACTTCCGGCACGACAAGCAGCACCAGCGCGCTGGCTGCGCTCAGCAGCTCGCCATCGCTCGTCATAACTCCGACCTCTTGCGCAAATCTCGTCAGGGTCCAGGCAGACGGTCCGATGCTGAACAATGGCAACGCCACCAACGTCCTTCAGATGGCGCGCGGAAGCACGCTTATCGGACAGCCGCAGGCCTTTAGCGTCAACGTCGGCACGGTGCCGTTCTCCTTCGACGTGGTGGATGCGCCTTTGTCGACGTCGGCGCAGACATATCAATTCCAGGGACGGGTCAGCACCGGAACGTTGAATTTTCCGGCGGGCTCGCTGGCCTCTACGGCGACCGGCGTGACCATGACCGGCGAAGAATTGATGGCCTAGGGAGAAGCTGACCATGGCAGGCGATGCAGTCATTGGCGCGCTTCGCGTCACGATCGGTGCGGATAGCGCGGCGCTGACAAAGGGCCTCAATGATGCCCGCGGCAAACTGCAGGAGTTCGGTTCGCAGGTTGCGACAGCGGGGGCCGTGATCGCAACCGCGATGACAGCGGCGTTCGCCGGGCTCAGCGTCAGCGTCAGCAACGCCGTCGAGAAGATGGCGGACGTGGGCAAGGTCTCGCAGAAAATCGGTGTGCCCGTCGACCAGCTTTCTGCACTGTCACTTGCAGCCGACATGTCCGGCGTATCGATGGATCAACTGCAGGTCGGGCTTGGCAAGCTCTCGAAGTCGATGACCGAGGCGGCGGCCAAGCCGACATCGGAAGCCGCGAACGCGTTCCGCGCGCTCGGTGTCCAGGTGACCGATGCCAACGGCCAACTGCTGCCGGTGCTCAGCGTCACCGAAGCGATGGCGACGAAATTCGCAGGTGCGAACGACGGGGCGGCAAAGACCGCGATCTCGATGGCGCTGCTCGGCAAGTCAGGCGCCGAGCTTATTCCGCTGCTCAACCAGGGCGGCGATGGGCTTCAACAGATGATGCTGCGCGCGCAGCAACTGGGCGTAGCCTTCGACAAGAACGCATCCGACTCAGCGAAGAAATTCACCGACAGTCTGAAGCTGATGGCGGCAGCGAAAGACGGGATCATCACGCGCCTTGCGGTGAACCTGCTGCCGCTGATGCAGGCGTTTGCGGATCGCATGGTCAACGCGGCGACGAACACCGACAAGCAGAATTCCAAAGTCTCGTTGCTAACCAACGTGATGACCGCGCTGGGTAAAGCGATGCTGCTCGTCGTCGATAACTTCAGCGCGCTGCTCAAGGTCGGCGCGGTCTTCGTCGGCGCTCAAATCGCATCGGCGGCGCTTGGGATGATCGTGGCCTTTGTCAACCTGGCGAAGGCCGTCCAAGCGGCCGGCTTGATGATGGCGGCCTTCGAGGCAATCAGGGCCATCGGAACGCGCGGGATCCTGCTCATCACCGGGCTTGTGGCGCTCGCAACGGGCCAATTCGAAAATCTCACGGCGGCGTTGAAAACCATCGGCGACAAAATCGGGCAGGCTTTGCCGAGCAATGTCGGCGAAGGTTTCCGCACAGTCATCAAGGCGCTCGGCTTCGATCTATCGGCGCTCGATACGCAGCTCACCACGACAGCGGGAAACGGAAAGAAAAACCTGACCGAGCTGAGCTACAGCGCTCTCGCCGGCAAAGACGCCTTCGACAAATTCATCGACTCGCAGCAGAAATCCATCGCTGCTGCTGCGGCGCAGTTTGCTGCTGTCGGAATGGCCTCAGGTGCTCACGAGCGGCTCAAGGTTGTGCTTGAGGGATTGGCGGTAGCGCAGCAAACCGGCAAGCAGATCACCGATCAGCAGACGGCCAGTCTCACCGCTGCGGCAAATGCCGCCGAGTTGATGGCTTTGAAGCTCGGAAACGCCCAGCTCATTGGCCAAACAAATCCGTTCGCCGCGCTCCAAGCCAATCTCGACGCCACCAATCTCAAGCTTCAGCAAGGCGGCCTCGCTCTACAGGATTATGCAACGCTTTCGATGCAGGCTGCGCAGCTACAGTCAAAGGTTTGGAGCGAGGCGGGCACAAGCTTGGCGGGCAGCGTCGACTCGATCGGCTCGTCTCTGTCCCAGATGTCCGGCGCTTGGGGCCGCATGGCTCAGGTCGGCAAGGCCGTCGGCGCAGCGATTGCCTTCATCAACTCTTACGTCGCCGCGAGCCAAGCCTTAGCGACGGCGGTCTTTCCAGCGAATATCGCGATCGCGGCCGGCGTGCTGGCGAACGGCTTGGCGATGGTCGCCGCGATCAAGAGCGCGGCAGTGCCGACGAAGATGGCGCTCGGCGGTTCGTTCGTCGTCGGTGGCGGCAAGAGCATGACCGACAACACCATCGTGCCGATGGCGCTCTCGTCGGGCGAGCGCGTCAGCGTCGAGTCGAACCACAACCAGGGCGGTTCGGGCGGCGGGGGCGGCGTGCTCGAGGTACGCGGGCTCACGTCAGACGCAATCTTCTCGGGCGAAATGGTGCGCTCGCTGGCCAAGAAACTGATCGATTACCAGCGCTTCGGCGGCAAGGTCGTGCTGGCGCCGGCATGAGCAAGAGGCTGTATCGACTCGGCCCCGCAGAGGCCTGGCTGATCGACACGATCCGCGCCCGGGCGGAAGGCGTGATGATGATCCTCACAAATCCGGAGGTGGTCGCATTGTCGCTGACCGGGAAATCTCCGCAGAACTATGCCGGCGCCGGAAAGAGCTTCAGCGAGGCATGGGCCGCGCTGGCGCCGGTCGCGTCAGTACAGACGGGTGCCAACGAATCCGAAAATTGAGTGCGTGAGTGGCTGTTTGAAATCGTGAACACACGCCCCGGCTGGGCAAAACCTTCGGCAAATTTGCCGAAGGTCGTTTCACGTGTGACGCATGGTGAAACACCCGATCAAGTTGCCAAGTTGGCGACTTGATCAAGATTCCGCCCGGCATCTTGATACGACCCATGGGTCGTAAGTAACGAAGGTTCCGCAGCAGAACCTTCCTCCAAATGCGCAATGAGTTGCGGCGACACATGTGTCGCCGATCAAGGTTCGACGTGCGAACCTTGATCCAACACGCAAATTTGCGTCTTGAAAAAGATTCCGCGCCGGAAGTTTTTTAAGCGGTAAATTTGCCGGTCGATACGTGCACATGTGCACGCGGGTTTTTGGCCCTACGGTGCCCGCTGGTGCGTTTTTCTCTAAGCGGCTACCTGACCACCCGTTCACAGGTTCGTCCTTCCCAAGCCCTCCGGAAATCTGCCATCACCGATTCCAGTGTCGGACCGTGACCCGATGCATCGGTGCGGTCTTTCACCCCGGTCCAATTCCAATGCCACGGCCCTTTGCCGCTCTTCCGGTCATGCTCGTATTCGTGGCGCCAGATGCGGCCGATCTGCCGGCCGCGCAGGATTACGTTGAAATCGTCCTCCGGCCGGCGGGTCGGCGGCCGCGGAAATTCGGGCCGCTGCAAGACGAGCGGATCTCTGGGCCGCGGGATACTTTGGAGCGCGCGCAGGAGCTGCGCCGCGACCTCGTCGGGAAGTCGATGGAAGTTCGGGGCGGCGCGCTTGCGAGCCGGTCTTGTAGCCATGGACACCTCACAGTGTCCCCACCCTCGGGTACCGCGCGGCACGGGTCGATTTCCCGGCGGATTGCGGACGCGAGACCGGTGCGCTACATCTACAGGACCAAAAGGTCAGCAATATTGACCTTTAACCATATCTTAATGCAACGCAGGTCGGGTGGGCGTGTTATCGTCGGGCGGCCAGGGAGAGCGAGCTATGGCTGACGTGGTCAAGGTGACAGTGACGATCGAGCAACGGGAGGATGGCGGCTTGTTCGTCTATTCCGACGACGTGCCCGGATTCGTCCTGTCGCACCTCAACGCCCATGCTGTGCTCGCGGACATCGAGCCGGCCCTGTCAGCGTTTCTGTCTGACAAGCTTGACCGCTCAGTGATCGCGAAAAAGGTCACGGATCTGCGGGAAGCCTTGATCCGCGACGGTGCCCTCGATCCCGTTCCGAAAGCTCTCATCACCAAACGCGATTACGTGGCCGTCGCCGCTTAAACTTGGTTTTCGCTGATGATCGCGCTGCGGTTCCTGCCTCGTGCCAATTGGGAACCGCGGCTTCGGTATTATCGCTGCCGACCACTTGAAGGCGGGACGCGGTTGAACACTGCGGAGTGGTGGATTTCCGAATGGGGTTTCACATTCACCGTACCGGTGGAAGTGAACGACTGTTGCCACGAGACAGCAATTCAAAGGCTAGTTGCTGACATCGTGCGTAGCGCCCCTCTGGAGATGGAATTTCCCGGACCAAATCACGTCGAGCCGGCTGCGGAAGACGATGAAGACGATGCGGCCCAAGCGTGAATTTTTTTAAGCCCGCGTTTTCACCACGTCGAGCCGCATGTCCAAAAACAGCGCCGTCTTGATCTGCCACGACGCCTCGTACACGCCGCCGCCGTTTGCCGCCTCAAGCATGAGCTCGGCCGCACGCTGCCATTGGTTGCGCGCGTTGATGTTGGCGGGCAGGCTCAGGGCATAGTCGCGGGCATCGGCGAGCGTGGCGATCGTCTGACCGTCGCGCGTGTAGAGCGGCCAGGTGAGCTGGCGATTCCAACGAGGCTTCGGCATCACGCTTCCCGATAGGTCCCGTAGAACGCCTCGGCGAAACGCCTGGCACGCTCGGGCGCCCGCGGGCCGGCGAAGATCGCAACCTCGCAGCCGCCGTCATCGTCGATGAACTCGACACGGATCTCGCCCGGTTCGATCTTGTCGGGAAACAGTTGGGCCGACGCGGCCATGGGAACTCCGCAACTCACAACAGACTAACACGACCTGTGGAATATAGGCCCGGTCTGCGTTTTCGGGAGTCGCGCGTCTCTCAACCACCGGTGCCAGCAGGCCCCGCGCTCCGGGGAGAAGCGCGGGGCCCCGGCCGTCCGAGCTAGGCTCTCCCAAAGGGGCTCGCCATGCTGACAGTTGTTCCGCTAGCCGAGTCGTAGCCTCGGCGCTATTTCAAATGACTAAGCCGCGCGATGCAGGGGGCACTGCAGCCAAGCAGCTTATGCAAGGCCGAATCGGATACCCCTGATCAATGGATGAGCACGCGGCTGATCGATATCGACGCTACGCCCACGAATGCGTGGAAGAGGCGAAGCAACTGCCGCCCGAGCAACAGGGTGGACTGCTCTTAAAAGCGAACCAGTGGCTGAAGCTGGCGCTGCAGGCGATCTCCGTCGATCTGGCCGCGGGGCGAGACGGACGTATCAGGTGATCCACAACGAAAGAGGCTGCCAACTGAGCCGGCCTCAGTTCGTGCGACCCTGAGACTTGGGCTCTTCGGCGTCTTTCCATCTTACCAAGCACACGGCCAAGGCGCGCTTGACGAAGTATGTCGCAGTTTCGTCGCCCATCTGCGAGACGATCTCCAACGCCGCCCGCAAATGCTGGAGCAATTGAGCGGCGAGCTGTTCTTCTAGCATTGTCGACGCGCCCCTGTGTGTGAGGGGCAGATTAAAATTCGACACAGAGGAATGCCGAGATGGCGCAATGACGCAGCGCCATCACGGCGCATGAATAGGGTCGCCAAGGATGGCCGGATCAGGTGATGGATTATGAGGAAGGGCTGCCAACTAAGGCGGCCTTACGCCAGCTAGTTCACAGACTGCGGCTGCTGCTGTTGCTGCGTTTGCCTTCCGTCCGAGCGTTGCTCGGCACGGCGCGCCAGCTTTTCGTATTCTTCGGCAACGGCGAGCATTGATGTCCGCGCGATATGGTCATTGGTCGCTTCTGCCAATGCGCGCATTTCATGCGCCCGGGTGCGCCAGTGATCCGGATCATTGATGAATGATACCATGAAAGCTGTGACCACAGTGGGCTTTACAACGCCAGCATGAGCGCAACCACGATCCCAAGCGGCACAATCGCTGCAATCATTTGGAGACACGTCCGAAGCTCAACACTCATTGGCAAGGTTCGCTCTACTCTTTCCGCTGGGGTTGTTGTTGTTGCTGACCCATGCGCCACGTCGTCCAGGTGGTCCGTTTGCAGGAGTCGCAGAAATACACTCGATGACCTGGAGCGCTGCCAAGCGGCTGCGTCTCGGAAAGAAATTCTGTGGTTCCCGCGCAGTGCTCGCAGGGTACGGCTACCGGCATTGACTTCCCCCCTTGGGTGAGCGGCAACGTCTCGGAAGGCGCAATGTTCCGGCGGAAGAACCTGACAAAGAGTCGCTATCGAAAGTAACGCATCGTTAATGGGGCTATTAGCGCGGACGGCCGCTAAGCCATTGATTCAGCGCGGACGTGTCGGAAGCCATTTGGCATCCGTCAGTCATTTTGTTCGGCGGATGTTCTGTCGCCGGCGCGCGCGAAAGCGTCCCCAGGAGGGGTTGCGCTCGCTTCGCAAATTAGGGTGGAATGACCGCGGAGCGTGAGAACTCCCGCAGCGGTCCCTTGCCGGGGATAGCGCTGCATCCGCGATAGGCGGGCCACGGGCTTGCCGGCCTCGAAGCCTGCCGAAAAGAACTGCCGCGCCCATGCCGTGGGCGTGACCGGCTCACTATGCCGGGAGTGCCACGGCTATACAACACCCCTTCGGGGGGAAGGCTTGGCGCAGGTTCTTCGCGGACCTGTTCTCACTCTCCCGGTGCCAGTGCCGATCGCTGGCGCCCGGCCGTGAGAAGCCGGATTAAAACCGCGAGCAAAACCCATGTCAGCAACATCGAGTCCGTCCGGACTCTCAAAAGCCGGCGTTCATGAGACGCCTAGCGAGCATAGTCCCTCTATCCCAGCTCAGCCCTTGGTCGATGTGGAGCGAACCGGCGCGCTGCGTACCTTTTCAAATGTCGGCGCGAGCGCGCCGTCTGTCAGTAGTCGTAGGAGTTTTGTCATGAATACGATCGTGTCTGCTGCGTCCGTTGCCTCCGCTGCCGCAGTTGCGTCGCCGTCGATCGGAAGCGAACTGCCAGCGTCGGATCATCCTGCGCATTCGCCATTCGAAGCGCTCTGGGTCCAATATCTCGACAGCGTCAAAACTCTGATGGCGGCTGGCGAGGCTCACGCGCCACACTCTGAGCGTCGCGACGAACAGATGGATGCACTGCCAGAAGATTGCTCGTTCGACGAACGTTTAGAACTGGGGCGTCGACTCGCCGCCGATCCGGATTTTAGGGGGACGCAAGGCGCCATCAATGCCGCATATGCCCGGCAGACACCGATCGTGGCGGCCATCCACGCCGCGCCCGCCACCACAATCTTCGAAATCGGTGTGAAGCTGGCGGCAATGCCGACCCTTCACTGGTACGCGGATGAGTGTGATGCCGAGGATTTCAAGGACGGCGCGATCGCAGTGCTGCGCGATATCGACGCTCTGCTGGGGACCGATTTCGCCGGTCGATACGAGCCCATGTACACGACCTGTCTGCTTGGTGGCAGCGCCGAAGACGACGAAGAGGACCAGGATGGTGATGATGCGGAGTCCTGAATAGGGAAACTTCGCGCCCTCTTCGAATGTAAACCCAGGGCCCGGCGGATTCGCCGGGCTCTTCTCTGTCAGTACAGCCGCGTCCCGTCGATGATCATCGTCACGACGGCGGCAACCACCACCAGCACCACGAGCCCGACCATCACGCAGCCGAGCAGGCGCTCTCGCTGTTGCTCTGTCATGGCTGCCACCGGAATTGCCACCGGAAGGCCTCGGGAGCGGTCGGAAAAGGCCGTAGAGAAGACCCGCCGTAGCTTCGGAAATGCCGATAAAAGCTGAATGGATAGGATCGGGTGGGAACGGTTCGGATGCAGCGATTAGAATTACAAAACCGCTGCTCTACCGCTGAGCTAGCCCGGCTCCACTGATTTTTTGATCGGAACGACTGAGGCCTTGCTACCGGATTGCCGCCGAATCCGCAACGGTTCGGCTGGCGGTGGGCCGGCTGTGGCGGGCTATAATCAGGGCCATGCCAGGCCTAAAGCCACGAGGCCGGCGAGGGGAGGACCAGACCGCATGCTCCGAAATGTCATCGCCATATTCATCTTGCTTGCGCTGAGCATTGGCCTCGCGGCGGCCGGCGAAATCCATGTGCTCGCTGCGGTCGCGGTGAAAGATCCGCTCGATCGCTTTGCCGAGGCCTTCACCCGCGCCACCGGCCACAAGGTCGATATCGGCTATAGCCTGACCGGGCCGATCCTCGCCGACATCAAGGCCGGCAAGCCGGTCGATGCCATCGTGCTGCCGGAGCAGGGCAAGGTGGCGCTGGTGGGCCTGGGCCTGTTGGACAAGCCGGTGCCGGTCTCGGCGAGCCTTGCCGGTGTCGGCGTCCGGGCCGATGCGCCGACGCCGGACGTGTCCACGCTCGAGGCGTTCAAGGCGCTGCTGCGTGCGACGCCGTCGATCTCCTATACCGACCCCAAGAGCGGTGGCGCGTTCGGCCAGTACTTCGGTCGCGCGCTCACCGAGATCGGCATGGCCGACGAGGTGGCGCGCAAGGCGGTGCTGGTGCCTGGCAGCCACCGCGTGGTCGTTGCGATAGCGAAGGGCGAGGCCGCGATCGGCATCACCTTCAAGAGCGCGATCGTCACCACGCCCGGCCTGAAGTTCGCCGGCACCCTGCCGCGTCCGCTGGAAGACCGGGAGCCGTTCACCGCCGGTGTGCTGAAGAACGCCACGGAGCCGGACATCGCGCAGGCGTTCGTCGCAAGCCTCGTGGCGCCGGAGGCTGCAGCGGTGTGGACCGGGCTCGGGTTTGCTGCGGGACCGGCGTCGCATTGATGGAGCCGCCACGAAGGGCAAGCTCACCAAGGAGTTCTTCCGGACCTAATGGAAGGCCCGGATGCTGATGGCCACCAACGCCACGATGGCCAAGATCAGCGCGAGACCAATCCAATTCATCGGCTCGTTCTTCATCAGCTCTTCTCTAGCAAAAAAACGCGCGCTGTCGCCCCGACAGCGCGCGTTTAAGTCAGATCGAGTAGCAAGGAATTCAACTTGGTGAGGTTGTAGCGCGGACTAATTTACAGGCCGTGTACGTCATTTGATACGAAACGCAAATGCCGGCCGCTCCAGAGCGGAGCGCCCGGCAGATGTCGTGAGCAAGGCCGAAGACCGGCGTTGCGACGATAAGGCTGCCGATCAGGCGAGGGTGTTGACGGTGGTGCCGGTCGTCGAGCTTCCGGCGGTCGTCGTCGAGGTGTCCGTCGTGACGACAGTGCTCGTCGTGCTCTGCGTGCTGCTCGAAGCGTTCGCGCTTTGATGGTGGTGATGCCCGTGATGGGCCTGCTGGAACGACTTCAGCGCCGATTGCGCGCCGCTGATGTCGCCCGACTGGAGCGCCTGGCCGATCTGGCTGAGAACCTGCCCCAGAGGGCCGTTGCTGCCGTTCGGTTGATTGCCCTGCAACTGACTGAGTTGGTCATAAGCCTGCTGTGCAGACTTCAGATCGCCTGATTGGATGGCGCGGAACAACTGCGTCAGGTCCTGGCGGAACTGCGAGTTGGACGAGGCGGTGTTGTTGACGGGAGAGGAAGTGATACTGGAAACAGCCATGACACATCTCCGAGTGGCGCTGTTGCGCTGATGTGTCGCCCACGAGCCGGAGAAATAAGTGAGAAGCCTTAGTGGCGCGTTAACGCTATTTGTGGCGCTGCATTCAAGAGGCTGTATAGCGCCGACCGGCGGGCCGGCACGAATTCCGGCGCGTTTCCCGGGGCTTGGGTGCATCCCGGCCGGGCGGGCCGGTTGACTTAAGCGGCCCCTGTCCGGATAAGCAGCGGCAGGGCCGCGCCTTTTGGGTTGCTGGCCTCCGGGGCTTCGCAAGGGACCATCGTGGCGCACGGACGCAAGATTGCAGTGATCGGGCTCGGTTACGTGGGCCTGCCCGTGGCGGTGGCCTTTGCCCGCAGCGGCGTGCCGGTGGTGGGCTTCGACATCAACCGCGCCCGGATCGACGAGTTGCGAGCGGGCCATGACCGCAGCCGCGAAATCGAGACCTCCGACCTGCACCACGCGGCGCTGCGCTACGAGAGCGACGCGGCTGCGCTCAAGTCTTGCGACTTCTTCATCGTCACCGTGCCGACGCCGGTCGATGCCGCGCATCAGCCGGACCTCTCGGCGATGCTTGCGGCATCGCGCTCGGTCGGCGGAGCGCTCAAGCGCGGCGATGTGGTGGTCTATGAATCCACCGTCTATCCCGGCGCGGTCGAGGAGGACTGCGTGCCGGTGCTGGAGCAGGTGTCGGGGCTCAAGGCGGGCCGCGATTTCTCGGTCGGCTATTCGCCCGAGCGCATCAATCCGGGCGACAAGGCGCATCGCTTCGAGACCATCGTCAAGGTGGTGTCGGCCCTCGATGCCAAGACGCTCGACCTGGTCGCCGAGGTCTACGGCTCGGTGGTGAAGGCCGGCATCCACCGCGCGCCGTCGATCAAGGTGGCGGAGGCCGCCAAGGTGATCGAGAACTCGCAGCGCGACATCAACATCGCGTTCATGAACGAGCTCTCGGCGATCTGCGAGGTGCTGGGGATCGACACCGGCGACGTTCTGGCTGCGGCCCGCACCAAGTGGAATTTCCTGCCGTTCGTGCCGGGGCTGGTCGGCGGCCACTGCATCGGCGTCGATCCGTATTATCTGACGCACCGCGCCGAGAAGGCCGGCTATCAGCCGCAGGTGATCCTCGCCGGCCGCCGCATCAACGATGGCGTCGGCAAGCGTGTCGCGCTGGAGTGCATCCGCGGGCTGTTCCGCCGCGGCGTGCGCGACGCCACCGTGACGGTGCTCGGCATGACGTTCAAGGAGAACGTGCCGGACACCCGCAACTCGAAGGTCGCCGACATCGTGCGCGAGCTGCAGGCGAGCGGTGTCGCCGTGCAGGTGCACGATCCGCTGGCGCTCGCCGATGAGACGCGCCGCGAATACGGCATCGAGCTCACCGCCATGGAGGCGCTGAAGCCCGCCGATGCGGTGATCCTCGCGGTCTCGCACGAGCCTTACAAGAAGGAAGGCTGGCGGCTGCCGCAGCGGCTCTTGCGCGGCGGGGCAGGGCTCGTGTTCGACGTGCGCAACATGTTCGACCGCGAGGCCAAACCGGAAGGGATCGAGCTGTGGCGGTTGTGAGCGATACGCCGATCGATGCGCCGATTTTGGTGACCGGGGCTGCGGGCTTCATCGGCTCGCATGTGTCGCGGCGGCTGCTCGAGCAGGGGCAGCGCGTGATCGGCGTCGACAACCTGACGCCCTATTACGATCCGAAGGTCAAAGAGGACCGCCTGAAGGAGCTCGGCAAGCACAAAGGCTTCCGCTTCATCAGGCTCGATCTGGCCGACCGCGACGCGACCGCGGCGCTGTTCGCCGCCGAGAAGTTTCCCTACGTGGTGCATCTCGCGGCGCAGGCCGGCGTGCGCTATTCGCTGCAGAACCCGCACGCCTATGTGGACGCGAACCTGCAGGGCTTCGTCAACGTGCTGGAGGGCTGCCGCCATCATGGCTGCCGGCATCTCCTGTTCGCGTCGTCGTCGTCGGTCTACGGCGCCAACACCAAGCTGCCGTTCAGCACGTCGGACAATGTCGATCATCCGATCAGCCTCTACGCGGCCTCCAAGAAGGCCAACGAGCTGATGGCCCATACCTATTCGCACCTGTTCCGGCTGCCGGCGACGGGTCTGCGCTTCTTCACCGTCTATGGGCCGTGGGGCCGGCCCGACATGGCGATGTGGATCTTCACCAAGGCGATCCTCGAGGGAAAGCCGATCCGGCTGTTCAACCACGGCAAGATGCGCCGCGATTTCACCTACGTGGACGACGTGGTGGAGTCGGTGGTGCGCCTGATCGAGCGTCCGGCGGCGCCGGACCCGACGTGGTCGGGCGACAAGCCGAACCCGTCCCGCAGCAACGCGCCCTGGCGCGTCTACAACATCGGCAACAACCAGCCGGCCGACGTGCCCTACGTCGTCGACCTTCTGGAGAAGTCGCTGGGGCGTCCGGCGCAGCGCGAACTCGCGCCGATGCAGCCGGGCGACGTGCCCGCGACCTATGCCGACGTCGACGATCTGATGCGTGACGTGGGCTTCAAGCCGTCGACTTCGATCGAGGACGGCGTCGCGCGCTTTGTGGCCTGGTACCGCGAGTACCACGGCGTCTGAGCCGCAATAAAAAGCGCCCCATGCGAGGACGCATGGGGCGCAATGGGACGTGTCGGGCGGTCTTTGGGCCGCCCGAAGTCGTTTAGATGTGGCTGATGTCGCGGTCCTTCGTCTCGGGCAGGAAGATCAGCGCCACGACGAAGCTCATGCAGGCCACGATGATCGGGTACCACAGGCCGGAATAGATGTTTCCGGTTGCGGCCACGATCGCGAACACGGTCGCCGGCAGGAAGCCGCCGAACCAGCCGTTGCCGATGTGATAGGGCAGCGACAGGCCGGTGTAGCGGATGCGGGTCGGGAACAGCTCGACCAGCCACGCCGCGATCGGCCCGTAGACCATCGTCACGTAGACCACCAGGATGGTGAGGAACAGGATGGTCATCGGCTTGTTGATGTCGTTCGGATCGGCCGCGGCCGGATAGCCGTGGTTCTTGACCGCGGTGGCAATCGCCGCCGGCAGGTTGGCGGCATCCGACACGATGGTGTCAGTGCCGATCTTCACGCTGGCCTTGGTGCCCTTCGGCGCCTCGATGTTGCTGTAGTTCACCGACAGGCCGACGAGCGCCGCCTTGATGCGGTCGCAGCCGGTGGTGAACGTCTCGGTGCCAGTCGCCTTGAACTGGAACGAGCACTCCGACGGATCGGCGGTGACGACCACCGGCGAGGCTGCCAGCGCCGCTTCCAGCTTCGGATTGGCGAAGTGGGTCAGCGTCTGGAAGATCGGGAAGTAGGTCACCGCGGCGAGCGCGAAGCCCGCCATCATGATCGGCTTGCGTCCGATCTTGTCGGACAGCCAGCCGAACAGGATGAAGCACGGCGTGCCGATCGCGAGCGCGATCGCGACCAGGATCTGGGCGTCGACCGCGTTCACCTTCAGCGTCTGGGTCAGGAAGAACAGCGCGTAGAACTGTCCGCCGTACCACACCACGGCTTCGCCGGCGGTGGCGCCGAGCAGGGCGAGGATCGCGATCTTGGCGTTCGACCACTGGCCGAAGGCCTCGGTCAGCGGACGCTTCGAGGTCTTGCCTTCCGCGACCATCTTCTGGAACAGCGGCGACTCGTTGAGCTTGAGCCGGATCCAGATCGAGACCGCAAGCAGGATGGCGGAGAGCAGGAACGGAATGCGCCAGCCCCAGTCACCGAACGCCTGTTCGCCCATCGCGGTGCGGATGCCGAGGATCAGCAGCAGCGCCATGAACAGGCCGAGCGTCGCGGTGGTCTGGATCCACGAGGTGTAGAAGCCGCGCTTGTTCTTCGGCGCGTGCTCGGCGACGTAAATCGCCGCACCGCCATACTCGCCGCCGAGCGCCAGGCCCTGCACGAGGCGCAGCCCGATCAGCACGATCGGCGCCGCGATGCCCCAGCTCGCATAGCCGGGCAGCACGCCGATGAAGAAGGTGCCGACGCCCATCAGCGACATGGTGACGAGGAAGGTGTACTTGCGGCCGATCATGTCGCCGATGCGGCCGAAGATCAGCGCACCGAACGGACGGACCGCGAAGCCTGCCGCGAAGGCGAGCAGTGCGAAGATGAAGCCGACGTTGGCCGGCACGTTGGAGAAGAAGTACTTCGCGAGGAACACGCCGAGCGTGCCGTAGATGTAGAAGTCGTACCACTCGAACACCGTGCCGAGTGACGAGGCAAAGATCACCATCCGCTGCTCGGACGTCATCTTTGTCGATGCGCTATAATCTGTTGCTGTTGCCGTTGTCATGGCGCCCCTTGTCCCTGATCTCTTGCGGTTTATCGGGGACGCCCACGCCAGCGTCTGAGGCTCCCCATGACAGGGATACGACGCGGTTAATAGAGCGTCTGTTCTCATCATGTCTTACGTCTAAAGTCGTAGGTGAGGGGCCCGGCTGTTTGTGGTTGCAAACCGCAACGCAATAAGCGGCGGAACAGGGCGCTAAACGCACACGCGTTAACCTTAAAGCTTCCCGAAGATCGGTGGGTAATGCGCGATTAATGATACCGCGCAATTCCGCAATCGCATTCACCGGCGGGCGGAAACAGTTCGTCTAAAATACGTTCATTGCGCGGAGGGCGGCCATGTCGCGTCGGTTTGCATTAGGCTTAGCTGTTTTGTCCGGTCTTGCTGCATTCGTTGCGGCGGCGCCCGCGTATGCGGACGAGGAAGGCCCGGTGATCGTGATCCCGAGCCGGCCGGGCGTGCCGGTTGTGATCAACGGTCGCGACGCATCCTATGCGGTGGTCGAAGGCGACTGGGGCCTGGCGCGGCCGGGTCATGGAACGGTCACCGTCTATGGCGGCTCGCCGATTCAGCCGAACGCCGTCTATCAGCAGCGCAGCTCGTATCATCCGCGCTACGGCCGTCCGCCGCCGCGCGGCCGCAACGAGGTCGACAACGGGCCGGAAGGGCCGCAGTCCGCCGAGACGTTCTCGCGCAACTGGTCGTCGTCGTCCTCGGACGTCGCACCGCCGCCGTCCGAACGGTCGACCCCGGCGCAGCAGATGAACTCGTCCAGCTCGTCCGATCAGAGCGGCGTGCCCGCCACCGTCACCGATCCCGCGACCTTCTATCAGCCCGAAATCGTCGTCGCGCCGAGCGGACGTCGCCGGCACCACTAGAGTTATCCACTGGAATGCCCGCGCGGCCACCGCGGGACAACAAAGCGAGACCAAAAGAGCCAAAATGATGCGGCACAACGGTAACAACTTTCGGGGATCGTCATGTCCCGCCGCATCACGTTTTTCGCGCTGGCCGCATCCGCCACTCTGATCGCAACGCACGCCGCAGCCGACCGCGAGTGCTTCGAGGACTCCTGCCGCGCGCAGGAGGCCGTCGAGGCGCAGGCCGCAGAGCCGGCCGCGCCGCAGGCGAAAGCCGCGCCGGAAGCAGCCGCCGCTGCTGCATCCGCGGCCAACGCATCCGCGGCCAGCGTCGCAGTTCCCGATGTGGTGGCGCCCGAGCCGGTCGTGGCCAAGCCGGAGCCGGTTGCTCCGCCGCCGCAGGTCGCCGAGAAGGCCGAGCCGAAGCCCGAGCCCAAGGTCGAGTACAAGCCCGACAACAAGCCCGAGCCGCGGCTGCCGCCTGCGGTCACGACGAAGCTTCAGCCTTACATCCCGCCGCCCGCGGCTATCCCGCCCGCAGTGGTGAAGTCCGAGCCGGAGGCACTGCCGCGCGTTGTCACCGAGCCTGCGCCGTACCGGGCGCCGCCACAGGTCGCGCAACCGAAATATGCGCCACGTTATGACGATGCGCGGTCGCGTCGCGACGAGCCGCGGGTCAAGATCGTTCCGCAATATGCCGAGCGGCCGCAGCCGCCGGTCGCCCAGCCGCTTCCCGTGCGTCCGGCGCGCAGCGTGCCGCCAGCTGCCGCTTACGTGGATCGCGCGCCGATCGCGGCGCCGGTGCCGGCTCCGGCGCAGACCGCGCGCGTCGAGGTCGAGCCTTATGGTCCGCCGCCGCGGCCGGTGTCGATCGACGTGCCGCGTCAGACGACTGCGGGCGCCGCGGTCATCGAGGTGCCGGGCGAGGTGCAGACCAGCGACGGCCTCGTCACGGTCTATCCGAACCTGCGGCCTGATCCGGCGTGGAAGCTCTGCCAGATCGACAGCCGCGATCTCGGCCGCAAGGCCTATCGCTGCACCGCCTACAGCTATCATCCGTACGGCGAGGGCGGTTACCGGCCCTATGGCACGTATCGCAACTATCCGACTGCGCCAGGCTATGTGACGGCGCCGAACGCCAAGATCATCAGGATCGAGCCGTACTAGTCTTGCTTGGGCATGATCTTTTCCGAAAACCGCTTCATACTTTTCGGGATCATGCCCTCGTCTCAGCCCTTCAGCTTCGTGTGCGCGACGTAGAGCGCGAGCGCGGCCGCGTTCGAGACGTTGAGGCTCTGGATCGCCCCGGGAAGGTCGAGGCGCGCGACGTGGTCGCAGGTGTCGCGGGTGAGCTGCCGCAGCCCCTTGCCCTCGGCGCCGAGCACCAGCGCGAGCGGGGCGCGCAGCGCAAGCGCCGCGAGATCCTCGTCGCCGCTGGAATCGAGTCCGATCACCAGGAAGCCGCGCTCCTTCAATTCCGCGAGCGCCCTGGCGAGGTTCTGCACGGTGACCAGCGGCACATGCTCGAGCGCGCCGGACGCCGCCTTGGCGAGCACGCCGGTCGCCTCCGGGCTGTGGCGCGCCGTGGTCACGATCGCGGTCGCGGCGAAAGCGGCAGCCGAGCGGAAGATCGCGCCGACGTTATGGGGATCGGTGATCTGGTCGAGCACCAGCACGCAGCCGGGGGCGGCGAGCTCGGCGATCTCCGGCGAGGGCAGGGGATCGGCCTCGAGATAAAGGCCCTGATGCACGGCGTCGGGCGGCAACCGCGCCGCAATCGCGTCGGGCCGCACGATCTCGGGCGCCCGCGCGAACACGATCTGCTCCTCGGCGAGGCGCCGGGCGGCGTTGTCGGTGGCGAGAAACTTGCGGAGCTGCCGCGCCGGGTTGGCGAGCGCCGCCGTCACGGAGTGCCAGCCGTAGAGCACCGCGGTGTCGTCGGACGGCTTCAGGCTGTCCCGGCGGGCGCGCTCGAAGCGCTCGCGGCGCTCGGCCTGCTCATGGGTCGTGCCGGGTTTGGTTCCGGCTTTGGTTACCGGCCGCGTCCGGCCGCCCGGGCGCTCGGATTTCGGGTGTTCGGGTTTGGGCATCGGTTGAGTAACGGTCCTGTCCGCCGTGGGTTGCCGTGGCCGCCGCAGGTTCCGACCGATATCGGCCGGCGCGATTTCCTGCAATCCGGCCAAGGCCTTCGGGCGCCCCGAAAGTATGGCACCAAACGTGCGGCTTCCTTGACTTCGCCCCCCGGGGTGACCATAAAGCCCGGCGTTTCGCCGGACTTGTTCACCGGACTGGGGCTTTTCCCGTTTGTCCTTTGGGATCACTGCGGTGTGACGGTTTGGGAGAGTGTCCCGAGTGGCAAAGGGGGCGGACTGTAAATCCGCTGCTTTACGGCTTCGTAGGTTCGAGTCCTACCTCTCCCACCATCCCGATTTTTTGCCGCACAAAATCAACGCGTTACAGGGTGAGACAAGAGAACATTCGTTCTCGCAGGCAGGGTGAGACAAAACCCGGCCCGCTGGCGCTCCAAAACGAAGCCGCCGGGCGCATGTCCCGGCGGCGTCGATTCAACCAATGGGCGGCGATCCTAGCGCGCTAAAGCCATGCGCTCCGCGACGATCTTCTTGAGGATACCGTTCGGTTCCGGGGTGGTCATTCTCAGGCGTCGTGACTTAATAGAACTCTCGACAATGGAATCACAAATTGGCTTCTCGACTCCCGCACCCCATTCCGTATCAAGGTAGCAAGCGCGCACTCGCGCCGCTCATCGCCCCATACGTTCCGGCCGGAATAACAACGTGGTTTGAGCCTTTCGCCGGATCGGCCGCAATGACGCTTTGGGCGGCTCACAAGAAAGCGGCCAAGCGTTTCGTGATCGCGGACTCGCTAGAGCCGATTTCGCGTCTTTGGCAGGCAATCATTGAAAACCCGGAGAGCACGGCGGCACGTTACGAAGAGATTTGGAGCGGACAAAAGCCGGAAAATCTCGATTACTTCAACAAGGTCCGCGAGCGTTACAATTCAACCCGCGATCCGGTTGACCTTCTCTATTTGATTTGTCGTTGCGTAAAGAACGCCGTCCGCTTCAATGGTGCGGGAACGTTCACGCAATCGGTTGATAAGCGACGACTCGGAATGCGGCCGGACAAAATGAAGCTCGCGATTGCGGGAGCTTCTATGTTGCTCAAAGGGCGCGCGGAAGTTCGCGTGGGAGATTGGCTTGAAACCACGGCCGACGCCGCAATGACAGATTTCATTTACATGGACCCTCCATATCTCGGAACGTCCATCGGCCGTGATAAGCGCTATGCCCATCAAATGTTGAGTGAGCGGCTAGTTGCGGGGCTTCAAGACCTTAGAAAACGCGAGCTTCGTTTTGCGCTTTCTTACGACGGCATGACCGGCGGCAAAGAATACGGCCCGCCGCTGCCCGAAGAATTGGGGCTTACAAGACTCTTGCTTCATGCGGGCGTTTCCTCGCAAGCAACGCTTGTTGGTCGCAAGGAAGAAACGGTTGAAAGCCTTTATCTGTCGCCGGGCCTCGGAGAGCCGCAAGCAGCGGTGCTACGTTTGCCGGGCAAAGAGCTTCAAGGCTCCTTGGTTTTCTGACGGGCAAGCGAACGAATTAACTCCGCAACGGTGCTTCCGTCCTTGTCCGCTTGGCGCTTCAACCGATCATGCACGGAAACGTCTTTGCCTTGCCACGCTATATCCGTGCGCCGGATTTGCTCCGTGGCGACGTGCTTGTAATCTTCCGGAGAAGCCCAATAGCACGTTTTGCACACGGAAGCGTCTCGCGCCTTCATGTTGGGGCAGTTCTCGCACGTCCACGACTTCGCGCGCTGCGACGACGCGTCAAGAAGCATGTAACTCTCAACGTCATGGTCTTCCAATCCCGCGTCTCCGGAAATGCGGTATGGAATCCGGTGGTCGATTTGCAAAACGCGCTCGTCTAGCTTCGCTCCCGTAATGCAATCAATGGAGCCGTAGCGCTGAATGAGCGCAGCCTTGAAAGCCTTCGGCAACGCGGAGCGTCCGCCAATCCTGCCTTCCTGAATGTGCGAAGCATCGCCAAATGTATAGACGGCCATGCGCCGTCCGGTCTTCTGAGAAGTTTCGCTTCCCGTGATAATTGGAATGCCTGCGTCTCGCACGTCGCCAACGGCGCGCGGCGGGTGCTGGTATCCCAAATCTTGCAAGTCGTCCGTTGAAATCGTGCCCTTGTCCAACAAGACTTTCAGGACGGCAATCGCACGCTTGTTCTTGCCTTCCGCAATGACCTTTTCGGCAATTGCGCGGATTTTTGGATCAACGGGAGCGGCCATATCAAGAGCTTGTTCATTTGAAATCTCGTAAACTGTGAGGGAGTTTGGTTAACATCGCCTTACGAGACCCAAAGCCATGGCAAGACACGGCGGAAGCTTCCTAGACCTTGCGGTGATCGCGATTGAGGCGACGCAACGGCCAATGACCAGCACGGAAATTGTTAATTGGGGGGTGCGGCGGGGGAAGCTCTACACAAAAGGGAAGACGCCAGCCAAGACGCTTCATGCGGCGCTTTCACGTAGCATGAAAAACGATCCACTCACGCCCTTTGTCAGAGCAAAGAGCGGCGGTTTTGCTTTACGCGTAGGAATTCGGAAGGACGATTAGGCTCCGGCGAACATGAGGAGCGGCGCGGCCGACGCGGCGAGCCGCTTACGGTCGGCGGCTTGGGTGTATTTGATCGCTTGCGCGGCCGTCTCCCAATCGTACAGGGCCATAAGTTGATTCACGGTCGCGCCGTTCTCCGCCGCAATGGTCGCTCCGGCTTTGCGGAGGCCGTGCGCGGAGCAATGCGGAAGCTTCGCTTGGTCGCACCACTCGCGCATTTTGTTTCCGAAGCTATTGGACGACTTGAACGCGCGGCCGTGCTCCGTCTCCAAATAGGTGAAGCGCCCAAGCGGCGAGCTATCGAGCACAAGGCGGAGCACGGGAAGAATCGGCTTCTCCGTGACGCGGGCCTTGCGCCAACGCGTCTTCCGCACGACGAAGCGAAGCGCGGTCCCGTCGCCGTTCTCTTGGGGCTTGCCAAGCCTCACAACGTCGGAGCGGCGCACGCCGGTAAACAGCAAGAGCGCCAGCGCGAGCCGCGCCTTGGAGCCGACTTTGTGGTGCTCGCAATACTGGCGCACTTCCTCCACGGTCCAAGTGTGGAAGCCGTCCGTGGCGTAACGTACCTTCTTCACGTCGCGGCACGGGTTGGCGGCCATGTGCCCGCCTTCGACGGCCCAAGAGAACATTGCGGACAGATACTTTTTCCGGTTGTTCGCCGCGCCGGGCGTGGAGCGCTTGGCGTCACGGAGCGCGCGAATCTTCGCGGCTGTGAGCTTGTCCACGGGGCAATGCTCCATGGCTTCGTTCTTGTTCGTTTGCTTGAGGCAACTCGTGATTATGCCGCGCCGGACGCGTTGCGAGTCCGCGTCAAGTGACTTGAATTCGCCCGAGTCGAAGTAGGCCGTGGCGAGCGCTCCAAACGTGCCCGCCTTCGGCTTGCTGTCCGTGGTGCGCTCCGTCGTCGGCTTCCGTGGCGCTGGCGTGGCTGTCGCCTCAAGCGCGGCGGCGTAAGCCTTCGTCCACGCGGCGGATTGCTTTGCGCCGGGCGTCGGGTCGAAGTCTTCCGTGATCCGGATTCGTTTGCCGTTGCGCCGCACGTAGCGGCGAGGGGTGCCGTGTCGGTTCGGCTCCTCAACGAAGTACGCAAAACCGAGCTTCAATCGTCCCACTCCCCCGGCTCCGGGGCCGGTGGCTCAACGCTAACCGGCTCCTCTCCGTCCGCCAATAGCACGGTGCCGTCCGGAGCAATGCCACGGACGCGGCATCCGGCCGCAAGGGCGGCCCGAATGTTGCGCTTCACTTGCGCTTGTGTGGCGGCGGCGGGTTTCGTCAAATCGTGCTCCGGCGCATGGGGCATGAATTCGACGTATGGAAGTAACCGCACGTCGTTGTGGCGTATTCGGACCCGGCGGCGGCTCCGCACTTCGGACACGTCGCGGGCGTCGTCTCCTTGCGAAGCTCCGGCACAAGCTCGCCAAGCTCCCCAAGAATCCAAGTTTCCGTCCATGAG
>CAKZHN010000565.1 GCA_936924235.1 uncultured Rhodoplanes sp. | reverse complement strand
GGCGTCACCACCATCGTCTGCCAGCCCGACACCGAGCCCGCGATCGACGATCCGACCATCGTCGACTTCATCCAGCGCCGCGCCCGCGACACCGGCATCGTGAACATCTTCGTGATGGCCGCGCTCACCAAAGGTCTCAAGGGCGGCGAGATGACCGAGATCGGCCTGCTCAAGGCCGCCGGCGCGGTCGGCTTCACCGACGGCGCCCGCAGCGTCACCGACGCGCAGGTGATGCGCCGCGCGCTCACCTATGCGCGCGACTTCGATGCGCTGATCGTGCACCACACCGAGGATCCCGACCTGACCGGCGAAGGCGTCATGAACGAGGGCGAATTCGCCGCGCGCCTCGGCCTGATCGGCGCGCCGAAGGCCGCCGAAACCGTCATGCTGGAGCGCGACATGCGGCTCGTCGGCCTCACCGAGGGCCGTTATCACGCGGCTTCCGTGACGTGTAAGGACTCGCTCGAGGTGCTCAAGCGCGCCAAGGACGCCGGGCTCGCGGTCACCGCCTCGGCCTCGATCAATCATCTGGCGCTGAACGAGAACGATATCGGCGGCTATCGCACCTTCTTCAAGGTCTCGCCGCCCTTGCGCGACGAGGAGGACCGCCGCGCGCTGGTCGACGCCCTCGAACAAGGCCTGATCGACGTGGTGATGTCCGACCACAATCCGCAGGACGTCGAGGTGAAGCGCCTGCCCTTCGCCGAAGCCGCGCCCGGCGCGGTCGGCATCGAGACCATGCTGCCGGCCGTGCTGCGGCTCGTGCACAGCGGCGACCTCAAGCTAATGACCGCGCTCAAGGCGCTCTCGAGCAGGCCAGCCGAATTGCTCGGCCTGCCCGGCGGCACGCTCCGCCCCGGCGCGCCGGCCGACGTGGTGGTGATCGACCCGGACGATCCCTGGATTCTCGACCGCGACGACCTGAAGTCGAAGTGCCGCAACACGCCGTTCGACGAGGCGCGGATGCAGGGCCGCGCAGTGCGCACCATCGTCGGCGGCCGCACCGTCTACGAATACGTGTAAGATCGCCGCCGCGGGGAAGCTGCCGTGGACACGTCCCAGATCATCATCGCACTCATTGTCGGCTACGCGCTCGGCTCGATCCCGTTCGGCCTGCTGCTGACGAAGGTCGCGGGCGCCGGCGACATCCGCTCGGTCGGCTCGGGCAATATCGGCGCCACCAACGTGCTGCGCACCGGCCGGAAGGGCCTGGCGGCCGGCACCCTGCTCGGCGACATGCTCAAGGGCACCGCTGCGGTGCTGCTGATGCGTTGGTGGGCCGGCGCAGATGCAGGCCTGCTCGCCGCGCTCGGCGCGGTGCTCGGCCACATCTTTCCGGTGTGGCTGAAGTTCAAAGGCGGCAAAGGCGTCGCGACCTATATCGGCGTGCTGCTCGCAGTGTCGTGGATTTCGGCAGCGATCTTCGGCGTGGCCTGGGGCCTGGTCGCCTGGCTCACGCGTTACTCGTCGCTATCGGCGCTGGTCGCATGCGCACTCGCGCCGGTCGCGCTGGCCTTTCTGGCTGGCGGCAAGGCCGCGCTGCTGTTCGCCGCGCTCTCCGCGCTGGTGTGGTTCATGCACCGCGCCAACATCCAGCGGCTGCTCTCCGGCACCGAGTCCAAGATCGGCCAGCCCAAGGCGGCTGCGCCCGGGAGCTAGCGGCCGTCCTTGCCCGGCTGCTCCGCCGTCAGCGTGTCCTGGATCGCCATGCCGATGTGAAGCGCCACCAGCCCCAGCAGCGCAAAGGCCGTGTAGGCGTGCAGGTGCAGCAGCACTTCGTCATAGCCCGCGCCCTCAGGCCAGATCGGCGGCAGCACGATGCCGAACGCCACCTCGCGCGCGCCGTAATCCGAGATGCCGGCCCAGCCCAGCAGCGGCACGAGGAGCACCACCGCATAGAGCGACCAGTGCAGGATCGGGCGGCGGCGCGCCTGCGAGGCCCACTGCGACACGGCGCTGCCCAGCCGGTAGCCGAGCCGCACCACCACGACCGCGAGCGTGATCACGCCGGTCAGCTTGTGCATGTTCATCATGTTGTCGGCGAGCGTCCCCTCGCCGAGCTGCTTGGCGATGACGCCGCAGGCGATCATCGTGAGCACCAGCACCGCCGTGACCCAATGCAGCGCCATGGCCGGCGCGCGATAGGCCTGCATCGCGTGGTCGGAATCCGATTGCGGCTCCTGCGAGCTCTCCGGTAGCGCACCCGGCGTTCCAGCCATGGTCTTCATGCCGCGAACCTCTGTGTGGTTTCGATGAAGCGGTCGACCGCCGAGCGCAGGTCGGCGGCCTGACGGCCCAGGTCGGTGGACACCTTGGTGACGAGATCGGCCGCCTGGCGGGTCTGGCCGATCATGCCGGCCACGTCCTTCACGGTGGTCGCGACGTCGCGCACGTCGGCCGCGGTGGTCGCGGTGGTCGAGGTGATGGCCTGCGAATTGGCATCCTGCTCGCGCATCGAGCCCGCGATGGCATTGGCCACGGCAGCGACCTGATCGATCGACTGCACGAGCTTCGACACGCGCGCGGCGATGCGCTGCGAGGCCGCCGTGATGCCCTGCAGGCCGCTTCGTACCTCCTCGGTGGCGCGCGAGGTGCGCGTGGCCAACTGCTTGACCTCCTGCGCCACCACGCCGAAGCCGCGGCCCATCTCGCCGGCCCGCGCCGCCTCGATGGTGGCGTTGAGCGCGAGCAGGTTGGTCTGGCCGGCGACATCCTCGATGAGCGCCATCACCTGCTCGATGGTGCGCGCGGCGTCGGTCAGCGCCTGCGTATCGTCCTTCGCCGCCTCGACCATGGTGCGGGCCGTAGTGGCCAGCGCCGAGGTCTTCTCGGCATCCTCGGCGGACGACGACAGCGTCTCGGCGATGCCCTGGATCGAGGACGCCACCACGTCGATATGCGCCGACACCCGTTCGGTCGATTGCGCCGACGCCGCCGCGCGCGTGTCGGCATGCGACGACATCGAGGCGAGATTCTCGGACGCCTTCGACATGCGCGTGGCGTGATCCTCGAGCTGGCTCACCACCGCGGCGATGCGCTCCTGGAAGGCGACGCTCTCGCGCCGCAGCTCGCCCTGCTTTTCGAGCTGGCCTGCGAGCCGCGCCTGCTCGGCGCTGGCGGTCTCCTGGCGCTGCGCCACCAGGGCGAAATGCGCACACAGCGCCTTGGCGAAGGCGCCGATCTCGTCCTGCCGGGACGCATAGGGCGCAAGCTCATGGCTCGCGCCGGCGCTGGTGCGGAGCGCCGCGGCCATGTGCGTCACAGGCTTGATCAGGAAGCGATACTCCAGGACCAGGATCTGTCCGATGACGAACAGTGTCAGCAGCGTGAGCAGAATGCGGTTCTGGCGGTGGCTGGCCTTGAACTCGGCCTGCCGGCCGTCGATCGACTCGATCGCCTTGATCAGTTCCTTGCCGCGCACGCGATGCGCCCCGCCACCCGGAGGCGCGTTCTCAAAGAAAGCCAGCGCCGTGGCGGTCGCCTGCTGGCGCTCGACCAGAAGCTGATCGGTTTTCCACTCCTGGATGGCTTCCGAGGCGAAAAACAGCAGCACCAGGAAGCCCATCATGGCGCCCCAGATCGCCATGCGCTGACTGACCCGGGCCGTGAATGACTGGGGAAACATCGCGGAGGTCGCTGCGCCGAAGGGTAAGAGTCGGTTTCACCTTGGAAATTTCACCTTAGAAAAAGGTGGTTAACAAAGCCCTGCTCGAAGCGACCTGGAGTTGTGCAGCGGCGGAAATGCCGGTTGTAACGGCGCCGCAAGCCGCGTCATTCTGCCCGCCTCGGAAATGGGGGCGCGGGTGTCGACCAGACAGTTGCAGACCGGCGTGAGGCTCACCGACAGCCAGCGGCTCGACTGGCTGCGGCTTTTTCGTTCAAGCAATGTTGGTCCGCGCACCTTCCGCACCTTGCTCGACCGCTACGGCGGCGCGCGAGCAGCCCTCGACGCCCTGCCTGGCCTCGCCCAGCGCGGCGGCGCGAGCCGGCCGATCCGCATCTGCGGTATTGCCGAGGCCGAGCGCGAGCTTGAAGCGTCGAAACGGCTCGGCGTCTCGCTGATTGGGCTCACCGAGCCGGACTATCCGGCGCGGCTCCGCATGATCGACGACGCACCGCCTTTGCTCGGCGTGCGCGGCAAGACGTCGGTGCTCGCCTCGCACATGATCGCGCTGGTCGGCTCGCGCAACGCCTCGGCCGCGGGCGTGAAGTTCGCCGAGCGCATCGCCCGCGATCTGGGCGCGGCAGGCTTCGTCATCGTGTCGGGGCTCGCCCGCGGCATCGATGCCGGCGCGCACCGCGCCAGCATCGCGAGCGGCACGGTCGCGGTGCTGGCCGGCGGTCACGACCAGGTCTATCCGTCGGAGAACGTGCCGCTGCTCGAGCAGATCTTGCCGAATGGTGCCGCGGTCACCGAGATGCCGCTCGGCTGGCAGCCGCGCGCCGCGGACTTTCCCCGCCGCAACCGGCTGATCTCGGGGCTGTCGGTCGGCGTGGTCATCATCGAGGCGGCGCAGCGCTCGGGCTCGCTGATCACCGCGCGGATGGCCGGCGAGCAGGGCCGCGAGGTTTTCGCCGTTCCAGGCTCGCCGCTCGATCCGCGCGCCGAAGGCACCAACGGCCTGCTCAAGCAGGGCGCGACGCTCTGCACCGAAGCCGCCGACGTGCTGGCGGTGGTGCGGCCGATCCTGGGGCAGAAACTCGACGACGGTTTCGAGGAGCCGGACCGCGAGCAGCTCGCGGCCGGCGAGCCGCCGGACGATCAGCGGGCGCGGATCGTGGCACTGCTCGGCCCCACGCCGGTGAGCATCGACGACCTGGTGCGGTTGTCACAGTCGACGCCCGCGACGGTCCGCATCGTGCTGCTGGAGCTTGAACTGGCCGGCCGCCTGGAACGCCATGGCGGCGGGCTCGTCTCGCTGGTGTAGACTGCGGCCATGATTCCACGCCGCACCGTCGTCCTTGCCCCCATCCTGGCCCTGCCCGCTCTCGCGCTCGCCCAGTCTGCGCTCACGACGCCCGCGCAGGCGCAGGCCGTCCACACCCGCGGTCTCGATTTCGACCAGTTCGTCACCGAGCTGTGGAAGGACGCCCAGGCCAAGGGCATCACCCGCACCACCTTCGCCAAGGCCTTCGCCGACGTCACGCCCGACGCGCGGGTGATCGCGACCACCAAGAAGCAGCCGGAATACGGCAAGCCGGCCGGCGCCTATGTCACCTCGATCGCGTCGGCGACCAACGCCCGGGAGGGCCTGAAGAAGGAGGCGCAGTGGCGGCCGACCTTCGACGCCGTCGAGAAGCGCTTTCGGGTCGAGCGCTGGGTGATCCTGGCGATCTGGGGCATGGAAACGTCCTATGGCGCCCTGAAGGACAAATGGGACGGCATCCGGTCGCTCGCGACGCTCGCCTTCATCAAGTACCGCGATCCGTATTTCCGCGACGAGCTGCTGATTGCGCTCCACATCATCCAGGACGGCCACATCCCGCGCGAGAAGTTCGCCACCTCCTGGGCCGGCGCCATGGGCCAGACGCAGTTCATGCCGACCAACTTCGTCGACTACGCCATCGACTTCGACGGCGACGGCAAGCGCGACATCTGGACCAGCGTGCCGGACATCCTGGCCTCGACCGCGAACTACTTCGCCAAGGCGGCGGGCGGCTGGAAGTGGGGCGTGCCCTGGGGCTTCGAGGTGATCGTGCCGAAGGGCTTCGACCTGATGAAGAGCCGCGCGACCTTCGAGGAATGGGGCAAGCTCGGCGTCAAACGCGCCGACGGCAAGCCTTACCCGGCGAGCGGCGACGGCATTCTGTTTTTTCCGGCCGGCATCCCCGGCCCGGGCTTCATCGTCACGGCGAACTTCGACGTCATCAAGGACTACAACGACTCCGACGTCTACGCGCTCGCGATCGGCACCTTGTCCGACATGATGCAGGGCGGCAGCGGCGTGACCAAGACGCCGTGGCCGAAGGAGGCGACGCAATTGCCGCGCGACGACCGGATCGTGTTGCAGAAGAAGCTCGCCGAGCTGGGCTACGATCAGACCCGCTTCACCGCGCACATCGATTTCAAGATGCGCGACTTCGTGCGCGCCGAGCAGAAGAAGCACGGGCTTGTGACCGACGGCCAGCCGAACCCGGCGCTGCTCGACAAGATGGGGATCAAGCGATCGCAATAACAAGCTTCATGGAAATAGCCGGGCTCCATCGCTTTGCGCATCGCTCAACCTATGCCTGTTGTCGAGGCCATTTACACCACAGCTTCCGCGTCATAACCTAGACGCTGTTTTTCTCGGACACCGAACACGCGAGCACCGTTCCATGATGCTTCGTTCCCTGCCCGGAATCGTCGCGGCCGCTTTCATCGCATTCGCCGCCGGCACATTCGCCGCCTCGGCTGACACGAAGTGGGTCACCTACCGGAGCCCGACCGAGTTCTACAGCGTCGAGCATCCGGCGGACTGGAGGGTCAAGAGAGAGGAAAACATCGTCAATATCTTTCCTGCCGACGACAGCGGCGCCGTGACCATTTCGGCCTACATCGGCAAGCGCGGCAAGCCACATCCGATTACTGCGGAGAAGCTCATCGCGACAGCCTTTCCCACTCAGCAGCCGACCTCCCCGTTGCTCACGGTCACCGGACCCGGGTGGAAGGGTTTGCGACGAACGTTCCTCGACAAGTCCCACACCACGCATCGCGCGTGCGAGATTATCGTCGCGACGAGTGCCGACGGCATGGTGATCGTGACGTGGAACGAGACGTTGCCAGTTATGGCAGAGCGCGTGCCTGTCTATACGCGGATCCTGAAGTCTCTGAAGCTTTCGACGCCCAAGCTCCCGTAGGATCCGAAGAGCAGGCCGCCGCTACTTGAAGGCCTTGCTGGCCTCCTCCCAATAGCCGGCATCGACATACTTGGCCGGTGACGGGAGAGGCGGAACGATCTCGCCTTGCCCCGCCAGCACATTCAGGACCTCCTGCAAGCCGGCCATGTCGATCGAGCCATCCTTTCGGTCAACACCAGGACCGAAATACAGCTTGTACAGTGAGCGCGCTTGAGCCTCGTCGACCTTCATATGGCGCGTCATCATCTTGACGAGCTCGTCGGCGTTGCTCTCGTCGTAAATCCAGCGCATGCCCTTCATCCACGCGCGCATGTAGGCCACCAGCACGGGCCGGTTGGCACTGGCCCACTTGCTGCTGACGGTCTGAGAACCCCAGAGATAGTGCTTGACCGAATTGGTGCTGAGATCGATGCGCTTGAAGCCGCCTTCGTCGATGATCCGCTGATCGATCGGCGGCGTGATGAGCGTCGCCGACAGAGATCCGGCGCGCAACGCCGCGGCGCGCTCCGGGCTCGACCCCGCGGGAATCAGAACGATGTCCGTTTCCTTCAAGCCATGATCGGCGAACATCTTCTTGACGAGATAGGCGTCGGCGGCCTTGAGAGTGCTGACGCCGACGCGCTTGCCTTTCAAATCGGCATAATCCCGGATGCTGTCGAGCACCATCATGCTGAAGATCAGGTCGCTGCCGGGGCCCAACACCAGCTTCAGATCGCTGCCGCCCTTCTCGATCGCCCGGACGAACCAGTCGGGCGTATAGCAGCCGATCTCGACGGCGCCGCCGAGCACCGCAACAGCGATCTTGTCGCCGGTGGCCAGCACGATCAGCTCGACCGCGAGCTTCTCCTCGGTGAAGAAGCCCTTCTCACTGGCAACGTACATGGGCAGGCTGTCGTTGCCCGGATAGGGGATGCCGACTTTCACCTTGCTCAACGAGGCCTGGGCCAGCGCAGGATGCGCCAACGTCAAGCTCGCCACTGCGGCGCACGCTGCGATCGCCACCGCGGCCAATATCCGTTTCATGCGCTCTATCTCCTGCGACAGTGATGGCATCACGACTTCAATGGGGCCGTTGCACGCCGGACGACCTGAAGACCTCTTCTTCCAGGAGCTTCCAGATCCGATCGACGATGGCGACGAATTCAGGGGTTCGCTTCATCGCGAAGGTCCTCGGCCGCGGCAGGTCGATATCGACGATCTCCTTGATCCGCCCCGGACGCGCAGCGAACACGATCACGCGATCGGACAGCAGCACCGCTTCGTCGATCTGATGCGTGACAAAGACGACTGTCTTGCGCTCCGCGCTCCAGATCCGCAGCAGCTCCAGCTGCATGACCTCCCGGGTTTGCGCGTCCAGCGCGGCGAAGGGCTCATCCATCAGGAGCACATCCGGATCGATGGCCAGCGCGCGCGCCAGGTTCACGCGCTGGCGCATGCCGCCGGAAAGCTGATGGGGATAGTGGGATTCGAAACCCTTCAGCCCGACCAGCTCGATCAGCTGCAGGGCAATCGCTCGTGATTCTCGCCGAGGGCGGTGCTGCATCTGCAGGCCGAACAACACGTTGTCCAGCGTCGTGCGCCAGGGCCACAGCGAGTCCTTCTGGAACACGAAGCCGCGCCGGTCGTTCGGTGCTGTCACCTTGCAGCCGTCGATCAGCACGTCTCCGGAGGACGGCGTAATAAGCCCATCGAGAATGCGCAGGAATGTCGTCTTGCCGCAGCCGCTCGCGCCGACGATGCTGACAAACTCCGATTTCTCGATCTGCAGCGAAATGCCGGACAGCACCGGAATTCCTTCGGGCGTTCCACCGTCGGCGAACTCCATGCAGATCTGCCGTGTCTCGAGCTTTGGTTCCACCACGTCACCTGGTTCGGATGAGATCGGGATCGGGGTTGCGGTCAGACCTTGAGATCGAAATGCCGCCAGGGAGCAATCCGCCTCTCCAGGTACTGGAAGGCGGCGACGCCGACGACTCCTGCGACAGCGAGGACAAACACGCCGACGAACATGGCCGGGATATCGAAGGTCTGGCCGGAAACGGCGATCAGATAACCCAGGCCTTCCCGGGCGCCGAACAACTCGCCAATGACGATGCCGACTAGGCCACGGCCGACCCCGAGCCGGAGGCCGGCAATGACGAAGGGAAGCGCCGACGGCAGGAGCACATGGCGGAAGATCTGGCCCTTCGATGCGGCGAAGGCACGAGCCGCTTCGATCAGCCCTTCGTCGGCGGACCGGATGCCGGCGGTCGTATTGATCAGGATTGGGAACACCGCCATCAGGAAGACGATGGCGATCTTGGACGCCGGGCCGATGCCGAGCGCGAGGATCAGGATCGGCGACAGGGCGACCAGCGGCGTGGCATAGAGCGCATTGATCAGCGGATCGATGTGCTCACGCACCGCATCGCTGACGGCGATCAGGCTGCCGATGGCGATGCCGACCAGCGTGGCGATGGCAAATCCGAGGCCGAGCGCGGTGAAGCTGGCGAGCATATGCTGCTGAAGCTCGCCGGTGCTCCAGAGCTTGCCGAACTCCAGAAGGACCGAGGAGAACGGCGCGAACATCAGCTTGCTGGTCAGCACGTAGCGTCCGACGAGCTCCCAGGCGAGAAGCGTCAGGGCAAACGCATACGCCCCACGGATCAGCGGCCGATACCCTTTCCAGATTCGCGCGGCGACACCCGGAGCCTTCCGGTGGCGAGGCGCCAGCTCGCGCTTGTCGCCACCTGATTCAGCCGGCATCCCAAGCGCTAGACTCATGAATGGGTCCTCGGCATCGCGGCCCTGCCCCGAGCCGCTCCGTCGCCCATGGCAATGCAGAATGCATGCCACCCAGGCAGAGAGCCTAAAGCTTGAAAAACAAATGCTTTTACGGATTGTGCCGATTCATTGTGCATTCGCGGTTCACAGAACGGCAGTAAATCGCCGATCCCGAATTCGATCCGGTCGCCAGCCGCATGCCCCGCTCGCCGGGCTTCAACGGATGTCAGGCCTGCCGGATCGCACCGTCCAATTGGCCCGGCCCTTGCAAATACTGCGATGGAGGCTTCGCGGCATCAGAGCATGGTCGCCGGACCAGGACGCGGCGACTGAACACAGCGAGGTCGAGCAGGGAGATCAGGACGATGGGCCGCAATGTCGACTACGGCGTTTTCCTTCCAGTGACCAACAACGGCTGGATCATCTCGAAGACCTCGCCGCAGTTCCTGCCCAGCTACGCGCACAACAAGGCCATCGTCGAGCTCGCCGAGCGCGTCGGCTTCAGCTACGCATTTTCGATGGCCAAGTGGCGCGGCTTCGGCGGCGACGTCGAGTTCTGGAAATATTCGCTTGAGTCGATGATCCTGATGAGCGGCCTCGCGCACGCCGCGCCGACCTTGCAAATGGTCGCCTCGATCGCTCCGATCATGATGCACCCTGCCGTCTTCGCCAAGATGGCAGCGACGATGGATGACGTCGCCGGCGGCAGGATGGGGTTCAATGTGGTGAGCGCCGGCAACAAGGGCGAGGTGACCCAGACGGGTCTCTACTTCGAAGGCTTCGAGGAAGCCCGCTACAGGTATTTCGAGGAATGGGTTTCAGTGGTGAAGCGGCTCTGGTCGGAGGACTACGTCACCCACAAAGGCGAGTTCTTCAACCTCGAAGAGTGCCAGTCGTGGCCCAAACCCATCCAGAAGGAGCCGCCGATCGTCGCCGCGACATCGTCCGAGCAGGGCTTCGACTTCGTCGCCAAAAACGGCAACGCGGTGCTGTTCGGCGGCCTGACGCTGCCCGAACAGATCAAGATGAGCAAGCGGGCCAAGGAAGTCGCAGCCCAGCACAACCGCACCGATGTGCGCACGCACACGCTGGTCAATCTGATCCAGGGCGACTCCGACAAGGACGCCGAGCGCATCATGATGCATTACGAGGCAGGCGCCGACACCGTGGCGATCGAAAACATCTATCGCCTGCGCAGCCGGGGAAAGACCTCCAAAGACGGGCGGCAGAACTATTATCGCGACAGGGCCGAGGGGCGCGACACGAGACTTTTTTACGCCGGCGTTCCCTTTGTCGGCGGCCCGGAAAGTGTGGCCGACATGATCGAGGAATTGGCAGTCGATGGCGATCTCGACGGCTTCCTCTTCATTTTCCCGGATTTCATCGACGGCATTACCCGCTTCAGCGAGCAGGTGATGCCGTTGCTGCACCTGCGCGGCCTGCGGCGGCTCACGCCACCCTTTGGACCGCCGCTCGCAGCGCGGGCCTGACCGCGACCCGCGTTTCCACCAAATCTGCTCTGTCGAATCCGGCTTGTCCCGATTTCGGCATCATCTAGCATTGCATCGTCCCTTGCCGGGACGTGTCGCGCAGTTGTGGAGCCAACGCGGAGGGCTGTCATGTCCGAACAGACGTTCGAGGTTCAGAAGCTGTCCCAGCATATCGGCGCCGAAATTCAGGGCATCGACCTGAGCCGCGAGATGGGCGGCGACGTCGTGCACGCGCTGCACGCCTCCTGGCTCGATCATGCGGTGCTGCTCTTCCGGGACCAGAAGCTGACGCAGGAAGACTTCCTGCGCGCCACCTCTTATTTCGGGACGCTTGCCAAGCTGACGCGACCGGCCAAGTTCTTTCCGAAGGGATATTCGAGGCTCTTGCCCAACATCATGATGATCTCGAACATCAGGGAAAACGGCGAGACGATTGGCGCCCTGCCCGATGGCGAAATGCATTTCCATCACGACCAGATTCATTCCGAGATCCCGCACAACGGCACGCTGCTCTACTCGCTGGAAATTCCGACACACGGCGGCGACACCCTGTTCGCCAGCGGCTATGCGGCTTACGACGCGCTGGATGCGGAAACCAAGAAGGCGATCGACGGCAAGCGGGCGCACAACTTCTACAACTACGGCTCGACGCTGCGCGGCAAGGGCGGCGTCGAGGCGCACAGCGAAGCTGTGCATCCGGTGGTGAGAACGCACGAAGACACCGGCCGGAAGGCTCTCTACGTGAACCGCCTGATGACCCGTACGATCGAAGGCATGTCCGAGTCAGAAAGCGAGAAGCTACTCGACAGGCTGTTCGAGCATTCCGAACGGCCGGAATTCGTCTATCGCCACAAGTGGCGGGTCGGCGACCTGCTGATCTGGGACAATCGCTGCTCCATGCACGCCAGGGACGATTTTCCGTCTGATCAGAGGCGCCTGATGTTGCGGACCACCGTGGAAGGCACGGTGCGGCCGTACTGAAAATCGCGCGGCAACGCACCGATCAGGATTGAAGGGGGACATCGTGGCGACAGGTGGCCGGGCGCTGTTTTTGTTTTGCCTCTTGCTCGGCGGCTCCATAGCTCCCGGACCACGCCCCGCATCGGCCGCCGACTTTCCCAATCGCACGATCCGTCTTGTCATCGGCTTCACCGCCGGAGGCCCGACCGACATCCCGGCCCGCTTCATCGCGGATCGCCTTTCGTCCCGCTTCGGTGTGCCGGTCGTCGTCGAGAACAAGCCCGGAGCGGGCGCGACGCTGGCGGTGGTCGAGGTCCTGAGCCGGCCGCACGACGGATACGATTTGCTGGTCTGCAGCTACTTCGATCCGGTCAACACGTTGCTTTACCGCCGCAGCAAGTATCAGATCTCTGATCTGCAAGGCATCAGCCTGATCACGAAATACAGCTACGCGGTCGCGGTTTCCAATGCAGTGCCTGCCTCCAACATCCGCGAACTCATCGATTACGGCAAGGCGCACCCGGGCGAATTGAATTACGGCCAGCTCGGCGTCGCGTCGATGCAGAACATCCTCGCCAAGCAGTTGGAGAAGACCGAGGGGATGAAGATGACCGGACTTCCCTTCAAAGGCTCCGCCGACTCGCTGCAGGAGTTGATTGCCGGCCGCGTCCATGTGGTGTTCGGTCCGCCGATCGCGGTTTTTCCGTTCTACGAAGCCAAACAGCTCAAGGTGCTGGCCGTCACGGGCGACGAGCGTCTGCCGTCCATGCCGGGCGTTCCGACGCTGAAGGAAAGCGGCGTGCCCATCACAGCCTTTGGATGGCTCGGGATTTGCGGCAGCTCCGGCATTCCGGCGGACATCGTCGCGCAGCTCAACGAGGCCGTGCGCCGGATCGTCGACAGCCCCGAGTACCGGGACCTGGTGTTGAAGTCCGGTTCCGTCCCGATCTCGTCGACACCGCAGGAGTTCCAGGCGACGATCCAAAAATCGGCGGACGATGTGGCACCCATCGTGAAAGAGTTCGACATCCGGGTCGATTGAGCTTGGCCGCGAAAAATGACCGTCCCTAACCCCGGCCATGACGCCGCGCGTTCCGGACTTGGTCGCCGGATCGGCACCCAATGAACGGATTGCAGTTTTTCTTTTATGAAGTTGTCGCGCGCCTCGTCGCGATCTATTTGGCCTACGATTGCTGGCGCGACGTGCGGGATGGCTTTGTCGAGAGAAAAGTCCGGCCCTACAATCCCGATATCCTGAACTGGTTTAACCCCTGGGCGAACCGGGTCGCTCATCGGGATACCGAGCCGGTCCAGTACTGGCTGCTCATCGGCATCCATATCAGCCTCCTGCTTTCATGCGGCGTTGTTGCGATATTCGGGTGGTGGCACCCCACCCCCTCGTGAACATCTGCCGTTCTGTCGACCCTGACACCGCCACGGCTGGTTGAATTTGCGGGTCCGGAGTCTTATTCCGTGGCTATGGATTCTCTCATCACGGCCGAAAAGCCCCTGATGGCCTGGTCCCCCGACCGGGCACAGGCCGCCAAAGCGGCGCCGCACGCGCCGTTTTTGCCGATGAGCCGAGCCGAAATGACGGCGCTCGGCTGGGACGCCTGCGATATCGTGCTGGTGACGGGCGACGCCTATGTCGACCATCCGAGCTTCGGCATGGCCATCATCGGCAGGCTGCTGGAGGCCCAGGGGTTCCGGGTCGGCATCATCGCGCAGCCGGACTGGCAGTCGGCCGAGCCGTTCAAGGCCCTCGGCAAGCCCCGGGTGTTCTTCGGCGTCACCGGCGGCAACATGGACTCGATGGTCAACCGCTACACGGCGGACCGCAGGCTGCGCCACGACGACGCCTACACGCCCGGCGGCGAAGGCGGCAAGCGGCCGGACCGCTGCACCCTCGTCTATGCCCAGCGCTGCCGCGAGGCGTTCAAGGACGTTCCGATCGTGCTCGGGGGCATCGAGGCGTCGCTGCGCCGTATCGCCCATTTCGACTACTGGTCCGAGAAGGTGCGCCGCTCGGTGCTCGCGGATGCCAAGGCCGACCTGCTGCTCTATGGCAATGCCGAGCGCGCCGTCGTCGAGGTGGCGCACCGGCTCGCCGCCGGCGAAGCGCCGCGCGATCTGCACTCCATCCGGGGCGTCGCGCTGTTCCGCAGCGTGCCCGATGACTACACCGAGCTGCACGCCGACGATCTCGACTCCGCTGACGAAGGCGCGGGCCGCCACTCCGGCGACAACACCGTGATCCGGCTGCCGGCCTACGAACAGGCCGAGCAGGACAAAGAGGCCTATGCCCGCGCCTCTCGCGTGCTGCACCGGGAGAGCAATCCCGGCAACGCACGTGCGCTGGTGCAGCGCCACGGCGACCGCGACCTGTGGCTGAACCCACCGCCGATCCCGCTTACGTCGGACGAGATGGACGCTGTCTACGACCTGCCCTACGCCCGCGCGCCGCATCCGTCCTACGGCGACGCCAAGATCCCGGCCTGGGACATGATCAAGTTCTCGGTGACGATCATGCGCGGCTGCTTCGGCGGCTGCACGTTCTGCTCGATCACCGAGCACGAGGGCCGCATCATCCAGAACCGCTCGGAGGGTTCGATCCTGCGCGAGATCGAGCGGATCCGCGACAAGACGCCAGGCTTCACCGGCACGATCTCCGACATCGGCGGACCGACCGCCAACATGTACCGGATGGCGTGCAAGGATCCGAAGGTCGAGGCGCTGTGCCGGCGGCCGTCCTGCGTGTTCCCCGACATCTGCCCCAACCTCAACACCTCGCACGACGAGCTGATCAGGCTCTATCGCAAGGTGCGCGAGGTGAAGGGCGTCAAGCGGGTGATGGTCGCGTCCGGCGTGCGTTACGATCTCGCGGTGCAGAGCCCCGAATACGTCAAGGAGCTCGTCACCCATCACGTCGGCGGCTATCTGAAGATCGCGCCCGAGCACACCGAGCGCGGCCCGCTCGACAAGATGATGAAGCCGGGCATCGGCGCCTACGACCGCTTCAAGGAAATGTTCGACGCCGCCGCGAAGCAGGCCGGCAAGAAATACTACCTGATCCCGTATTTCATCGCGGCGCATCCGGGCACGACCGACCAGGACATGGTGAACCTCGCGCTGTGGCTGAAGAAGAACCGCTACCGCGCCGACCAGGTCCAGACCTTCCTGCCCTCGCCGATGGCGACCGCCACTGCCATGTATCACACCGGCGTCAATCCGCTGCGCGGCGTGCGGCGCGGCGCGAGCGACAAGGTCGAGGCGATCCGCGGGCTCAAGCAGCGCCGGCTGCACAAGGCGTTCCTGCGCTATCACGACCCCGACAACTGGCCGGTGCTGCGCGACGCGCTCAAGCAAATGGGGCGTGCCGATCTGATCGGCTCACGCCCCGACCAGCTCGTGCCGGCCCACCAGCCGCCCGGCACCGGCAAGGCCTCGGCGACGCGCCGTCCGATGCGCGGCGGCAAGATGCAGCGCTTCACCACGAAGGGTGTGCCGCTGATCAAATGAAACGGCGCGCGGTCTACACAGACCGCTTTCGCTCCATTATCTTCGTGACGCGCCTCGGCAGTGAAGCCTGCGGGCTTCCTTATGGCGCTGAAAGGAAACGATATGGCCACATCGACAGAACGCGCCATTCTCGCAGGCGGCTGCTTTTGGGGCATGCAGGATTTGATCCGCAAGATGCCCGGCGTGATCTCGACGCGCGTAGGCTACAGCGGCGGCGATGTTCCGAATGCGACCTATCGCAACCACGGCACGCATGCCGAAGCCATCGAGATCGTGTTTGATCCCGCGATCATGACTTACCGCGCGCTGCTCGAATTCTTCTTTCAGATTCACGACCCGACCACGCTCAACCGTCAGGGCAACGACCGGGGCACGAGCTATCGCTCCGGCATCTACTATCAGACACCCGAACAGAAGCGGATTGCCGAAGACACCATCGCCGATGTCGAGGCGTCGAAGCTCTGGCCGGGCAAGGTCGTGACGGAAGTGGCGCCGGCCGGTCCGTTCTGGGAGGCAGAGCCGGAGCATCAGGATTATCTGGAGAGATATCCCGATGGCTACACATGCCATTTCGTGCGGCCCAACTGGAAGCTGCCGCGCCGCGCGGAAGCAAAGGCCAGCTAGCCAAGCCAAGTTTTGACGGCGTTGAGTGGCTTAACGCGTGAAGCTCGCGCGCGAAGGACCCATGCTCCATCCGGCACGAACACTCAGTAATTCCTTCGCTCACTCGGCGCGGGCGCCCGAGAACTTCACGACCTTGCCCCACTTTTCGGTTTCCTCGGCGATCAGCTTGCCGAACTCGCCGGGCGAGCCCGCAATCAGCACGCAACCGAGATCGTCGAACCTCGCCTTCATCCGCGGCTCCGCAAGCACCGCGTTGATCTCGCGGTTGAGCTTGTCGACGATCGGCTGCGGCGTCTGGCGCGGCGCGCCGACGCCGTACCACGCGGTGGCCTCGTAGCCTTTGATGAACTCACCGATCGTTGGCAGGTCGGGCACGGCGTCCAGCCGGCTCGCCGTGGTCACGGCAAGGCCGCGCACGCGGCCTCCGCGGATGTGCTCGATGCACGACGGCGTGGTCGAGAAATAGCACTGCACCTGGCCCGCGATGAGATCGGTCATGGCCGGCGCAGCGCCGCGATAAGGCACGTGCTGGATGTCGACGCTGGCCATCATCCGGAACAGCTCGCCCGCCAAGTGCGGCGTCGTGCCGACGCCCGACGACGCCATGTTGACCTGCTTCGGATTGGCGCGGGCGTAGGCGATGAATTCCGGGATCGTCGTGGCCGGCACCGACGGGTGCACGATCAGCACCATGGGCACGCTGGCAATGGCGGCCACCGGCGCGATGTCGCGCACGAAGTCGAAGTTCAGTTTGGCATAGAGCGCGGGGTTGATCGCGTTGGGCGCGCCGACGAACAGCAGCGTGTAGCCGTCGGGCGTTGCGCGCACGACGTATTCCGCCGCGAGGTTCGTGCCGGCGCCGGGACGCGGCTCGATGACGAACGGCTGCCCGAGCCGCTCCGTCAGCGGCTGTGTCACGAGGCGCGAGATGACGTCAGTGGTGCCGCCTGTGGTGTAGCCCAGCACCCAGCGCACCGGGCGCGATGGATAGCTGTCCTGCGCCGATCCGGCCTGCGCAAAGGCCGCTTGCGGCATGGCCGCCAGAGCCACGCCGCCGGCCATTTGGCCGAAAAACTGTCGTCGTGAACGGCTCATCGGCGAATGGCTCATCGCACCTTGAACACCAGCTTGCCTTTGACGTGGCGCGCCTCGCTCGCCCGCGTGGCTTCGACGGCTTCGGACAATTGATAGAGCGTGATCTCGGGCCGCCGGATGACGCCTTGCTGGTAGAGCGCGACGATGCGCTCGAGATGCGGCCGGTCGCGGCCGACGTAAGGCCGCAACGCCGTCACGTCGCTGCGCTCGGGCTTGGGCGCCGTTTTGCCCGACGCGATGAAGGCTGCGCGGCCGCCGGGCTTGAGCACCGCGAAGGAGCACGTTGCCACGTCGCCGCCCACGGTGTCGAGCACCGCGTCGACATTGCTGACGGCCTTGGTGAAGTCGGTGGTGTTGTAGTCGATGACCTCGTCGGCGCCGATGTCGCGCAGATAAGCTGCGTTCCTCGCGCTCGCCGTGGTGATGACGCGGGCGCCGAGATGCTTGGCCAGCTGGATCGCAAAGCTCGCCACCCCGCCGGCGCCGCCCTGGATCAGGATGGTCTCGCCGGACTTCAGCTGCAGCGAGTCCTCCACGCAAACCAGCGCGGTGAGGCCGGTCAGCGCCAGCGCCGCGGCATCGACATGCGACACACCGCCAGGCTTCTTCGCGGCAAGGGGCGCATCAATGAAAACCTTTTCGGCGTAGGCCCCTTCCCGGCCCAACTCATGAACACCGAACACCTCGTCGCCGACGCGCAGATCCGTGACGCCCGCGCCCACCGCGCTCACCACGCCGGAGAAATCGCGCCCCAGGATCAAGGGAAATTTCTGCGGACCGTGGCCGCCGACACGGACCTTCCAGTCCGCGCCGTTGACGCTTGCGGCAAATACGTCGACGACGATCTGACCAGCGCCCGCGGACGGGTCGGGAAGATCGCCGTATTGCAAAACCTCCGGTCCGCCGAGCTGTTCGATGTAGGCAGCCTTCATGGCTATTTGGTCTCCCCGTCGGCGCTGCGCGCGGCCGGCGCCGCAATGTCGAGGTTCGGCATGTGAGATGCAAGCGGATCAGATGCGGGCTGAGACGCGGGCGTACCGCCGTCGATCCGGTTGAACGTGTGCATTTGCTCGAACGCAGCCATCAGCAGCTCGACCGGGTGGTGGGCGAGATCGAGGCCGAGCTTTTTCGAGAACCCCACCCGGTCCGCGAAGCGGGCGCGGAACACCTCATTCATGCCGCCGTCCATTTCGCTGTAAACAGGCGCGGCCGGCACGTTGCCTTCCAGCAGTCGCGCGCGTTCGAGCTCGTCGGCGCGCTGCTTCTCGGCCGCCGGCTGCGCGATTTTCGCATCCACGACGAACGCGGGGCATTGCGCGGTGGGCTTGAACACGAACGGCTTCGATGACTTCGGCGGACGTTGCGCATCGAACACATAGAGGCGGTTGCACACGTCCACCTTGGGTTCGAGATGCGTCGCCTCGAAGTGATCGTTGCCGATCTTGAGCATCGTCCAGAACGCCAGGTTGGGATTGTTGCGATGCCGCGCCAGGTTTGCCGGCGTCATGCGGAACGGATAGGCCTGGACCTGGAATGACGGCCGGCCGCCGGCGAACGTCTCGCGCGCCAGCGCATAGATTTCGCTGATCTGTTCGTCGGTCATGGCAAAGCAACCGACCGACCAGCAGTCGCCGTGGATCATCAGCAGGCTGCCATCGCGGCTGTTCGCCTTGTCGAAGCTGTTGGGGAAGCCGGTGTTGATCGAAAGATAGTAGCTGGAGTTCGGATTCATCTGCGCGGGCGTGATCCGGTAGAACCCCTCCGGCGCCTGACGGTCGCCCTCCCGCAGCTTCGGCCCGAGATCGCCCGACCACCGGCAGATCGGATAGGTCTTGAGGATCTCGAAACGGCCGCTGGCGTCCTGCTTCCAGACCTCGAGCTCCGCCTCTTCCTTGAAGACGCGCAGAAGGATCGGCGACTGGACGGGCATCTGCTTCTGCTTAAGCAGCGCGAGGAGCTCGGGTGATAGCGGCTTGGTTGCCTTGGCGGGCAATTTTGGAGCCGGCTTGGCAGCTGACTTCTCGGGTGCCTCCGCTGACGACTTCGCAGGCGGTGCTTTGCCGTCCTGGTCGGCGCTCTGACCCAGGCACGTGACCGGCATCAACGCCGCGGCAAACGCCGCCGTCCGCACCAGCGCGCGGAGCGCCGTTGCGCGGATCATGGCCTCTGCCTTCATCTCAAAGGGCATGCACTTTGATAGGGCTGGAAGCTGGCTTTGAACAGGGCCCCTTGGTCGCCCTCGATGCCTGCGGTCGATGCCCGCTGGTGGCGGACGCCCGCCCTACGCCTGTTCGTCGGTTTGAAACTTGTCGAGCACCTCTCGAACCTTGGTCAGCACCTCGGCCGTGCGTTGGGCGTAGTACCCGCTCACGATCGCAATGATCGCCTGTACGGTCGCATCGTCTGTGTCGATCCCGCTCGCTTGCAGCCGCGCATTCAGCTCGGCCTCGACTTCAGCCTTGTCGAACAGGTCCATGCGTCACCCCATTCACCGATGCCGCTTTGAACGCTGCTGCTGTTGTTGTTGCACTTGCGCCGACCGGCGCCCTTGCGAGCGCCGTTCGGCGATGGCGTCGGGGTCATGCTCATAGACGATGTTGTTGCGCGCGTTGCGCTCCGCCTGCTCGGCCAGCCGATCGTACGCGAGCGCAAGCAGCTCCAGCTCGACGCGCGTCGATACGTTCGGCTCGGTACGAGCCTGACGCCGGATTTCCCAAGCCTTGCGGCTGTATGTATCGGCTCTGCTCATGGGGCGCGCACACAGCGTCAACGTTCCCCGGCTGACATACCAATGTCGCAGCACGGCATGTCGTTCCCCGACGCGCCGTTCTTACACCGATTCGGGTGGCGGCCGCTTCGTCATGGCGTCGCAACATGGCCGCCGTGGAACCCAAAATGGCCGCGCGAGGTTTCAATGTCCCGAAAGGGGCTGGAGGAGGCCCATGACAACCCACGCGGAGCGGCCGGAGCACCATGTCACCTGCAACGTCTGCGGCAAGACGATGAAGCTGCAACGGCGCGTGGCTGCGCCCGCCGTCGGACAGGGATTCGAGTACCAGTATTGGGAATGCGTTTGCGGCAACGTGAAAGTGATTTCGGGCCTGGCGCCGGAGGGTCCCAAAGGCGGGCGCGTATGAGAGCGTACGCCTGCCCATGGCGATGAAAATCCCCTAGACTGCGCTCCCTGATCCGGGGCCAGCATCATGATGTACGGCATCGCGCGAACGCAGCTTCTCTTCGTCGCTTTGCTCTCAGCCGCGCTCTCGGCTTTTGCCGCAACGCCATCGCCGGCCGCCGACTATCCGAACAAGCCTATTCACGTTGTCGTGCCCTGGCCGCCGGGCGGGCCGACCGATGCGGTCGCCCGCGTGCTGTCGCAGGAGATTTCCGACACGCTGCGCCAACCCGTGGTGATCGACAACAAGCCGGGCGCCACCGGCACGATCGGCAGCGACTACGTCGCCAAGTCGGCCCCCGACGGCTACACCATCGTGGTCGCCGGCACCGCGAGCCACTCGCTGGCGAAGATCGCAAACTCCAAGCTGCCCTACGATCCGATCAAGGACTTCAGGCCCGTGATCGAATACGGCCGCTACCCGGTCGGCATCTTCGTCGCGAGCGCGTTGCCGATGAAGAGCCTCGCCGAGTTCATCGCTTACAGCAAAAGCAACAAGGACGGCCTTCTCCTCGGCATCCCCGGCACCGGATCGGTGTCGCATCTCTACGGCCTCGCGCTCGCTGCGAAGACCGGAGCGAAGCTCACCTTCGTGCCGTACCGCGGCGACGCCCCGGCGCGCCTCGACCTGCTCGCCGGCAACATCCACGGCGTCGCCTCGACGCCCGACTTCGGGCTGATCGCCGAAGGCAAGGCTCGCCTGATCGGCTCGACCGGCACCAAGCGCTGGCCGCAGACCCCGGACGTTCCGACCTTTGCCGAGGCGGGATATCCCGATCTGGTCGGATTCATCGTGTGGGGATTTGCCGTGCCGGCCGGCACGCCGGACGACATCGTCAGGATCCTGAACGAGGCTACCAACCGCGCCTTGCAGTCGGAGCGGGTCAAGCGCGTGATGGTGGACAACGCCTACTTCGTCAGCGGCGGAACGCCGGAGGCGCTGGGGCAGGCATTCGACAAGCAGATTTCGGAGTTCACCGAGATCATGAAGGCCGGCGCCATCAAGTTTGAATAGCGATGAGGATTTTGCCGGACAACGCGCGTCTCGATGTAAACGAGCGCGCGCAAAACCGACTGAAAGATTCACAATTGCGTAGCAAACCTATGATGGGCTGGGCGCGCAACCTGAAGATAATTCGCGCAAAACGCGAACAAATGGTCTAGGATTTTCGTCGCCGGCCGCCAGCGTCGGCAGCCTGGCGGGCAACCCACTCTCTCGCTTCCCTTTGGAGTCCTCGCATGCGCGATTTTCCGTTGGCCGCCGCCGTCCGCACCGCGGCCGCGATCCTGTCCCTCGTCGTCGCATCGGCCCCGCTGCACGCTCAATCGACGCCTGCCCAAACGACCCCTGCCCCGAACAGCCAACCCGCCCCGAACAGCCGTGAGGCGCGCGAGGCAGAGCAGCGCGCCGCCTGGCAGGCCGCCGCCGCGGTCGCAACCCGCGGACCGGCCGACGTCACGTTGCTGGATCAGGCGGTGCTCAAGCTGCCGGCGCGTTACGTGTTCGTGCCGAAGGCCGAGGCCATGCGCATCATGCGCTCGCTCGGCAACACCATCAGCGAGAAGTCGTTTGTCGGCATCGTGGTGAGCGCCGGCGCCGATCCATGGATCGTGGTCGTGCGCCACATCCAGGAAGGCTACATCAAGGACGACGACGCCAAGAACTGGAACCAGGACGAGCTCCTGAAGAACCTCAAGGAAGGCACCGATGCGGCGAACGAGGACCGCCGGTCCCGCGGCTTCACCGAGCTCGAGGTGGTGGGCTGGGTCGAGCCGCCGGCCTATGACGCGCAGACCCATCGCCTCGTCTGGTCGCTCTCGCTCAAGCCCAAGGGCGAAACCGGCGCGCAGGTCAACGGCATCAACTACAACACCTATGCGCTCGGCCGCGACGGCTATTTCAGCCTCAACCTGCTCACGGATTCGGGCCACATCGGCCGCGACAAGGCCGTGGCGCACGAACTGCTCGCCGACCTCGACTACAATGCCGGCAAGCGTTACGAGGATTTCAACGCCTCGACCGATCACATCGCCGAGTATGGCCTGGCGGCGTTGATCGGCGGCATCGCTGCCAAGAAGCTCGGGCTGTTCGCCGTGATCATCGCCTTCGCGCTCAAGTTTGCCAAGGTGATCGCGGTCGGCGCGGTCGCGCTCGGCGCCGGCGTGATGAAGTTCTTCCGCCGCAAGCCGGCCGCGTGAGAGAGCCGGACTTGCACGACCAGAACTGCATCAAGCCGTGATCAAGCTTCTCCTCCTGCTGGTGGCGGGTCTCAAGTGGGGCAAGCTCGCCACCACCGGCGGCACCATGCTGCTCTCGCTCGCGGTGTACGCCAGCATCTGGGGCCTGCCTTATGCGGCGGGCTTCATCGCGCTGCTGTTCCTGCACGAGATGGGCCACTACGTCGCGGCGCGCCAGCGCGGGCTCGACGTCGGCGCGCCGACCTTCATTCCGTTCGTCGGCGCCTGGATCGCGCTGAAGGAGCTGCCGCACGACGTCGAGACCGAGGCCTATGTGGCGATGGGCGGGCCGCTCGTCGGCACCGTCGGCGCGGTGGGGTGCTATCTGCTCGGCCGCAACACCGACAACAGCCTGCTGATCGCGATCGCCTATTCGGGGCTGTTCCTCAACCTGTTCAACCTGCTGCCGGTGTCGCCGCTCGACGGCGGCCGCATCACCGCGATCATCAGCCCGCGGGTCTGGCTGCTCGGCGCGCCGCTGATGCTCGCGGTGCTGCTGTACCGGCCGAGCCCGTTGCTGCTGATCATAGCGATCATCGCGTTTCCGCAGCTCATCAAGGCCTGGAAATACGACCCGACCGCGCCCGAGAACATGGCCTATTACGGCGTGCCGCTGCAGACCAAGATCGAATACGGCGGCCTCTATCTGGCGCTCGCGGCCTTCCTCGCCGTCATGACCTATGACGTGCACGAGATGCTCACCGGACTCGCCCCGCCGCGCTGAAGGCGGGGCCGCCATGAAGGCCGGCGCCCTCAAGTCGGAAAGCGGCTGCGATAGCCTGCAGGTTACCAGCGGCCCGGATCGCCGTACGGGTGCCCGTCATACGGCGTTGGACCAGCAGCGGAGGACTCCTCCTCTGTCGTCCATGAGCGGGAGAAATTTTCCGCAGGCTTGGGCAGCTCGCGGTCCGCTCCAGGCTCGATTTCGTTGCGGCCGCGTTTCGGCGGACGGCCGTGTGTCGGGTAGTAGGAGTTTCGAGCCCGATAGGCTTCATTCGGCACGGGCGGCGAGCAGCGGCCCACAACAGGCGCAGCGCCGGGCCGCGACAGGCCCCAATCGCCATAGACCGTGGCGTACGACGCATCGCATCCGTTGATGACGACCGGGATGCCGGGGCGGCTCGGAATCGCGATCACCGGACCGCCCTCGCCGCGCGCGGGCGTGGTCGCGACAGCGACGAGGCCCATCAGTACGGCAAAACAGGCTGACCAGATTGAGAAGATCGCTCGGCTGAACCCAGCAGGGCCCGTTACCGATGCATTCGCCGGATGCGTCGCGATCACGTTGTTTGATCCCGAATGAGGCTGTCGGCAGCTATATCCGAGTCGGCTGAAAGTCCTAAGCGATCAGCTCCAGGCCCGTGTTCCCGCGCCGCAATGAGTAGGCAACTATCGGACCTCGGCGCAGTTCGAGCGCCCCGACATCAGACAGTCTTCCGTCTTGCCGGACACATAAAGCGCGTGGGTGACCCACCACGACAGCGCCAGCAGGATCACGACGGCCAGGACGCCCATCATGGTCGCACGATGGTTTGGCGGTTCCTCGTCGTCGGCCATGTTCCGTCCCGTTCACCTGGTCCGGCGAGCTTAAATTTATTTGGTCCTGCCGGAACGCCTCTCGGGCTGGCGCATTATCACATCAGTACGAGCAAGCGCCCCCCTCCCCCCGACAGCTTGCTCG
>CAKZHN010000564.1 GCA_936924235.1 uncultured Rhodoplanes sp. | reverse complement strand
CTGCTCCGTCAGCGGATCGCCTCCGGGGACGCCCTCAACTGAGCAAGGCATGCCCTCGATACAGCGTCCGAAAGAGCGGACAAGATTGTTGTGATTTCGGGTGTGAATTCACTGGGGAATGTGAATTCGCTGGGGAAAGCGACGCGGTGAAATTTGCCAAAGCCGTTCCAACAGAGACGGTGTCAACCGCGCGCTTGACGCGGGGGTCCATGATCCGCTTCGACAACGGAAGTCTTACGGCAAGTCCCCCGTCAGCCGCGCTCGCTCATGGATGCCCGGGTCAAGCCCGGGCATGACGGCGGTGCAAGTGGCGATAACAAGGCGCAAGCAGTCACATGCCGTAGCAAACCCTCAACGCCCAGCCTTCAGGCCCAGCACCTTGGCGATCTTCTCCGCCAGCGCCTCGAGCGTGTAGGGCTTCATGATCAGCTCGACGCCTTCGTCCAGCGTGCCGTTGTGGATGATGGCGTTGCGCGTGTAGCCGGTGGCAAACAGCACCTTGAGGTCAGGCTTCACTCGCAGGGCCTCGTCCGCAAGCTTGCGGCCGTTCATGCTCGGCATCACCACGTCGGTCATCAGCAGCGCGACCGCGCGGTTCTGGTTGAGGATCGCGAGCGCGTCGAGCGGATTGCCGGCGGGCAGCACCGCATAGCCCAGCTCCTTGAGCATGGACAGCGTCAGGCGCCGCACCTCGTCCTCGTCCTCGACAACCAGGATGAGCTGACCGTCGCCGCGCGGCGCCGCCGCCGCCGTGACCCGGATCGATGCCGGGTTGCTCGACGGTGCGCCGTCGAGCCTCGGCAGGTAGAACTTGACCGTCGTGCCGACGCCGACCTCGCTGTAGATTTTGACGTGGCCGCCGGACTGCTTGAGAAAGCCATAGACCTGGCTCAAGCCCAATCCGGTGCCGACGCCCACCGGCTTGGTGGTGAAGAACGGATCGAACACCCGGGCCAGGATTTCCGGCGTCATGCCGTGGCCGGTGTCGGTCACGGCGATCATCACATACTGCCCGGCGGGCACATCCGCATGGGCGGCCGCGTAGGCATCGTCGAGATGCGCATTGGCGGTTTCGATGGTGAGCTTGCCGCCCTCAGGCATCGCATCGCGCGCGTTGACGGCGAGATTGACGATCGCGCTTTCGAGCCCGTGCGCGTCGGCATGAATGCTCCAGAGGCCGCCGGCCTGGACGAACTCGATCCGGATGTCTTCCGGCAACGTCCGCCGCAGCACGTCCTCCATGCCGCTCAGCAGGCGGTTGGCGTCGGTGCGCTCCGGCGACAGCGGCTGCTGGCGCGAAAAAGACAGCAGGCGCGACACCAGGGCGGCGGCGCGCTCGGCGCCGCGCAGCGCGCCGTCGATGAACTCGTGGATGTTCTGGTCGCCGCGCGCCAGCCGCCGCTGGGTGAGCCGCATGCTGCCGATCACGACCGCGAGCATGTTGTTGAAGTCGTGGGCGATGCCGCCGGTGAGCTGGCCGACGGCCTCCATCTTCTGCGCCTGGCGCAGCGCCTCCTCGGCGGTGCGGAGCCGCGCCTGCTCCTTGAGCCGGTCGGTGACGTCATAGGCAAACAGCGAGGCGCCGATCTGCTTGCCGTCGATGTTGCGCAGCGCGTTGAAATGCAGCTCGTGATGCCGGCGATAGTTCTCAGCCGCGCCGACCTCCAGGGTCTCGACGAACTCCTGGCCGGACAGCGCGCGTTCCCAGAGCGCGTTCAACGGCTCCGCGTGCTGACCGCGGAGTTCGCGAAGGTTATCGCCGACCTTGGGTTCGATCCCGAACAGCCGCTTGAATTCGATCGCCGCGGCGCCGTTGATTGCGGTCAGCGAGTGCCCGTTGTCGACGACCAGGACGAAGGCGTTGGTCATGCCCTCGACCAAGTCAGCGAGCAGCTTGCGCTCGGCCAGCGCCGCGGCGACCCGCAGTTCCAGCGTCTCGTTGAGCTGCTTCAGCGCAGTCTCGGCGCGCTTTCGCGCGGTGATGTCCTGGAACAGCACCGCGACCTGGCGCTGGCTGGCCGGCTCGACGCGGAATGCTGCGAGCTCGAGATAGCGCCCGGTGGCGACCAGCTCGCGCTCGAAGCGGATCGGCTTGCCGGTCAGCAGCACGCCCTGATAGAGCTCGACCCAGCCGTCAGCCTCGTGCGGCACCATCTCGCGCACCTTCTGGCCGACCACGTTGGGGATGCCGGCGTGCCGCGTGTAGGCCGGGTTCGCCTCGATGTGGACGTAGTCGCTCAAGGGGCCATGGGGCCCGTCGAAGAACTCGATGATGCAGAAGCCTTCGTCGATGGATTCGAACAGGGTGCGATAGCGCTGTTCGCTGAGCGCCAGGGCTTCCTTGCCCCGGCCGCGCTCCTTCTCGACGGCCGCCTTGAGGCTGGCGTTCTCCTGCTCCAGCGTCTTCGCGTGAGCCCGCAACCGCTGGATCTCGTCGTCAGCCACAGCACCCCTCGATGCGCTGCCGTAGGGCGGCAGTCTGTCAAATGATTGATCCGCATTTAGCGGGCCCACCAAGCGATTGGCAAATCCGGCGGGTTTGGGTCCGCTTCTGGATCGGCGCGAGTGGGTCAAACGCGATACCCGGCCAAAGGTTCCCGGCCTGGCGTGGATTGTTTCGGACGGTCCTACTCGACCAGCTTGTCGGCGCGCAGAACCAGACCCGGCGGAATTTCGTGGCCGATGGCCTTTGCGGTCTTGAGGTTGATGGCCAGTTCGAAGGTGGTCGCCTGCTCGACCGGCATGTCGGCGGGCTTCGCGCCCTGCAGGGCCTTGGCGACCTGGCGCGCCAACTGGCGGAAGATGCCGGAAAGTCGCGCGCCATAGCCGAGCAGGCCGCCTTCCTCGACCATCTCGGGCCATTCAAAGATCGCCGGAAGCCGAAGCGCCGTGGTGCGCTCGATCAGAATGCGGCGATTGGCCAAGAACAGGGGCGACGACAGCGCGTTGACGCCCGCGGCCCCCGACGCCTTGATCGCCTCCAGTGCAGGCGGGATTTCGCCGAGTGCGCGGACTTCGAAAATTGCGGGCTCGATGCCGTGTGCGCGGGTCGTGCCCTGAAGCTCCGCAAGATGCGCTGGCGCGCTCATGCCTGCGTTGGTGTCCAGCAGCAGCGCCAGTTTGCGCGCGCCCGGCACCGCCTCGATCAGAATGTCCTGGCGCTTGCCGTCGAGCTCGGTGTTGATCAGGTTGTGGCCCGTGACCCGGCCGCCGGGACGGGCAAACGAATGAATCAGTCCCGACGCCATCAGGTCGCCGCCAAGTCCGACGATCGGAACGTCCGGCACATTCTGGTGAGCGATCCGTATCTGATTGTCGCTCGTGGTGAAGATCAGGTCGGGCGGGGATTTGGCGATCGTGACCAGGAATTCTGAAACCTGTTGGTCGGATTGACCATAGATGCTGTCGACCTGCAGATTCTTTCCCTCGCTGAAGCCCTGGACCTGAAGCTCGTCGAAAAATGCCGCGACATGCGACAGGCCCTTTGGCGAGGCGAACACGACCGCGAGACGCGCGACGCGGCCGGCCTGCTGGGCGCGCGCCGCAAGCGGCAGCGCCGCCGCGCCGAGGCCCGCGATGAAATCGCGCCGCCTCACTCGATCACCTCGTCGGCGCGGATCAGCAGCGGCTGCGGCACGGTGATGCCGATCGCCTTCGCGGCTTTCAGGTTGACGACGAGCTCGTATCGGGTCGGCTCCTGCACCGGCAGATCGCGCGGCTTCTCGCCGCGCAGGACGCGATCGACATAGGGCGCGGCCTGATGGAACAGGTCGGCGAAATTAGAGCCATAGGCCGCGGTCGCGCCGCCTTGCGCATAAGACCGCAACGGCCCGACGCTGGGCAGCCGGGCCTTGGCGGCCAGGGTGAAGACCAGATCGAAGTTCAGGCTGACGAAAATGTCCGGCAGGCCGACGAGGCCGGAATTCGGCTCGCGCGCCAGCGTGGCGAGCGCGGTCTCGATCTCGGCCTTGTCGGTCACCGGCAACGGCAGGACCTTCACACCGAGCTTGGGCGCCATGGCCTCCATCTCGGGCAGGAAGATCGCGTGCGGCGCAGTCTTGGGATTGAACAGCACGCCGACGCGCTGGATGCCGGGCGACAGCTCCTTCAGAAGCTCCAGCCATTTTCCGGCGATGGGGGCGTTGAAACTGGTGAACCCCGTGATGTTGCCGCCGGGCTTCGACAGGCTCGTGACGATGCCGTCGCCGATCGGATCGGACAGGCCGGCGAATACGATCGGGATGGTCGCGGTCGCGCG
>CAKZHN010000563.1 GCA_936924235.1 uncultured Rhodoplanes sp. | reverse complement strand
CCCCACCCGACCGCTTCGCGGCCACCCTCCCCTGGCGGGGAGGGAGGGCTGTGGCGCCACCGAGACGACGTCACACGGCGCAGATTGAGGTGAGACCGCCCCGTTGGACCGTCAGCGGATCGATAAATGGCTCTGGCACGCGCGGGTGGTGCGTACCCGCTCCGCGGCCGCTGCGCTGGTCGACGGCGGCCTGGTCCGAATCAACAGCGAGCGCTGCGAGCAGTCGAGCCGCCTGGTCCGGCCGGGAGACGTCCTCACCATCGCGCTTGATCGCAATGTGCGCATTCTGAAGGTTGCGGGTTTCGCCGAGCGCCGCGGCTCGGCCACCGATGCCCGGGTTCTGTTCGAGGATCTGACCCCGGCCGCGCCGCCCAAGCCCCCGGAGCCGCCCTCCGGGGCCCGCGAGGAGGGCTCCGGCCGCCCCACCAAGCGCGAGCGCCGGGAGATCGACCGGCTGCTCGGCCGGGACGATTTCGGCACGGAATAGCGCATGTCCCGGAAAAGTGGGCACCGGCTTTCCGAAAAAGGACATGCGCCAGCGAAGGCCAAAAGGGCAGGGAATTTCCTTTTGCGGCCGCAATCGCTTGCGGACCGGCGGCCCATGCGGTACGGACCCACCCACGTCTGGAGCGGTGGTATGACCTACGTCGTCAACGAGAACTGTATCAAGTGCAAGTACACGGACTGCGTCGAAGTCTGTCCGGTCGATTGCTTCTATGAAGGCGAGAACATGCTCGTCATTCACCCGGACGAATGCATCGATTGCGGGGTCTGCGAGCCCGAATGCCCGGCCGAGGCGATCAAGCCCGACACCGAGCCGGGGCTGGAGAAATGGCTGGGGCTGAACGCCGAATACGCCAAGACTTGGCCGAACATCACGGTGAAGAAGGAAGCCCCCACCGACGCCAAGGAGTGGGAAGGCGTTCCGGACAAGTTCGAGAAGCACTTCTCGTCCGAGCCCGGCCAGGGTGACTGATCGGTTTTCGGGGTTGCCCGAAAACCCGGGCCGGAAGGCCTGCCGCCGTTAACCAATCTTAACGATCCGGCGCCGACAGAACCGCCAAATCTGCCTTTTTGCAGTGCAACAAGGCTTTGATTCTGGCGGAAAATGTGTTACATACGTGACAACATGGATTTTGGCTCGAAGCTCCCCCGAGGGAGCATTATTTTTCGGGTGTTGATCCCCATATAAACCCGGAAAGGGGCGTGCCGTACGCACGCATAAGCTTGTGGCAGGGAAGATGCGTCAGAAGTCCAAGAAGGGTGCGTCCGGCTCCAGCAGCCGCCGTACCAAGAAATCGTCCGCAGGCGCAGGCCGGCGGACCTCGCAGGCTGCCCGCAGCGCCCCCCGCCGCGCGGCAGCTCCCGTGACCAAGGCAGCAGCCGGCCGCAAGCCGGTCGAGCAAGGAGCAGTTCCTGGAATGACAGCCGCCAAGAAGACCACTCAACGGCAGGGCTTCAAGACCAACGAATACATCGTCTATCCGGCGCATGGCGTCGGCCAGATCATGGCGATTGAGGAGCAGGAGGTTGCGGGCGCCAAGCTCGAGCTGTTCGTCATCAACTTCGTCAAGGACAAGATGACGCTCCGGGTTCCGACGGCCAAGGTGGCCGCGGTCGGCATGCGCAAGCTCGCCGAAGGCGGCTTGGTCAAGCGCGCCCTGGAGACCCTCAAGGGCCGGGCCCGGATCAAGCGCACCATGTGGTCGCGTCGCGCTCAGGAGTACGAGGCCAAGATCAATTCGGGCGACATCGTCGCCATCGCCGAGGTTGTTCGCGACCTGTTCCGGTCGGAATCTCAGCCCGAGCAGTCCTACAGCGAGCGGCAGCTCTATGAAGCCGCTCTCGACCGGCTGTCGCGCGAGATCGCCGCGGTCCAGCACGTGACCGAGACCGAGGCCGTCAAGGAGATCGAGGGCGCGCTCGCCAAGGGCCCGCGCCGCGGTCCGAAGCCGGCCGGCGAGGCCGAGGCCGGCGAGGCCGATGCTTCCGCCGAAGAGGCCGTCGAGGAAGAGGCGGCGTAAGCCTCGTCTTCGCTACAGCAATAACGAAGGCCCGGTCGAAAGACCGGGCCTTTTGTTTTGGCAGTGTTCCGCTGCTCAAAACCTATTGTGGCCGCATCGGAGAGCCAGGGTGCCCGGGAGAAGACCGCAGGGCTCCGACAGTGAACCGCTCCGAACGCGAGAAGATGCTCTCCGGCGAGCTCTACCGCCCCAGCGATCCGGAAATTCAGGCCGAGCTCGCGGCCACGGCGCATTGGCTTGCTCGCTACAACGTGTCGCTGCCGGCAGAGAGGCCATCGCTCCTGAAAGAGCGGCTCGGCGGCGTCGGTGAAGGCGCGGAAATCCGGCCGCCGTTCTTCTGTGACTACGGCACCAACATCCGGCTTGGTCGCGGCGCGTTCCTCAACTTCAATTGCGTCATCCTCGACGTGGTTGAAGTCATGATCGGCGACGGCGCGCAGATCGGCCCCGCGGTGCAGATTTACGCCGCCGATCATCCGCGCGATCCGGAGCGGCGCAGAGCGGGACTCGAGCTGGGCCGCCCTGTTCGCATCGGCCGCAACGTCTGGATCGGAGGCGGAGCGATCATCCTTCCGGGCATCACGGTGAGCGATGATGCAGTCATCGGCGCCGGCAGCGTTGTCACCAAGGACGTTGCGGCAGGCGCCACCGTGAAAGGCAACCCGGCCAGGTAGCCCGTGGCATGCGCATGGTGCCGACCTCATGGGCGATAGCTTCGGATAGAGTTTGCTGGCAGCGCCCGGGAGGAAAAACAAAATGAACAACGTTCCGTCGGACCCGCCGATGTGCGCGGGACCGCATCTCGACACCCGCAAACCGAAACTCAAGCTCCCGCCGAAATCAGCCGACTGCCACTGCCATGTGTTCGGACCGCGCGACCGTTACCCCTGGGCCGCGAACCGCCTCTACACGCCGCCGCCGGTCACGCTCGATAACTATCTCGCGATGCTCGACACGACCGGCTTTTCGCGCGGCGTCATGGTGCAGACCGGCCTCTACGGCAATGACAACCGCTTCATCGTCGACGCCATCAGGGCGCATCCGAACCGGCTGCGCGGCATTGCGCTGATCGGCGAAAGCATCACCGACCGCGAGCTCGAGGATCTGGCGCGCGCGGGCGTCCGCGGCTTCCGCGTCAATCGCACCGCCAAGACCGGGCTCGCCTTCGAGGTCGCGCGCCGGCTTGCCGAGCGCGTCAAAGGCTACGGCATGCACGTGCAGTTCCTGCTCGATATCGAGGATCACCCTGACATTGACAGCTTCCTCGGCAGCTTCGCGACCGAGGTGGTGATCGATCACATGGGCCGGCCCGACCCGAAGAAGGGCGTCAACGCGGCGGGCTTTCAGGCGCTGATTCGCTTGCTCAAGTCCGGCCGCGGCTGGGCCAAGATGTCGGCGCCATATCGCACCTCGCTGCAGGAGCCGCCGTACAACGACATCACGCCGTTCGCGCATGCGCTGGTCGCCGCCGTTCCCGATCGCCTGGTATGGGGCTCCGACTGGCCGCATGTGCTGCTCGAGACGACGATGCCGAACGACGGCGATCTCGTCGATCAGATCGCGGTCTGGATACCGGACGAAGCGACGCGCACGCGGATTCTCGTCGACAACGCCGAGCGGCTCTACGGCTTCGAGCGGGCGTAGGCGGCCCGGCACTGTTGACGGACCTTGCAAACAGGGGAGTCGAATTTGACGGCTTCCTTGCGTT
>CAKZHN010000562.1 GCA_936924235.1 uncultured Rhodoplanes sp. | reverse complement strand
TCCGATCTGATGATTTCCTGGAACGTCACATCCGGATCGAGGCCTTTCACGTGCTTCATCACGATGTCGGCTGCCTCCTTCGGGTTGGCGATGGTGTCCTTCCAGCCCTGCAGCGACGCCTTGACGAAGCCCTTCACCTTGTCGGGCTCGGCCTTGAGATAATCCTCACGCACCAGGATGCCGTTCGAGTAAAGCTGCAGCCCGCTGTTCGCGAGCAGGAAGATCTGCGCATCCGCTCCGCCGACCGCCTTGACCACGCCCGGCATCGACATCGCAAAGGTCTCGATCGCGGGGATCTTCTTGGCCGCCAGCATGCCGACGCGCGCCGCCGGATCGATGTTGGTGTACTTCACGGTGTCGGCCTTGAGTCCCTTCGACTTCATGAAGGCCTCGATCACCTTCTGGGTGAAGGAGCCCGCGCCGCTCGCGATCTCGAGGTTCTCGAGTTGCTCGGGCTTGGTCACGTTCGCGCCCGAGCGCAGCGAGAACACCGCGTAAGGCGCCTTCTGATAGATCACCGAAACCATCTTGGCGGTCGCGCCGGAGTTGGCGCGCGCTGCAACGAGCCCCGCGACGTCCGAGAAGGCGAACTGCGCCGCCTTCGATTCCACGCTCTGGATCGCCTGTGCGGTGCCCTGGCTGGGGATGATGGTGACGTCGAGGCCAGCCTGCTTGTAGTAGCCCTTCTCCAGCGCGACGTACCACGCCGCGTGGCGGCCGAGCGCGCGGAAGTCGAGCGAGAACGTCACCGGCGCGGTCTGCGCCTGCGCTTCGCCCGCGAGCGCCACAAGTGCGGTCATCAATGCAGCGGAAGCGAGCAGCGAACGAATGCGCATGGCCGGAAATCTCCCCTCAGGTGAAGCCCGTGAAAACCCCGATGGATTCTGGGATTTCGGGCATCTTGTCTGAGCCCCTGCATGGCTGCAAGCCGCGTGCCGCGCCCTCTGGACAACGCACGGTCGAGCGAACACGATTGCGGGCACATAAAAATGACGCCGGGAGAAACGCATGAGCTACCGGGAAGTGAGCGAAATCCGCGACGGCATGCGGATCGACTGGGACATGCCGATCGAGATGGACGACGGCACCGTTCTGCGCTGCGACATCTACCGGCCGGTCAAGGAAGGCCGCTACCCGGTGATCATGACGCTCGGCCCGTACGGCAAGTGGCTGCACTTCGACGATCTCTATCACGAGCAGTGGCAGCGCATGTGCGAGATCCGCCCCGACGTGCCGACCGGCTCGACCAACAAGTACCAGTGCTGGGAGGTGGTCGACCCCGAGAAATGGGTGCCGGACGGCTATGTCTGCATCCGCGTCGACAGCCGCGGCGCCGGCCGCTCGCCGGGCACGATCGACATCTGGTCGCTGCAGGAGGCCATGGACCTCGCGCAATGCGTCGAATGGGCCGGCGTGCAGCGCTGGTCGAACGGCAAGGTCGGGCTGAACGGCATCTCCTACTACGCCGAGAACCAGTGGCAATGCGCGTCGCTGCAGCCCAAGCACCTCGCCGCGATCTGCACCTGGGAGGGCGCTGCGGACTTTTACCGCGATATGGCGCATCACGGCGGCATCTTCTGCAACGGCTTCACCAAGGGCTGGTCGGAGAACCAGGTCTATACGCTGCAGCACGGCCGCGGCACGCGCGGCTTCCGGAGCCGCATGAACGGCGACTGGGTGTCGGGACCGCTGGAACTGACCGATGAGGAGCTCGGCGCCAACCGCCGCAACTTCTATGAGGACTGCCTGGCGCGGAAGCTCGACACCGACGACTACTGGCAGTCGCGCATGCCGGACTGGTCCAAGGTCAAGGTGCCGATCTTGTCCAGCGCCAACTGGGGCGGCCAGGGCCTGCACCCGCGCGGCAACTTCGAGGGCTTCGTCCGCGCCGCGTCGAAGGAGAAATGGCTCGAAGCCCACGGCCTTGAGCACTGGACGCATTTCTACACGGACTACGGCCTCGCTTTGCAGAAGAAGTTCTTCGGCCATTTCCTCAAAGGCCAGAAGACCGGCTGGGACAAGCAGCCCAAGGTGCTCTTACAGGTGCGCCATCCCGACAAGTTCGTCGAGCGCGCCGAGAAGGAATGGCCGCTCAAGCGCACCAAATGGACGAAATTCTTCCTCGACCCGTCGGACTTCTCGATGTCGACGCGGCGCACCGACAAGAAGGCCTCGGTCACCTACAAGGGTCTCGGCGACGGCGTCACGTTCCTCACCGAGCCGCTCAAGCGCGACACCGAGATCACCGGCCCCATTGCAGCCAAGCTCTGGGTGTCGTCGGCGACCGAGGACGCCGACCTGTTCCTGGTGGTGCGCGCGTTCTCGCCCGACATGAAGGAGTTGGTGTTCCAGGGCGCGCTCGATCCGCACACGCCGCTGGCGCAAGGCTGGCTGCGGGTGTCGCACCGGAAGCTCGACAAGAAGCTCACCCTGCCCTACCGGCCGTATCACACCCACGACGAGGAGCAGAAGCTCAAGAAGGGCGAGATCGTCGAATGCGACGTCGAGGTCTGGCCGACCTGCATCGTGGTGCCGGCGGGCTATCGCCTGGCGCTCTCGGTGCGCGGCAAGGACTATGTCTATCCGGGCGGCGGCGACGGTGCGGGCCTGAAGACGCTCGGCACCTTCACCGGCGTCGGCCCGTTCCGGCATGACGATCCGCGCGACCGGCCGGCCGCCGTGTTCGGCGGTGACGTGACGCTGCATGCCGGGCCGGAGCGACATGCCTATGTGATGCTGCCGGTCATTCCGGAGGAGTGAAGCGGGAGCAGCCCAGCGCACGTCGAAAAAAGAAAAAGGCCGCCACCCTGAGGGCGGCGGCCAAGTGCGGGTAGTAGGGAGGAACGAAAGAAGTCGTGGTAACTGTGCCCCAGGGCCAGGGCTCAATGAAGTGCGTTAGGTCACACCCCGAAAAGCGGCCGCTACAGCATCCCGGCCTGATCCTGCGAGGCGATATCGTCGCTTATGCAACGATGTTGATAGAGCTTGGGTTCGCGACATTAATCTTCCCCGCTCTATCCACCCGTCCTAAAGCCCACATGCCTTGCTCGTTTGAAGGCGTCGTCGATCGCGACGCCCGATGACCCTGCAAGGTGCGGCCGCCGACAACGCGGCTCGCGATGGAGCGCCGAGAGGCGCCCGGGCTCCTCGCAAGGGCCCGCGCGCCCCG
>CAKZHN010000561.1 GCA_936924235.1 uncultured Rhodoplanes sp. | reverse complement strand
TGTTGCTTCGAGCTCATCAAAGGTCCTCCCATTCGGTGAATTTGTTGCTTGGCCGCGAGGCTAACGCAGGTTCTCCGCCCCATCCAGTGCAGACCCGCCGCAGACAGGTCGTCAAATACCGCGCAGAAGGCCTGAATTCGCAATTTCGGACCGCAATTTTCGATCGCGCTCTTGAGCGCGATGCCGACCCGCGCGGCACCGCAGCAGAGTGGGCAGAAAGCGAATATCCGCTCCGCAAATTTGGCGCGCCGGAAATTGGCCCACCCACTTTACAGCAGCGTCCGATCGGCGGAATTATCCCGTCATGATCGCGTCGTGATGACGATTGCGATGCGAGACGGGACTGCCGCCACACGGTCCAATGCAACAACAGTGGCAACATATGGCGACGCAACATGTGCGGCCATTGGGAGGAGACATGACGACACCGAGGCAAACGGCGTCGCTGCTGAGCGTTCTGGCTCTGACGGCGATGATGACCGGCAACGCAATGGCGCAGTCGGCCCAGGATCTTGTGAACGACGAGAAAACGCCGGGCGACGTGCTGGTCTACGGCATGGGCTATTCGGGCGACCGCCACAGCCCGCTCACCCAGATCAACAAGAGCAACGTCAAGACACTGGTGCCCAAGTGGGCCTTCTCGGTCACCGACAATCGCGGCTCGGAGACCTTCCCGCTGGTCAAGGATGGCATGATCTATGTGAACTCGCACGATTCGACCGTGGCGGTCGATGCGATGACCGGCAAGCAAATCTGGCGCGTCGAGCACGAGTATCCGCCGGAGACGCTGCGCGTGGTGTGCTGCGGCATCGTCAATCGCGGCGCCGCGATCTACAACGGCAAGATCATCCGCGCGCTGATGGACAACCACATCATCGCGCTGGATGCCAAGACCGGCAAGCAGGTGTGGCAGACGGCCTCCCCCGAGCCGGTCGACATCAAGAACGGCTACGCCATGACCGGCGCGCCGCTGGTCGTCAACGGCGTGGTGATCGTCGGCGTCGCCGGCGCCGAGTACAGCCATCGCGGCTTCGTTGAAGGCTACGACGCAGAGACCGGCAAGCATCTGTGGCGGCTCTACACGATCCCGGCCAAGGGCGAGCCTGGTTCCGAAACCTGGGAGGGCGACTCGGCTCTGACCGGCGGGGGCTCGAGCTGGGTCACCGGCACCTACGATCCGGAGCTCGACCTGGTGTACTGGGGCATCGGCAATCCGTCGCCGTGGAACGCCCGCGCCCGCAAAGGCGACAACCTGTTCACCAACTCGATCTTCGCGATCAAGCCGAAGACCGGCGAGCGGGTCTGGTACTACCAGACTTCGCCGAACGACCCGTTCGACTACGACGCGGTGCAGACGCCGGTGATCGGCACTCTCAAGGTCGACGGCAAGCCGCGCAAGGTGGTGATGCAGGCCAACCGCAACGGCTTCCTCTATGTGCTCGACGCCAAGGACGGCAAGCTGCTCGCGGCGAATGCCTTCGAGAAGGTCAACTGGGCCGACGGCGTCGACCTGAAGACCGGCCGGCCCAAGTTCAATCAGGTGTACCACGACGCGGTCGCCGGCAAGAACGTCACGGTGTGGCCATCGGTGTCCGGGGGCACCAACTGGCAGCACGTGTCCTTCAGCCCGAAAACCTCGCTGCTTTACGTCAACACCATCCATGTCGGCATGACCTATGAGGCGCCCGAGCCGCCGCAGCTTGTCCCCGGCAAGCCGTCCGGCCCCGGCACCGTGAAGCGCACCACCGTCACCGACGATCCGAACGTCCGCGGCTTCCTCAAGGCGATCGATCCCATGACCGGCAAGTCGAAGTGGGAGACGCCCTACAAGAGCCCGAACTTCTCTGCGGTGATGACCACGGCCAGCAACCTGGTGTTCACCGGCGTCATGACCGGCGAGTTCCAGGCGCTCGACGCCGACACCGGCAAGATCCTCTGGAGCTTCCAGACCCCGTCCGGCATCGTCGGCCAGCCGATCGCCTG
>CAKZHN010000560.1 GCA_936924235.1 uncultured Rhodoplanes sp. | reverse complement strand
CGATCTCTACCGTATCCGGGTGCCGTTCGCCGGAAACTGGCGCGAGGCGCTCAACACCGATGCTGGCGCATATGGTGGCAGCAATGTGGGGAACGGAGGACTGGTTTCGGCTGTTGTGACGCCGGACAGTCCGGAGCTCCACCTTGTCTTACCACCGCTTGCTGCCGTCTATCTCGTTCCCGAAGGCTAGCCAGCGGATTTCGGCCGGCACGCCGCATCCCCTGGGCGCGACCTGGGACGGACGCGGCACCAACTTCGCGCTTTTCTCCTCGACAGCCGAGAAGGTCGAGCTGTGCCTGTTCGACAGGACGGGACGCACCGAGCTCGAACGACTGGCGCTGCCCGAGCGCACCGAGGACGTCTGGCACGGGCACGTGCTGGGCTGCCGCCCCGGCCAGCTTTACGGCTATCGCGTGCACGGCCCCTACGATCCCGAGCGGGGCTTCCGCTTCAACCCGAACAAGCTCCTGATCGACCCCTACACCCGGCAGTTCGGCGGCACCTACCACTGGACCGACGCCCACCTGCCCTATCGGGTCGGCACGAAGCGCGAAGACCTCGCGATCGACCGCCGCGACAACGCGCGCGCGATGATCAAGTCCGTGGTGGTCGATCAGGCCTACACCTGGGGCACCGACCGCCGTCCCGGCACCTCCTGGGAGGACACCTTTATATACGAGGCTCACATCAAGGGCGTGACGCAGCTCCGCGAGGACGTGCCGAAGGAGCTGCGCGGCACCTTCCGCGGCCTAGCCGCCCCCGCGATGATCGAGCATCTGCAGAAGCTCGGCGTCACCGCGGTCGAGCTCCTGCCCCTGCACTCCTTCATGGACGAGCGCCATCTGGTCGAGAACGGGCTCAAGAACTACTGGGGCTACAACACGCTGAGCTTCTTCGCGCTGGAGCAGCGCTACGACAGCGAGAACGTCCAGAACGCGTTCCGCTCGACGGTGGCCGAGCTGCACAGCGCCGGCATCGAGGTGCTTCTCGACGTGGTCTACAACCACACCTGCGAGGGCAACCATCTCGGCCCGACCTATTGCTACCGCGGCATCGACAACGCCGCTTACTATTGGCTGGTCCCCGACCAGCAACGCTTCTACGAGAACTACACCGGCACCGGCAACGCGCTGAAGCTTACCCATCCGCGCGTGCTGCAGATGGTGATGGACTCGCTGCGCTACTGGGTCGAGGTCTTTCACATCGACGGCTTTCGCTTCGATCTCGCCTCGACGCTCGGCCGCGTGCCGGCCTTCGATCAGCACGCGTCGTTCTTCGCCGCGATCCGCCAGGACCCGGTGCTCGCCAACGTCAAGCTGATCGCCGAGCCCTGGGACATCGGGCTGGGCGGCTATCAGGTGGGCGGCTTTCCGCCCGGCTGGTCCGAATGGAACGACGTCTACCGCAAGACCATGCGGCGCTACTGGCGCGGCGAAGGCAATCTCCTCGGCGAGCTTGCCAGCGCCCTCACCGGCTCCGCGCTGCAATTTCACCACGACGGCCGCGCCCCGCAGGCCAGCGTCAATCATGTCACGGTGCATGACGGCTTCACGCTCGGCGATCTGGTCAGCTACGAACACAAGCACAACGAGGCCAACAAGGAGGACAACCGCGACGGCTCCGACGACAACAACAGCCTGAATTGCGGCGACGAGGGGCCGACCGACGATGCCAAAATCCTCGCCTGCCGCAGGCTCATTCGCCGCAACCAGCTTGCGTCGCTGCTGCTCGCCATGGGCGTGCCGCTGATGCTGGCCGGCGACGAGGCGGCGAACACCCAGGGCGGCAACAACAACGCCTATTGCCAGGACGACGAGATCGGCTGGGTCAATTGGTCGAAGCTCGGCAGCGAGGACGACGACACCGAATTCGTCGGCGCGATGACCGAACTGCGCCAGCGCTTCGGGCAGCTTCGCACCCGGCACTGGCTCGAAGGCAAGAACGGCGACGACACCCACGACGTGATCTGGCTGCGCCCCGACGCCGCCGAGATGGGCGAAGAGGACTGGAAGTTTCCGGAAGGCCGCTTCCTCGCCTACGTGCTGGCGCCGCCCAAAACTCGCGACGGGACCGGCGGCGAGCCGCTGTTCCTGGTGTTCAATGCTGCGCCTGAAGCGATCGAGGTCACGCTGCCGTCGTTCAATGGCGTGGCCAAGTGGTCGCGGGTGCTGAGCACCGCGGACAATTCGGTGATGAAAGAAGACGTGACCGAGGCGCCCGGGGCGAAGCTCACCGCACCCGCGTCGTCGATCCTGGCCTTTGCCGGCAAGCCATGAACACGGAGCGCCGCTTTGGACCGCTGCTCACCCGTGACGGTGTGACGTTCCGGCTGTGGGCGCCCGCCGCCAAGAGCGTGGCGCTGGTGACGAACGAGACGCGATCGATGCAGCGCGAGGCCTACGGCTGGTTCTCGATTGCGGTGCCCGACGCCGGGCCCGGGACGCGTTATCGCTTTCGCATCGACGACGAGATCGCCGTGCCCGATCCGGCGTCGCGCTTCCAGCCCGAGGACGTCAACGGCCCGAGCGAAGTCGTCCCGTCGACATTCGATTGGAAGGCTTCGGACTGGAAGGGCCGGCCGTGGCACGAATGCGTATTCCTGGAGCTGCACACGGGGACTTTCACCCCGGATGGCACGTTCCGCGCCGCGATCGACAAGCTCGATCACGTGGTGGACGCGGGCTTGACCGCGATCGAGCTGATGCCGGTCGCGGATTTCGCCGGGCGCTGGAACTGGGGCTATGACGGCGTGCTGCTGTTCGCGCCTGACGGCGCCTACGGCCGTCCCGACGATCTCAAGGCGCTGATCGACGCCGCCCATCGCAAAGGCCTGATGGTGTTTCTCGACGTGGTCTACAACCACTTCGGACCCGAGGGGAATTATCTCAGCCGTTACGCGCCGCAGTTCTTCACCGAAGCCGACACGCCCTGGGGCAGCGCGATCGACTACGAGAATCCGGTCGTGCGGCGCTTTGCCGTCGAAAACGCGCTTTATTGGCTCGACGAATTCCGCTTCGACGGGCTGCGCCTCGATGCGGTCCACGCCATCATCGAGCCGGGCCGTGGGATCCTGCTTCGCGAGCTGAGCGAAGCAGTGGGCGCGCTCGCGGCGCAGAGCGGCCGGCACGTCCATCTCGTCCTGGAGAACGACGCCAACCAGGCGGAGCTGCTCGATCCTGCGAGCGATCCGCCGAGCGGCAAATACCGCGCGCAGTGGAACGACGACTTTCACCACGCCTTTCACGTCGCGCTGACCGGCGAGACCACCGGCTACTACATCGACTATCGCGATCCCGGCCCGTACATGGCGCGGGTGCTGGCGCAAGGCTTCGCGTACCAGGGCGAGCCGTCGCGGCATCGCGATGGCGAGCCGCGCGGCGAAAGCACCGCCAAGCTGCCGCTCACCGCCGTCGTGAACTTCCTGCAGAACCACGACCAGATCGGTAACCGCGCGCTCGGCGAGCGGCTGACCGGGCTGGCGCCGCCGGAAGCGATCGACGCGGCGCTGGCGGTGACGCTGCTCGCGCCGGGGCCGCCGCTGATGTTCATGGGCGACGAATGGGGCGCGCGCGAGCCGTTTCCGTTCTTCTGCGACTTCAAGGGCGATCTCGCGCGGGCCGTGCGCGAGGGCCGGCGGCGCGAGTTTGCGCAAGCCTACGAAAAATATCGCGACGAGGTGCCCGATCCGCTCGCGGAAGCGACCGTGCGGCTTGCGACACTTGATTGGGACGCGCGACCCAAGCCCTGGCACGCCGCGCGGCTCAAGCTGGTGCGCGATCTGATCGCCGCGCGGAAAATGCACATCACGCCGAGACTGCCGCAACTTGAGAATGGCCACGGCAGGGCGCGGTTCGATGACGGCGTGCTCGACGCGCAGTGGCGCTTCAGCTCCGGCGAGAAGCTTTCGCTGCTGGCAAACCTCAGCGCCCAGCCGCAGCAGCGGCCGCATTTTCTGTCCGGGCAGCCGGTGTGGGGCGGCGCACCGCCGGACCAGCTGCCGCCATGGTCGGTGTTCGTATCGCTCGGAGCGAGTTGATGCCGCCCGCCATCCCGCTCTCGACCTATCGCTTGCAGCTGAACAAGGACTTCGGCTTCGACCAGGCGGCCGCGCTCGTTCCTTATCTCAAGGCGCTTGGCGTCAGCCATCTCTATGCCTCGCCGTTCCTGAAGGCGCGCGCCGGCAGCCAGCACGGCTATGACATCGTCGACCACAACGCGCTCAACCCGGAGTTCGGTGGAGATGAGGCTTTCGGCCGCCTGAGCGACGCGCTTAAAGAGCACGATCTCGGCCTCATTCTCGATTTCGTGCCGAACCACATGGCGGTCGGCGGCCACGACAATCCGTGGTGGCTCGACGTGCTGGAATGGGGGCCGTCGTCCCCGCACGCAGCTTCGTTCGACATCGCCTGGGAGCTGCTGCCCTATCGCAAAGGCGGCGGCGTGCTGCTGCCGGTGTTGGGGAGGCCTTACAACGAGGTGCTTACGGCAGGCGAGGTCGAGCTGAAATACGACAGCACGGAAGGCAGCTTCTCGGCCTGGTATTTCGAGCACCGCTTCCCGATCAATCCGCGGCGCTATAGCGACATCCTCACCACGATCGTCACCGCCGCGGATGCCGCGAAAGAGCCCGCCGGCGATGCGATGCTGGCCATTGCCGACGAGCACCGCCGCCCCGGCATGCCGTCCTATCGCAACGCACCGGCGCTGAAGCGCAGGCTCGCTGATATTCCCGGCGCGCCTTCGATCATCGAACGCGGGCTGAAGGCCTACCGCGCGGACCACGAGGCCGGCGTCAACCTGCTGCATCGGCTTCTGGAGCGGCAGCACTACCGCCTCGCCTTCTGGCGGCTCGCGCCGTCGGGCATCAACTACCGGCGCTTCTTCGATGTCAACGAGCTCGCCGGCCTGCGCATGGAGGACGGCGGCACGTTTCAGAAGACCCATGTCCTGGTGGCGCGGCTGATCGCCGAGGGCCGGCTGCACGGCCTGCGGCTCGATCACATCGACGGCCTCTATGATCCGCTGCAATACACCCGCCGCCTGCAGACCTTGACCGCGCAGGCGCGCGGACGCGGCCACGAACCGTTCTATGTGGTGATCGAGAAGATCGTCGAGGACGGCGAGGAGCTGCCGCCGTTCTCCGGCGTCGCCGGCACCACCGGCTATGAGTGGCTCAACACGATCTCGCGTGTGCTGATCAACGAACAAGGCCGCGTCGAGCTCGAACGGACCTGGCGTGACATGGCGCCGGAGCTGGGCAACTTCGCCGCGGTGCTCGAAAGCGCCAGGCTCCGCGTGCTCAACACCATCCTGGCGAGCGAGTTCAACGTGCTGGCGCAGCTCCTCGCTCGCATCGCGGCCGGCCATTACAGCTCGCGCGACTACGCGCCCGACCGGCTGCGCGAGGCGCTGGAGCTCTACGTGCTCGAATTCCCGGTGTACCGGACCTACGTGACGCCGCGGAGCTGCGCCGACCATGACCGCGCCGAGATCGACCAGACCATCGCGGCGGCGCGGCGGCGCTGGGTCGGGCCCGACACCGATATCTTCGATTTTCTGAGGAGCTGCATCACCACCGATCTCAAGCATTCGGGCCTGCCCTACAGCCGCACGCGGATCCGGCAGTTCGCGCTGAAGCTTCAGCAGTTCACCGGCCCGATGATGGCGAAATCGCTCGAGGACACCGCGATCTATCGCTATCAGAGCCTGATCGCGCTGAACGAAGTGGGCAACCAGCCGACCCTGCCCGGCATGCCGATCGACGAATTCCACCGCCGCATGGCGCAGCGCACGGAGCACTTCACCCACGGCCTCACCGCGACGTCGACCCATGATACCAAGCGCGGCGAGGATGCCCGCACCCGCATTCTGGCGCTCAGCGAAATTCCCGCGTTGTGGGAGGAGAACATTCCCCATTGGCGCAGGCTGAACGCACGCTTCGTCACCGCCATTCGTGAAGACCGCAGCCCGTCGGTCGGTCACGAGTACCTGCTGTACCAGACGCTGGTCGGCGCCTGGCCGCAGGCGCCGATCGACGAGGGCTTCGTCAAGCGCATCGAGGCCTATGCGATCAAAGCCGCGCGCGAAGGCAAGCTCGAAACCAGCTGGATCAGCCCGAACGAAGACTACGAGCGCGGCCTCACCGCCTTCGTGCGGCGCATGCTCGACCGCGCCGAGTCATCCGAGTTTCTCGATTCATTCGAAGCCTTCGCGCGCCGCTCCACGTTGCTCGGCGCGCTCAACAGCCTGTCGCAGCTCGTGCTCAAGGCGACGATGCCCGGCGTGCCGGACTTCTATCAGGGCAGCGAGCTCTGGGACCTGTCGCTGGTCGATCCGGACAACCGCCGGCCGGTCGATTTCGGCGCGCGGCGCGCCGCACTGGCTGCGAACGTGGACTGGAGCGATCTCACGCGCCGCTGGACAGACGGCCATCTCAAGCTCGCCCTGACGCATCGGCTTCTTCGGTTGCGCAACGAGCGTGCCGACTTATTCCGCGACGGAGCCTACGAGGCTGTCGAAGTTGCTGGGCCCGATCGAGATCATGTCATCGCCTTCATGCGCGTGCATCGCGGTGAGCGGCTGCTGGTTGTCGCCGGACGGCACTTCGCAACTTTGACCGATCGTGGAAACCACTGGCCTGAGGCCGGTTTCGACGCTGAGCTTGCCGGGGAGCATCGTGGCCCCTGGCGTAACGTGCTCACCTCCAGCACTCGGACGGCCTCGGATTTTTGCGAGATGATGGGCAGTCTTCCGGCGGCGGTCTTTATTGACGGTTAAGTCTCCTCGATACGTCAAAATACATGCTCCATCACCGGCGATGGAACCAGTTCCGCGTTTCCTGGGTTGCTTACCCAACCAAGGAGACTGGTCATGGGCACAATTTTATTGATCGTTTTGATCCTGATCCTGCTCGGCGCACTGCCGACTTGGCCATACAGCCGCGGCTGGGGTTACTATCCCTCAAGCGGCCTCGGCTTGGTCGTGGTCGTGCTTCTGGTCCTCGTGCTGATGGGACGGGTCTGACGACTGGAAGAGCGGCATCCTCACGGGTGCCGCTCTTCTCTCATTGTAATTCTCTTTTGATCATCGCGGTATCGAACGACACGACGAAGCCGGCCCGAATGTCCACCATCCGACATTCAGCTGCATGTTTTTGCACTCTGCCCTACGAATGAGCGGAACACTTCTTCGCACCGCAGCGTTGAGTGTTCCGGGCGCGGGTAGTGCAGATGGCTTCGCGGGTTCTCTTCGCCACTTCAGAAATCGATGACTTCGTGCAGGTCGGGGGACTGGGGGCAGTGTCCGCCGCGCTGCCGAGAGCGCTCCGGCCCCTGGCAGACGTCAGGGTCTTCCTTCCCGGCTATCGCGACGTTCTCTCCCGTCTCAACGACATGGAAATCGTCGGCCGTTGTCCGGCGCTCGCCCAACTCCCTGCATGTTCCGTGGGCAAGACAGCGACCGCCGACGGCCTCACCGTGTATGTCCTGCTCTGTGCGGAGCTTTACGAGCGCGACGGCAATCCCTATTGCGGGCCGAACGGCCAGGACTGGCCCGACAACGACATCCGCTTTGCGCGCTTTGCCTCGGTCGCGGCGCTGCTGGCGGCAGGCCTTGTCGACCCCAACTGGCGCGCCGACATCATCCACGCCAACGACTGGCAGTCGGCGCTGATTCCGGCCTATCTGGCCTGGCAGAGCCGTAATATCCCGTCGATCCTGACGATCCACAATCTCGCCTATCAGGGCGTGTTCCCGAAGCACACGCTCGGCCGCATCGGCGCTCCCGAAAGCGCGTTTCACATCGACGGCGTCGAGTTCTACGACAAGGTGTCGTTTCTCAAGGCCGGACTGGTCTATTCGACGCATCTGACCACCGTGAGCGCCAACTACGCGCGCGAGATCGTGACGCCGAAGTTCGGCTGCGGACTCGAAGGCGTGCTGGCCAAGCGCGCCCGCGCCAACGAACTCACGGGCATCCTCAACGGCATCGACGAGACCTGGGATCCGAGCCGTTGCCCGGAGCTCTCGAGTCAGTTCAGTCCGGGAGAGTGGAAAGGCAAACGGGCCAACTCGGACCACGTGCGCAAGGAATTCGGGCTCGCGCTGTCGCGCGGGCCGCTTTTCGGACTGGTGGCGCGGCTGGTGCACCAGAAGGGCGTCGACCTGGTGCTGTCGGCGGCCGAAACCATTATCGCGTCGGGCGGCCAGATCGTGGTGATGGGCCAAGGTGAGCCGCAGTTCGAGCGGGCGCTGCAGGCGGCGCAACGGCGAAGGCCGGAATCGATCGCTGTCGCCATCCGCTTCAAGAGCGGCGAAGCACGCCGCATCTTCGCCGGCAGCGACTTCACGTTGATGCCGTCGCGCTTCGAGCCATGCGGCCTGAGCCAGATGTACGCGCAGCGCTTCGGCTCGCTGCCGATCGGCCATCGCACCGGCGGGCTCGCCGACACCATCGTCGACGGCCACACCGGATTCCTGTTCCACGAACCGTCGGCGGAATCGTTTCTCGGCGCGATCTGCCGGGCCTTCGCCACCTTCGGCCGCAAGCAGAAGTTCAATTTAATGCGAGCGCAGGCCATGACGCAGAGTTTCGGCTGGAACAACTCGGCGCCGCTTTATCACGCGCTGTATCAGCGCGTTGGCGGCTGACCCGCCTCGCCCCGCGCCGCCGCGCTGCGGCGCGGAACAACGCCCAAGCGCGAACGTTCAGTCAGGGACGGACGGCTCGACAGCGGGGCATTGAGTCTTCCGCGCTTACGCAGCGGAGGAGCAGATGACGTCTCCGGAATCGCCGGTCTGGAACCGGCGCAATTTCCTCACAACCACGGTGGTGTCCACGATGTCGGCCACGCTTCTGGATCGCGGCAACGCGAAAGCCAATGTTTCATCGGCAGCCGCGCCCGATCCGCGCGACGCTGTGCAGCTCACGATGCGGATCAACGGCGACCGCCAACGGCTGAACGTCGACATCCGAACCAGCCTGCTCGATGCGCTGCGCGAGCATGTCGGCCTCACCGGCACCAAGAAAGGCTGCGACCACGGCCAGTGCGGCGCCTGCACGGTGCACATCAACGGGCGCAGCGCACTGTCGTGCCTGACGCTCGCGGCCAGCGTCGAAGGCCAGGACATCACCACCATCGAAGGCCTCGCCGGCCGCGACGGCAAGCTGCATCCGATGCAACAGGCTTTCGTCGACAACGACGCCTTCCAATGCGGCTACTGCACGCCCGGGCAGATCATGGCGGCGGTGGCTTGCGTGAAAGAAGGTCACGCCAGGAGCGACGCCGCCATCCGCGAGTACATGAGCGGCAACCTCTGTCGCTGCGCCGCCTATCCTAACATCGTCGACGCCATCAAGCAGGCGAGCTTCGAGATGGGAGAAGGCTGATGCGTCCGTTCCAGTACATCCGCGCCGACAGCCCGCAGGCCGCGATCGTGGGCTTCGGCAACGCCAACGAAAGCGACGGCTCCGACGAGCGCTCGCGCGGCAGCCAGTATCTCGCCGGCGGCACCACGCTCATGGACCTGATGAAGCTCGGGGTCATGCAGCCCTCTGCGGTCATCGACATCAACAGCCTGCCCACCGACAACCTCGGCCAGATCGAGCTTGGCCCGCGCGGGTTGCGGCTCGGCGCCATGGTGCGCATGTCGGACGCCGCCGAGCACCCGGACATCATCGAGAGATATCCGGTGATCGCGCAGTCGCTGTCGCTCGCCGCCAGCACCCAGATCCGCAACATGGCGTCGCTCGGCGGCAACGTGCTCCAGCGCACCCGCTGCACCTACTTCCGCGACACCTCCTATCCGGACTGCAACAAGCGGAGCCCCGGCTCCGGCTGCGCCGCCATGGACGGCATCAACCGGGCGCACGCGGTGCTCGGCATCAGCGGCGACTGCATTGCGAGCTATCCGGGCGATTTCGCCCAGGCGCTGACCGCGCTGGACGCCCAGGTCGAGATCAACGGCCGCAACGGCGCGCGCGTCGTCCCGTTCGCGACGCTGCATCGCGTGCCCGGCAACACGCCGAACGTCGAGCACACGCTTGCGCCGGGCGACCTGATCATTGCGTTCGAGATTCCGGAAACGCCGTTTGCGCGGCGCTCGCTGTTCCTGAAAATCCGCGACCGCGAATCCTACGAGTTCGCGCTGGCCTCGGCCGCGGTGGCTCTCGACCTCGACGACGGCACCGTGAGGGACGCGCGCATCGCGCTCGGTGGCGTCGCCACCGTGCCGTGGCGTTCGCAGGAGGCCGAAGCGAAGCTCAAAGGCCGCAAACTCGACGAAGATGCACTCGCCGAAGCGGCCGACGCCGCCTTCGCGGAGGCGAGCCCCCGCAAGCACAACGCATTCAAGATCGAGCTCGGCAAGCGCACGCTCGCCCGCGCCTTGCAGCAAGCCGCCGCCCTGGAGATCTGACATGAACCGTGCCGCCCCCGCTCCGCTCGCCAATATGGGCGAGCCCGCTCCGCGCGTCGACGCGCGCCAGAAGGTCACCGGCGAGGCGCGCTACGCCTCCGACTTCCCGGCCGGCAACATGGCCTATGGGTATCTGGTGACGAGCTCGATCGCACGCGGCCGCATCGCGCGGCTCTTTCTCGACAACGCCCGGGCGGTGCCGGGCGTGCTCGAGATCTTCACCCACGAGAACACCGGCGAGTTGAAGCCCGTCCCCTATTCCGGTGGTGGCGGCGGCGCCGCGACATCGATGCAGAAGCTCGGGCCGGAAGTCCATCATGACGGCCAGATCGTCGCCATGGTGGTCGCCGACACCTTCGAGGCCGCCCGCGAGGCGGCAGGCCTCGTGAAGATCGAATACCGCGCCGAGCAGCCCAGCGCGACTTTCGGCTCGCCCGGCGCCGTGGAGGCCGACGGCAGCGAGGTCCCGGCGAAGACAAAGGACCTGCCGCAGGCCGGCGACGCGTTGAATGCGCTCGCCGAGGCCGACGCCATGATCGACGTCGCCTAGATCG
>CAKZHN010000559.1 GCA_936924235.1 uncultured Rhodoplanes sp. | reverse complement strand
GTATGGCGCGAAGCTCGTGCGGGATCATCCCGGCCGCTTCGGCCTGTTCGCGACGATCTCACCGCCGGACACCGAAGGCAGCCTGAAGGAGATCGAATACGCGCTCGACACCTTGAAGGCCGACGGCATCGGCCTGATGACGAGCTACGGCGACAAGTATCTCGGCGATCCTTCGTTTGAGCCGGTCTATGCCGAGCTCAACCGTCGCAAGGCGCTGGTCTACGTGCACCCGACCACGCCGGACTGCTGCCGCGCGGTGACGGCCGGCATTCCGCCCTCGACCATCGAATACGCCACCGACTCGACGCGCACCATCGGGCAGTTGGTGATGAGCGGCCTGTCGGTGAAGTATCCCGACATCCGCTGGATCTTCTCGCATTCCGGCGGCACGCTGCCGTTCCTCAGCGGGCGGTTCGTGCAGCTCGCCAAAGAGCGCAAGCCCGCGCATCTACCGGACGGACCGTTGCCGGAGTTCCGCCGGTTCTATTACGAGCTGGCGCAAGGCAACACGCCGGGACAGATCGCAGCGCTGCTCAAGATGGTGCCGATGTCGCAGGTGCTCTACGGCACCGACTATCCGTTCCGCGACGGCGCCGAGGTCAACGCCGGGATCGCGGCCTACGGCTTCAATCCCGACGACATCCGCTCGATCGAGCGCGAGGTCGCCTTCAAACTTATTCCCCGCCTCAAGCAATCTTAATTCGGCGGAAGCCTCCTTGACCCGGTTTCCGGATACGACAAGCTACCCGCAGGACTGTATGCGCCCGCAAGAGGCGCGTTTGGAGGATCAACGATGACCGTGACCGGGATGGGCAACGCTTCGAAGCGCAAGTTCTTTGCCAACTGCTCGTGCTGTGCATCGCAGCCAAAACCAACCGCCCTGCCGCTTGAACGCCGGCGCTTCCTTGCGGGCGGCCTCGCCGCGCTCGGCCTCGGCGCCGCGGCCGGCACGATCGGCGCGCCGACCGTGCAGGCGCAGGCCGCCAAGACCCGGATCGACGTGCATCATCACTTCCTGCCGCAGGTGCATCGCGACGCGCTGACCAAGCACAAGGCCGGCGCGCCGAAATGGTCGCCGCAGATGTCGCTCGACGAGATGGACAAGAGCGGCATTGCGGCCGCGGTGCTGTCGCAGGTGCAGCCCGGCAGCTGGTTCGGCGACGTGCAGGAGTCGCGCTCGCTCGGCCGCGCCATCAACGAATATGGCGCCAAGCTCGTGCAGGAGCATCCCGGCCGGTTCGGCCTGTTCGCCACCATCACGCCGCTCGACGTCGAGGGCAGCCTCAAGGAGATCGAATACGCCTTCGACACGCTGAAGGCCGACGGCATCGGCCTGCTGACGAGCTACGACGGCCACTATCTCGGCGATGCCTCGTTCGCGCCGGTCTATGCTGAGCTCGACCGCCGCAAGGCGGTGATCTACGTGCACCCGCTCGCACCGAACTGCTGCGCCGACGTGGTGCCGGGCATTCCGCCGGGCTCGATCGAATATGCCACCGACTCGACGCGCACCATCGCGCATCTCGTGTTCAGCGGCATGTCGCAGAAGTATCCGAACATCCGCTGGATCTTCTCGCACTCGGGCGGCACGCTGCCGTTTCTCACGCAGCGCTTCATCCAGCAGCAGAAGGTGCAGAAGCTCCCTCACCTGCCGAACGGGCCGATCCCGGAATTCCAGAAATTCTATTACGAGCTCGCCCAGGGCAACACCAAGGCGCAGCTCTCCGGCCTGTTCAACATGGTCGGCGTGTCGCAGGTGCTCTACGGCACCGACTATCCGTACCGCGACGGCGCCGAGGTCAATGATGGAATCGCGGCGTGGAATTTCAGCGCCGCCGATTTGCGCGCGATCGAGAACGAAACGGCGAGGAAGCTTTTGCCGAAGCTGAAGGTCGCCTAGGCGACCGGGATGAACCGGCGCTGTGCGCTCAAGCTCATGGCCAATTGCGCGATAGAATTGATCTTGTCGTCATCTCACGCTTCGGCCGCAACCGCCGGGCCTTGATGGGTGCGCTGAGCACCTATATGAGCCGGCACGCGCATCGGCCGATGCCCTAGCGCCAATTAACGCTCTTAAGCAACTCATTGTACCTTTCAACGTCTTTCACAAATCGTTCTGGGGACCCCTGAAAGAGACCTGCTCTGATGGCCCCCCAATTCTTCCCTTCCACTTTTGCGTCATCCGTAAATTGACTATAGGGACTCTGCCCAAATCCCCGTCGATGCTTCCATACAAACCGTCCTGGGGGCCCCCAATCGCTGTCGGTCACGTCCGCATAGACGAGTGCAAGCAAAATCTCGAACTCGTCAAAAAGAACTTCATAGCCTCGTCCCAGAAGAAGAAGGTCCTCGAGTTCGGGCTGAAGTATTTTAAAGAACTGTTCGCTTCGTGGAGCATATTGACGCTCTCGTCCCGGGAGCAACTTGAACGAGTCGTATATTTCCGTGACGTTATCGACCGCAGGGATAATAATCGGCTGCCGGCCTTTGTTCCGCCTCTCAATCTGAACTGGCGCTTGCAGCGCAATGCGTAAGGCGTCGTATTTGCGCGATGCGAGTGCAGCAATGCCTGCGCTGTACATCAACAGCAAGATTGGATACCAGCTCAAGTGAAGCCATATTACCAGCCCGGAAGAGCCTTTGTCGGCTTCCGCAATTCGCGTGAATATTTTTTCAAGCAATGGCAATTGATCTAAATCGGCCCACTTAGCGAGCAGAATTACGATACTCTGTAGATCCTTGGAGATCTCTTCGTATCTGGAGATTCGTTCAGCGAACTCCTCTTTCTGAATATTCGTGCCCTCCGCTGGAAAATGCCGCAAATCAGTCGCATCCAAGAATCGTCTGACGTGCAGCGAAATAAAATCGTCTAACTTTATTCTCTTGGAAGGTTCAGAGAGTAACTCCTTCATCGCATCGACGACTGGGGCGTCCTTACCAGTCACAGCAGAAACCTGAGGAGATGTATTGATCAGAATATCCTTCTCGCCCTTTTCTCCTGTTGCATCCTGAGTTGTCACCCGCGGCTCAGATGCCCGCGCTTTGTCGAGTAGCGATGTGTCAAATATGAAATCACCGTCGCCATCCACAAATCCATAGTGGGGCGTCTGGTGCGAATACTGATCACGAGCAACCCGATCATAAACATACGCCATAACGCCATTAGCCGTAACAACACCTTCTTCTGTGGCGGCGGAACCCTCAAGGGCGTCGAGAAGATGTGCCGTAAAAATCGAATGCCCAGGGCGCACTCCGTTTCCGTCCGCTACTGTTTCATCCGCCTTGCCAGCCGTTAAGACCTGTCGCGAATATCGCTGAAGCATATCACCAAGGAAACGCATACTTCCGAAGGTCGGGCTCCGTTGTAGAGCTAGACCGCCATAGCAAGCGTCCATAAGGAAGAAAATGTGCTTAGCAGGAATCAATTCGGCATTTCTTGTAAGTTCGTCCCACCGAATAAGGGTGTCTAGATCCCCTGTTTTTCCATCGACGGGCACGAGAAATCCTACTTCCCCGCGCTTGCCCGGAACCGTGTAACCATGTCCGGCGAAGAAAACGATCAACCTATCATCCGACGTGACTCTATTCGGATCGGAAAACCCCATAAATGACTTTCTGATATTATTTATGGTTGCCTGATCATCGAGCAAAATCTTGATGTTTCCCTTCGGGAAAGAGAATTTCTCTATCAGAACTGCAGCAACGCCATCTGCGTCGTTCGTTGCGTAGCTCAACGGCGATACATGGACATATTTGTTGATGCCGATAACGAGCGCCCAACTGTTTTGATAGCTAGATTTGTACGACGTCTTTGGGTCCATGCTCGAATATTACCTTGAGGGAGATTCTATAGAACACTTGATTCGGCAGTAGATACACGTCCTGTTCCTACCAATGCCTTTAGCGCGATGAAACGAAAATAATACCTCTATATCACTGAAAATCACTGCAAATTGCCGTTCGAGATTCGAACGTAGAGCAGTGAAATAAAAAGCCCCTCCTCGCCCGACGCGAGGAGGGGCGCCCCGGTCTCAACCGATCATGCCTTCGCGATCGCGTTCCAGTTCGACGCCAGATGCTCGGCGCCGCGCTGTGATACCGCGAAGATCGTGTACGTGGGATTCGACGCGCCTTCCGACGGGAAGACGCACGGCCCGGCCATCCAGAGGTTTCCCACCTCGTGGGTCTGGCCGTAGCTGTTGGTCACGGAGTTCTCGGCGCCGGTGCCCATGATGGCGCCGCCGTGCAGATGCGTGGTCGGCACCACAGGTCCCCGGCCCGGCCAGACCTCCTTGGCCTTGGTCGACTTCGCGATCTTGACGCCGAGATCGTAGTTGCTCGCCCACAGCGCCAGCGCATCGTCGTCGAAGCTGTGGGTGAGCCG
>CAKZHN010000558.1 GCA_936924235.1 uncultured Rhodoplanes sp. | reverse complement strand
CGGACCGCCACCCCAGGGCCGGCAGTCCTTGCTTTCGACATATTACAAGGCTAGCGAAATTACAGGTCAGACTGTTGAATTTACGTCTATTTCACAGTTGGCGCCCAATGGTCGGGGAGTTTTGAGTCGCGGCCTTCGGGGGTTGGGGATCGATGGGACGGCGGGACGCCGCATCGCAGCATAGAGTGGGACTGGGGAGGCTGCCCGCGTTGGCGGTCGTCCTTGGCCTGTGCCTGTCCGGCTGCGCCTCGATCTCCCAGAAATTCGCCGAGACCGCATCGCAGGCGCCGCAGATCGGCCTGCCGGCCAACGCGCCGGCGCGGCCGGCCGACCCGATCGCCTATCCGGCGGTGCACGATGTTCCGCCACCCCGGACCGCCATAACGCTGACCGACGTCGAGCAGCAGAAGCTCGAAAACGATTTGGTCAACGCCCGCGAGCAGCAGCAGACCTCGGCCGGCGTGCCCTCGTACAAGAAGACCCAGGCGGCCGCGGCCAAAGCGCAAGCGCCCAAGAGTGCCAAGTCCCAGAGCGCCAAGGTTCAAGCCGACCGGGCTCAGGGCTACGCGGACCCCAACGCCCAGGGCTATACGGAGCCGAGCACCGACAACGCCCCAATTTCGGCGTCGAGCAGCCGCACGATCTACTAGGTTCGGTCCGAACCGTGTTACAAGGTTCGGCGAGCCGAAAAGCCCGCAAGTCAGACCAGAAAAACCGCTTAAATCCGATCCAGAGTCGAACGATGGAAGAATTCTACCGCATCAAGCGCCTGCCGCCCTACGTGTTCGAGACGGTCAATCGCGCCAAGGCGGCCGCCCGCAATGCCGGTGCGGACATCGTCGATCTCGGCATGGGCAATCCGGACCTGCCGGCGCCGCAGCACGTCATCGACAAGCTGAAGGAGACGCTCGGCAAGCCGCGCACCGACCGCTATTCGTCGTCAAAAGGCATCCCTGGCCTGCGCCGCGCCCAGGCCGCCTATTACGGGCGCCGCTTCGGCGTGAAGCTCAATCCCGACACTCAGATCGTCACCACGCTCGGCTCGAAGGAAGGCTTCGCCAACGTGGCGCAGGCGATCACGGCGCCGGGCGACGTGGTGCTGGTGCCGGACCCGAGCTATCCGATCCACGCCTTCGGCTTCCTGATGGCGGGCGGCGTGGTCCGCTCGGTGCCGTCGGACCCGACGCCGAGCTTCTTCTCGACGCTCGAGCGCGCCATCACGCACTCGATCCCGAAGCCGATCGCAGTGGTGGTCTGCTATCCGTCGAACCCGACCGCGCATGTGGCCGATCTCGACTTCTACAAGGAGCTGGTGCCGTTCGCGAAGAAGCACGGCATCTACATCCTGTCCGACCTCGCTTACGCCGAGGTCTATTTCGACAACAACCCGCCGCCGTCGGTGCTGCAGGTCAACGGCGCGATGGATGTCTGCGTCGAGTTCACCTCGATGTCGAAGACCTATTCGATGGCCGGCTGGCGCATGGGCTTTGCGGTCGGCAACGAGCGCATCATCTCGGCGCTGACGCGGGTGAAGTCATACCTGGACTACGGCGCCTTCACGCCGGTGCAGGTGGCGGCGACCGCGGCACTGAACGGCCCGGACGACTGCATCAAGGAGATGCGCGACACTTACAAGCGCCGCCGCGACGTGCTGGTCGAGAGCTTCGGCCGGGCCGGCTGGGACGTGCCGCCGCCCAAGGCCTCGATGTTCGCCTGGTCGCCGATCCCGGAGCCGTTCCGCGAGCTCGGCAGCGTCGAGTTCTCCAAGCTTCTGGTCGAAAAGGCCGAGGTTGCGGTGTCGCCCGGCACCGGCTTCGGCGAGCGGGGCGAGGGGTTCGTCCGCATCGCCATGGTGGAAAACGAGCAGCGCATCCGCCAGGCCGCCCGCAACGTCCGGCGTTTCCTTGAAACAGCGCCGGAAAAGCTCCATAACGTCGTCCCTCTCGCCACGCGGCGCTGACGCCGCGGGGCTTTGAATCAGGTCGTTTTCCGGACTTTCGCCGGAAAACGTTCCCAGCAGCGGACGCACGGTTTTCCCATGGCTTCCCCGCTCAAAGTGGGTATTGCCGGTCTCGGCACCGTCGGCGCCTCGGTGGTGCGCCTGATCGATGAGCAGCGCCAGCAATTGGCGCTGCGCACCGGCCGGCCGATCGAAGTGGTCGCAGTTTCGGCGCGGAGCCGCAACAAGGACCGCGGCATCGACATGAAGCGGCTGCGCTGGGTCGCCGATCCAGTGAAGCTTGCGAACGATCCGGGCATCGACGCCTTCGTCGAACTGATCGGCGGGGAGGGCGGCCCGGCCCGCGCTGCGGTCACCGCGGCGCTGAAGGCCGGCAAGCCCGTGGTCACCGCCAACAAGGCGCTGCTCGCCCGCCACGGCATCGAACTCGCCGAGCTTGCCGAGAAGCGCGGCGTCGCGCTGAACTTCGAAGCCGCGGCCGCCGGCGCGATCCCGATCGTCAAGACGTTGCGCGAAGGGCTCGCCGGCAATTCGGTGCAGCGCGTCTACGGCATCCTCAACGGCACCTGCAACTACATGCTGACGCGCATGGAGCGCGAGAAGCTGTCGTTCGACGAATGCCTCAAGGAGGCGCAACGGCTGGGCTACGCCGAGGCCGATCCGTCGTTCGACATCGAGGGCCACGACACCGCGCAGAAGCTTGCGATCCTGGCAAGCCTCACCTTCGGCACGCGCGTCGATCCGGAAGCGATCTACGTCGAGGGCATCACCTCGATCACCACCGCCGATCTCGAAGCCGCCGACCAGCTCGGCTATCGCATCAAGCTTCTTGGCGTCGCGGTGAAGACCGACAAGGGCATCGAGCAGCGGGTGCATCCGACCTTCGTGCCGAAGGACTCCGCCATCGCCCAGGTGATGGGCGTCACCAACGCGGTGACCATCGACGCCGACGGCATCGCGCCGATCACGCTGGTCGGCCCGGGCGCCGGCGGCATGGCGACCGCGTCGGCGGTGGTCGCCGACATCGCCGACATCGCCCGCGGCGTGCGCGCCGCGCCGTTCGGCCGGCCGCAGGCCAAGCTCGCGGCGACCAAGAAGGCGCCGATGCAGCGCCACGAGGGCGGCTACTACATCCGCATGATCGCGGTCGACAAGCCGGGCACTGCCGCGACCATCGCCAAGCGCCTCGCGCAGCACAACATCTCGATGGAATCCATCGTGCAGCGGCACAGCGCGCCGGCCGGCGGCGCCGAAAAGCCGCAGGGCCCGGTGCCTGTGATCCTGATCACCTATGCCACCACCGAAGATGCTGTACGCAAGGCGCTCGCCGCAGTGCAGCGCGACAAGGTTATTTCCGGCCGGCCGCAATTGATCCGCATCGAAAAAAATTGATGATGGCCGGACAAACAAGGAGAGCTTCATGACCGCCGCTTCGATCACCGTCGCCCAGCACCTCCTGCTGGAGCGCGTGCTCACGATCGAGATCGTGCGGGTGACGGAGCGTGCGGCGGTGTCGGCGGCGCGGCTGCGCGGCCACGGCAAGAGCAAGGCCTCCGACCAGGCCGCGGTCGACGCCATGCGGCGCGAGCTCAACAAGCTGCCGATCGACGGCACCGTGGTGATCGGCGAGGGCGAGATGGACGAGGCGCCGATGCTGTTCATCGGCGAGCAGGTCGGCAACAAGACCGGGCCCAAGGTCGACATCGCGGTCGATCCGCTGGAGGGCACCACGCTCTGCGCCAAGAACATGCCGGGCGCGATCGCGACGCTCGCGATGGCCGACGCCGGCACGCTGTTGCACGCGCCCGACTGCTACATGCAGAAGATCGCAATCGGTCCGGGCTATCCGAAGGGCACGGTCGATCTCGATGCGCCGACCGAGGAGAACATCCTCAATCTCGCCAAGGCCAAGGGCGTGAAGCCCGCCGAGATCACCGCGATCCTGCTCGACCGGCCGCGGCATGGCGACATGATCGAGGCGATCCGCAAGGTCGGCGCTGCGGTGGCATTGATCAGTGACGGTGACGTCGCCGGCGTCATCCACTGTGCCGAGCCCAAGACCGGCATCGATATCTATTTCGGCAGCGGCGGCGCGCCGGAGGGCGTGCTCGCCGCTGCGGCGCTGCGCTGCATCGGCGGCCAGATGCAGACCCGGCTCGTGATCGACACCGAGGAGCTGCGCGAGCGCACGCTGAAGATGGGCATCAAGGACCCGAAGAAAAAATACGAGATCGAGGACATGGTGAAGGGCGACTGCCTGTTCGCCGCAACCGGCGTCACCACCGGCTCGCTGCTCTCCGG
>CAKZHN010000557.1 GCA_936924235.1 uncultured Rhodoplanes sp. | reverse complement strand
GCCGTGCGTGAGACGCTGTCACTGCTGTTCTCGAACGCAGGCTACAGTGTGGTCCGGTTCGCCGAAGGCGCCGCGTTTCTCAAGGTTGCGAAAGAGCGCAACCCGGTCTGCATCATTCTCGACGTCCATATCCCGGGCAAGACCGGCATCGACCTCCTCAAGGAATTGAACGCGCAGGATTACCCGGCGCCGATCTTCATCATGTCGGGGCAGGGCGACATCGCCATGGCGGTCGACGCCATCAAGAGCGGCGCGCTGGACTTCATCGAGAAGCCGTTCCGCGGCAGCGAGGTGGTGACGCGGGTGCGCGAGGCGATCGAGGCCAACGCCCGGCAGAAGACCGCGGTCGCCAGCAACGGCGCCAAGACGGCGTTGAATTTCCCCGGCCGCGAGCCGCTGACCAGCCGCGAGCAGGACGTGCTGGATTGCATCATGAAGGGCGAATCCAACAAGGAGGCGGCGCGGCGGCTCGGCATCAGCCCGCGCACCATCGAGGTGCATCGCTCGCGCATCATGGAGAAGCTCGAGGCCAAGAACGCCGCCGATCTCATCCGCATCGTGATGAGCGAAGGCCGGGCGCATCCGTGACGCCCTGAGCGCTCAAGCCCGCTCGGTCACGGCCTTGCGGATCATCCGCGCCAGATCGGCCTTGCGGTAGGGCTTGGCGAGCAGCAGCACGCCGGGATCGAGCCGGCCGTGATGCACGATGGCGTTCTCGCTGTAGCCGGACGTGTAGAGCACGCCGATCGACGGCCGCAGTTCCTTGACCTTGTCCGCGAGCTGGCGGCCGTTCATGCCCGGCATGATCACGTCGGTGAACAGCACGTCGAAGTGCTTGCCGGTGTCGATCACGGCGAGAGCTTCGCCGGCATTGGCCGCGGTGGTGACGTCGTAGCCGAGGCTCTGCAGCTGGGTCACCACGTAGGTGCGGACCAGGTTGTCGTCCTCGACCACGAGGATCGCCTCCGAGCCGCCCTCGATCGCCGGCACGACGGCGGTGTCGCGCGGCAGGGCGTCGCCGAGCGACGGCGGCAGGTAGAGCTTGATGGTCGTGCCCTGGCCCTCTTCGCTGTAGATCTTGACGTGGCCGCCGGTCTGCTTGACGAAGCCGTAGACCATGCTGAGGCCGAGGCCCGTGCCGCGGCCCACGGCCTTGGTGGTGAAGAACGGCTCGAACACCTTCTCCTGGATGTCCTTCGGGATGCCGGCGCCGGTGTCGCTGACGGCGAGCATCACGTAGCGGCCGGGCGTAACCTCGCGGTTCTCCCGCGCATAGGCCTCGTCGAGCATGACGTTGCCGGTCTCGATCAGCAGCCGGCCGCCGTGCGGCATCGCGTCGCGCGAGTTCAGCGACATGTTGAGCAACGCGGTGGTGAGCTGGCTCGGGTCGACCAGCGCCGGCGGCAGGTCGTCCTTCAGCACGGCCTCCACCTCGACATGCTCGCCGAGCGTCGGCTTCAGCAGCTTGACGGTCTCGACCACCAGGTCGTTGACGTCCACCTCGCGCGGCTGCAGCGGCTGCCGGCGGGCGAATGCCAGGAGCCGCTGGGTGAGGTCGGCGCCGCGGCCGGCGGCCTCGTCGATCATCTTGGCGATCGCGGCAAGGCCAGGCTTGTCGGCCACCGCATCGGCGAGAATCTCGATCGTGCCGGTGATGACGGTGAGGATGTTGTTGAAGTCGTGGGCGACGCCGCCGGTGAGCTCGCCGACCGCTTCCATCTTCTGGGCCTGGCGGAGCTGCCGCTCGGTCTCCTTCATCTGCGTCATGTCGTGATAGACCACGACGCCGCCGGTGATGCGATCGCTCCGGTCGCGGATCGGGCCGCCATTGGTGGTGACGTTGTGGGTCTTGCCGGTGGTCTTGTGATAGATGACGATCTCGAAATTCCTGAGCGTTTCGCCCCGCACGGCCCGCATCAAAGGCCGCTCGCTCGCCGGCACGAGCTCGTTGCTGCTCGGCAGCCGTACCTCGTTGGGCACCGACCACTCGTCCGGCGTCTGCCCGGTGATGATGCTCATCAGGCTTTCGGCTGCGGGATTGGAGTAGATCACCGTGCCCTTTTCGTCGGCGACGAGGACGGCATCGGTCATGCTGCCGATTGTGTTGCTCAGGATCTCCAGAAGCTTCTGCCGTTCTTCCGTCTCGTGCTTGAGCGCCTCGGCGGCCCGCTTTCTCGCGGTGATGTCGCGGGTCACCTTGGCGGCGCCGATGATCTCGCCGGACGGCGATTTGACCGCTGAAATCGACAGCGAGACGTCGATCAGCCTGCCGTCTTTGGCTCTGCGCACTGTCTCGAACGGATCGAACTGCGCGCCCTCGCCGAGCTGCTGAAGGATGCCCCGGACGTCGTCCCGGCGGTCGTCCGGCACGATGAGATTGATGTTCCGGCCGATGGCCTCGGCCGCCGTATAGCCGAACAGCTCCTCGGCGGCGTGATTCCAGCCGGTGATCGTGCCGGCCAGCGTCTGGGTGATGATGGAGTCCCGCGAGGACTCCACGGCGGCGATGAAATGCTGCTCGCGCTCGGCGTAGTCGCGAAGCTTGGTCTCGGCGACCTTGCGCTGCGTCACGTCGCGCCCGATGAAATAGTGCTGCTGGTCTTCCTCGGACCAGACACCGGTCCATTCCAGCGGGACCACGTGGCGGTCGGCGCGGATGTAACGGCATTCGAAGTTTCGCATCAGCCGTCCGCGCCGGGCCGAACGCATCTCCTCGCGGGTGCTTTCGAGATCGTCGGGATAGATGAAATCCACGGCGTTGCGGCCGACCATGTCGTCTGGCCGATGGCCGAGGATCGCCAGGCTGCTCGGACTGACCTGAAGAAACGTTCCCTTCCGGTCGACAACCAGGATGAGATCGAGCGAGCGGTCGAAGATGCGCTGCCGCTGCGCGATCTCCCGGCTGAGCGCCGCGGTCTTTTCCTGGACGTCCGTCGCCATGCGGCTGAAGGCGCGGGCCAGCACGCCGGTCTCGCCGGCGGCTTCGATCGGCAGGACCAGCGGCCGGTCGCTCGGGAAGCCTTCGACGGCGCGGGTCATCTGGGCGAGCGGCTTGGCCAGCGAACGCGCCAGCAGCGCAGCGAGGAGGGCTGCTGCCAGCACGGCGCCGGCTCCGGCGATGAACACCGATTGCCGCAGGCTCGCGGCCGGGGCGAGGACCACCGAGCGCGGCACGGTCTCGATCACGGCGACGCGCGGCCCGCCGGCCGGACGGGCGTAGATCAGCGCCGCGGCGCCCTGATCGCCGCCGACGTTCTGCACGCGCCGCGCCGCGCCACCTTCGGGTATCTGGGCCCGGGCCAGGTCGGGAAGGTCATCCTGCCAGCGCGCGGTCTTGCCGAACTCGAAGGCGAAGGCCTTGTCGGCCGACGGGTGGAGGAGGTAGTCGCCCCGGTCGTTGACCACATAGACCTGTCCGCCGGCGCGGATCAGGCTGCGCAGCCGGTCGAACACCGGCCGCATGTCCACGTTGATGACCACGATGCCGAACGGCGCGCCGTCCGGCTTGTGGATCGGCGTCGCAACCCGGAGCGTGGGCACGGGCGGATTGGAGATGGCGTCGCCGTCGTGGCGGAGATCGATCGGCGACACGTAGATCGCGCCGGCCGGCAGCGCGATGGCGGCCTTGAAGAACTCCCGGTCGGCCTTGAACTGCAGCTCGGCGCCGCGGGCGATACGCGGCGATCGGTCCGGCCCCTCGCGATCGACGCGCACGATTTCGGCGCCGGAGGCGTCGATGATGCGAAACTGATCGTAGGAGCTTTTGGCGTTCAGCTCGGCGAGATAGCGCGCGGCCATGCGCTCGCGCCAGTTCTCCTCGGTCGCCCCGTCAATCGGGTCGGTGCCGCCGGCGAGATGCGCACGGACGATGCCCTCGAGCGCCACCGCGGAACGGAATCCCAGGACGTCGTCGCGGGCGCCGCGGGCGTAGCCCTCGAGCTCGGAGGCAAGGAGCCGCGCGTGGCCCTCGATGCGCTCCAGCGCGCGCGGCCAGCTCGCGACTTCGAGGTTGCGGTAGCTCAGCATGCTGACCGCGCTGACGGTCAGGAGAACCAGCGCGATCATGGCGATGGCGAGCCGGATCGACAGCCGCATCCTACCTCCGCCAGTCCGGGTGGATTCGAGCCATGCCGCGGTCAATGGCCGGCCAGGCCGAGACAGCGGCCCACGGCTTCCAGCAGGGTGGCGGGCTTGAACGGCTTTCGCAGGCTTTCGAGGGCACCGAGTTTCGTCCCAAACGACAGGTAGTCGGGCATGCTGGCCCGCTCGACCATAGCACCGGACATGACGATGATTGGAAGCGCCGGCTTCGACCTGCGCACAACGCGGATCGCTTCGAGTCCGTCCATCTCGGGCATGAAGATGTCGATGAGAAGCAGGTCGAACTGGCCCGTCTCAAGCAGCTTGAGACCGCCGCGGCCGTCCTGCGCGCTGACGACCTGATAGCCGGCGCGCTCGAGGATGGCGCAAACCGTTGCGCATACGGCGCCATCGTCGTCGATGGTCAGGACACGTGCCATTGGGAACCCGGCGGCACTGGTTGAATCACCTTGGCGTACAACTTAGTAGAATATTTTACGGTTCCATTGAGCTGCTGACTGCGGACAAGGCTTTGGCTGGTTAGCGGCGGCTTAATCGCGCGAGCCCGGACGGAATGGCGTCGGCGTTTTTCCTCCGGGGGCGGAACGCGCCGGAGCATCTCGCCACTCGCGCGCTCCGCGGACATCGGCGAGCCGTGGCCAGCATAAGCTCGGTTGATCTTCGATAAACGCGGGGTTGTGCGTAGTAGTACGGATTCTGGCCTGCCGTTCGCGGTGCTACGAAGCGCGTCGAAAAATAACGCAGCCTGAAGAAGCGCGTCGCTACTCAACTTGAGGCCCTGCTTCCGGGGGGGAGCAGGGCCTCTTCCTTTAGCGTTTGGCAACCGCGTTTTTTTGCTCCCTGGAAACCGCTGCGCGCGTCAGGGAACAATCCCGACAACTCAAATCAACAAGCCCGACACCTCCGCATAAATACGGACCGGCCCATTAGCGCCGGCGTAACGACTGCAGTTCCATGATGGCGCACCGGGGCAAACCCCGAACCGCCTGCGCAAAGGGCGGCAGTAAAAAAGGACAGAGGCGTCATGGCCGCGGAGCGGCACCAGGGTCGCAAGGCCTTGCTGAACTGGCGACCCGCCGCGACTCCGTCGCGGGTCTGGGCGGTCACTGCCATTGGCCTCGTGGTCATGCTGGCGTTCTTCGTCGCCATCGGGCGCGATTTCTATCGCAGCACGCTGGAGCTCACCGATCAGCAGGCGAGGAACGTCGCCACGCTGGTGGAGCAGGAGATCGCCCGCGACATCGAGCTCTATCATCTTTCGGTGCAGGCGGTGCTGGACGGCATTGCCGATCCCGAAGTGATGGCGGAGCCGCCGCGGCTGCGTCAGATCACGCTGTTCGACCGTTCGACGACGGCCCAGGGCATCGGTGCGCTGGTCGTGCTCGACGCCGACGGCTCGATCGTTCTCGATTCGCTGTCGAGCCCGGTGCGCCCCGGCAACTTCGCCGATCGCGAATATTTCCGCATGCACCGCGACGCCGGCTATGACATCGGGCTCTACATCAGCAAGCCATTCCAGGCGCGGCTGCAGGGCAACATCTGGAGCATCTCGCTGAGCCGGCGCATTACCCGCCCTGACGGCAGCTTCGGCGGCATCGTGTCCGGCACCGTGAAGCTCGACTATATCCGCCAGCGTTTCGCCAACGTGCATCTCGGCGCCAACAGCGTCATCACGCTGCTGCGCGACGACGGAATCGTGCTGGCGCGCAATCTCGGCGGCGAGGACCTGACCGGCCGAAGCCTCGGCACCGCACCGCTGTTCCTGTACATCAGGAACAGGATCAGCGGGACATTCCGGGCCACCGCGCAAACCGATGGCGTGTCCCGCTTCTACGCCTTCACGCGGGTGGGCAGCCTTCCGCTGATCGTCACCGTGGGTCTTTCCGAGGCCGAGGTGTTCGCCGCGTGGTGGGACAAGATCACGATGCTGTCGGTGGTCTATCTGCTGATGGCTGTCAGCATTCTGGCGCTTGTCGGGCTGTTCACCTCCGAACTGCGGCGGCGGGAGACGGCCGAACTCGCCCAGGCCGCCCTGGCGCGCCAGGACAACCTGACCGGGCTCGCCAATCGGCGCGGCTTCAGCGAGGCGTTCGATAGCGAATGGCAGCGCGCCGCGCGCGAGCGCGGGCCGCTGTCGCTGGTGATGATCGACATCGACCATTTCAAGCGCTTCAACGACAGCCTGGGCCATCTGGAGGGCGACAGGGTGCTCGCGTCCGTGGCCGCCGCGGTGCGGCGCGCCGCGCAGCGGCCGGCCGATCTCGCGGCGCGCTACGGCGGCGAGGAGTTGGCCGTGCTGCTACCGGACACGGACGCCAAGGGTGCGCGCCGCATCGCCGAGATGATCCTCATGAACGTTCGCCGGCTCGACGAGCCGCATCCGTTGAGCGATTACGGCATCGTCACGGTCAGCGTCGGCGTCGCGACCACCTTGGCGTTGAGCAACGTCGAGCAGTCCTCGCTGATCACGCTGGCAGATGCGGCGCTCTACGTGGCGAAGCAATCCGGTCGCAACCAGGTCCGGGAAAGCAACGTGTCGGCGGCCGACTTCAATCGCCAGCCGATGCGGATCGGCGCATAAGGCGTCCGGTCGATCCGGCGGTCCTACAGCGCCTTCATGCCGGCGGCCTGGATCACCGGCACCAGACGCTTGCGCTCGGACTCCAGGAACGCCTGCGCGGCCGCGGCCGAAGCGTCCTGTCGCGTTTCCAGGCCTGACGCCTCCAGCACGCGAATGAACTCGGGGTCCTTCACCGCCTCGGCCGTGGCGTTGGAAATCTGCGTCACGATCGGCTCCGGCGTTCCGGCAGGCGCGAACACGCCGGCCGAAAGCTGGACCACCATGCCGGGCAGGCTCTCCACTGCGGCGGGAATGTCCGGCGCAGCCTTCAGGCGGGTCGGGCCGCACACCGCAAGGAGGCGCACCTTGCCGGCGCGGTGCGTTTCCAGCACCTGCCCGGTGACGTTGGGCGTCGCGAACGGCGTGTTGCCGGCGATCAGGTCGGCAAAGGCGGGGCCTGCGCCGCGATACGGGATGTGGGTGATGCCGGGGACCTTGATGATCTGCTTGAACAGCTCGCCAGCCAGATTGCCGACGGTGCCGGCGCCGGCCGAGCCATAGGACAGTTTGTCGCCGTTCTGCCGCGCGTACGCGATGAATTCGGCGAGGTCCTTCACCGGTACGCTCGGATGCACGACGATGCCCGGCGTCGAGGTGGCGATGATGGAGATGGCGGCAAAGCTCGTGACCGGATCGTAGGGCGGGGACGCCATCAGCGACGGCGTGATGATCTGCGAGCTGGTGTCGCCGAACAGGAGCGTGTAGCCGTCCGGCGCCGCGCGGGAGGCGTTGTAGGCGCCCACCGTGCCGCCGCCGCCGCTCTGGTTCTCGATCACCACGGAGCCGAGCACGGATTTCATCCGCTCGGCCCAGTGCCGGGCCATGACATCGACCACGCCGCCCGGCGCATAGGGCACGATGAGGCGGATCGGCCGGTCGGGATATTTCGCTTGCCCGAAGGCGGGCCAGGCGGGCAGGGCCGCCGCCATCACGGTTGCGCCCATAGCCCTCAGGCCGTCACGCCGATTCATTCCCATTCCTCCCGAACCGTTGTTTTTTGCCGCAGATTATCGCGCATGTTCGCACGCTGCCGAGCCGGGCGGTACCCCGTCGGCTCCGCAGCGTGGTTCACGGCTCGCGGATCGTCACGCCGAAAGGCGGACGTCGTCCGGACTCAGCGGGCAGGCACTCAGCGGGCAGGCACTCAGCGGGCAGGCACTCAGCGGGCAGGCTTGGATCGGGAGGCGCGACGGCTCACGCGGCGGTCGGGAAGCGTTCGCGCAGGAGAGCCTTCAAGGCCGACTTTCCGTCCTTGGTCGCATCCGACATCGTCGCGAAGTGCAGTTTCGACTGCTGCACGGGCTTGGTCCTGGCAGCCGCCCAGATTTCCCATCGCCACGGGGTTTCCGAATGCTCGCGGCGGCGTACCGCCAGGTGGTAGTCGCGCGGTTCCAGTTCGATTTCTTCGTTTGCCATAAGCCAACTGCGCCTTCCGGCGCCGGGGTTCGGGATTTTGGGGAGGAAAGCAGCTCAGGCTTTCGCGATGCACTCAAATAAGGGCTCGCGCCTGCTTTCTCAAGCCTTCAGCGACGGTTGGGCTACCAATGTCTTAGTGCCGGAACGGCTGGCCCGTCTTTCCCTGGTCGCAGCGTCTATTGCGGCGCAACGCGCGTCTGCCGGCCGGCGGGGCGATTATCGACCGTGATGCGGTTGCCTGTCATTCGCAAACGCAGTCTTGGCAGTCGCCGCACGAGCCTGCATGCTTCGCCGGTCCGTCGAGAGCAGTCTCCGGACATTGGCAGTGACGATCTGGGAAGCATGTTGTGTTTCGTTCAGTCGAGTATCTGCTGCGCCCGAAATCCATCGCACTTGTCGGTGCATCCGACTCCAGCCGCGGCGGCTGGGGTCAGGAAATCTACCAAAACCTCGAATTCTCCGGGTTTCCGGCCAAGGTCTATCTGGTCAATCCGAAGCGCAGCGAGTTGTGGGGCCGCAAGGTCTATCCGAACTTCGCCGCGATCCCGGAGCCGGTCGATCTTGCCCTGACCGTCATCCCGACCGGCGCGGTCGTCGACACACTGACGGAAGGCGCGAAGAATGGCCTGAAATGCGCGCTCATTTTCGCGGCGCAGTTTGGTGAAGGCGGCGACCCCGAGGGGCAGAAGCGCGCGCAGGCCTTGCGCGCCTTGTCCGAGACGAACGGCCTGCGGATTTCCGGCCCCAACTGCATGGGCTCGCTCGCGATCCGCGAGAAGCTTCTGCTCTATCCGGCCAAGCGCGTCCGTTCGCTGCAACCGGGTGGCGTCGGCGTGGTGTTCCAGTCCGGCGGCACCTTCCAGTTCTGGCTGCAGCAGGCGGCGCTGCGCGGCCTCGACTTCTCCTATGCGGTGTCGAGCGGCAACGAGCTCGACCTCGATCTGGCCGACTACATCAACTTCCTGGTCGACGACGAGCACACCAAATGCATCGTCTGCCTGGTCGAGGGCGTGCGGCGGCCTTTGGCTTTCATGGCGGCGGCCGAGAAGGCGCTGAAGGCCGCCAGGCCGATCATCTTGCTGAAGGTCGGGCGCAGCGAACGCGGCAAGGCCGCGACCGCAAGCCACACCGGTGCGATCGCCGCCGACGATCAGGTGTTCGACGCGGTCTGCCGGAAGTACGGCATCGTGCGCTGCCCGTCGCTCGACGATCTGCTGGAGACGTCGCTGGCCTTCAGCCAGGGCCGCCTGCCGAAGGGCCCTCGCATCGCCATGGCCTGCTATTCCGGCGGCGCCAAGGGTCTCGTGCTGGACTACGCCAGCGACGAGGGCGCCGAGATGGCGCCGCTGACGCCCGAGACCCGCGCCCGGCTGCTGCCGATGATCGATCCGGGGCTGGCGGCTGAAAATCCGCTCGATGTCGGGCCCGCGGTCGGCGTGCAGGCGCCGAAGTTCGCCGAGATATGCAAGGTGGTCTGCGCCGATCCGACCGTCGATCTGGTTACGGTGCAGGGGCTGGTGCCGACCGGCCCGAACGATCCGTACAATCCGGAGCCGCTGCGCGGCGTTCTGGCCTCGACCGACAAGCCGGTGCTGGCGTTCGGCCGGATCGCCCAGAACGCCTCGGAGATCAGCCGCGAATACCAGAACGAGAGCGGCGTGCCATTCATCCAGGGCCTGCCGGAGACGGTGCGCGCGCTGCAGGGTCTGGTGCGTTATGCCGCGGCGCTGCAGCGCGGAGCGCCGGCCACACCGGAACCGCGGGGCCGCGCGGAGAATCTCAAAGGCACGGCGTTCGACGCGTTGCTGAAGTCGCATGGCCTGGCGATTCCCAGAAGCGCGATGGCGAAGACAGCCGATGACGCGGCCACGGCCGCCGCCGCCGACCTGGGTTTCCCGGTGGCGGTGAAGATCGTGTCGCCGCAGGCGAGCCACAAGACCGAAGTGGGCGGCGTCGCGCTGGGGCTGCGCTCCGCCGGCGAGGTCCGCGCCGCGGCCGAGACGATGCGTGTGCGGCTTGCGCAACACGATTCCAGTGCGCGCGTCGAGGGCTTCCTGGTGCAGGAAATGGTGTCGGGCGTCGAGATGATCCTCGGCGTCCGCGAGGACCCGCAGTTCGGTCCGTTCATGCTGGTGGGCCTCGGTGGCATCATGGTGGAGGCGATGCGCGACGTGGCGATTCGGCTGCTGCCGGTCGACGAGGCAACCGCCGGCGAGATGCTGGCTTCGCTGCGGGGCGCGTCGCTGCTCGGCGAATTCCGCGGCCGCCCCGCGCGCGATGTCGACGCGGTGGTCGCGGCGATGACTGGGCTGTCGCGGCTGTTCCTCGACCACCGGGCGTTTCTCTCCGATTTCGAAATCAATCCGCTGATCGTGCTGGCCAAGGGCGACGGTGCGCGCGCCGTCGACGTTCGCATGGTGCCGCGTCAGGGATAGGAGTGTCGACATGGACGCACGGTCCGCGCCTGACGGACTGAACTTCGAGCTTCCGGAAGAAATCCGGATGCTGAAGGACGCCGTCCGCAAGTTCGTCGATCGCGAGCTGATCCCGATCGAGCGCACCGCCCGCGAGAACAACAAGCTCAAGCCCGAAGTGCGGAAACATCTGACCGCCAAGGCCAAGGAGCTGGGCCTGCAGGGCTACGACGTACCGGTGGAATACGGCGGCCTTGGCATGGGCCTCGTCGCCAAGGCGACGGTCTGGGCCGAACTCGGCCGCAGCATCGCGCTGCCGTCGCGCGGCGCCGATGTGTTCGGCCCCAATGTCAGCCCGATCCTCTATCACCTCAACGACGAGCAGAAGCGGAAGTACCTGCTGCCGACGATCCGCGGCGAGCTGAACTGGTGCCTCGCCCAGACCGAGCCCGAAGCCGGCGGCGATCCCGGCGGGATGCGCACGACCGCGGTGCGCCAGGGCGATCATTACGTGATCAACGGCACCAAGCGCTTCATCACCAACGCCGACGAGGCGCATTTCACGCAGCTCATTGCTGCGACCGATCGCTCCAAGGGCTCCCGCGGCGGCATCTCGGCCTTCATCGTCGACATGAAATCACCCGGCGTGCGCCTGTTGCGCGCGCAGGAGCTCGTCATCGACGACCGGCCGTGGGAAATCGCCTTCGACAACGTCCAGGTGCCGGTCGAGAACCGGATCGGCGAGGAGGGCGAGGGCTTCGCGCATGCGCAGCACTGGCTCAATGTCGGGCGCATTCGCCACGGCGCGCGCAGCATCGGCGTCATCGAACGCTGCCTCGAGCTCGGCACCAAGTACGCCAAGGAGCGCGTGACCTTCGGCAAGCCGCTGGCGGATCGCCAGGCGGTGCAATGGATGCTGGCCGAGAGCTTCATGGAGCTGCATCAGCTCCGCCTGATGGTCTACGACGCCGCGTGGAAATACGACCAGGGCCGCGACATCCGCGCCGAGGCCTACATGGCCAAGATTTTCGGCGACACCCAGTCGTTCCACGCCGCCGACCGCTGCATGGAGATCCACGGCGGCATGGGGCTCGCGACCGATCTGCCGATCGAGAAATTCTGGCGGGACCAGCGCAGCATGATGATCACCGAAGGCCCGATCGAGATCCTGAAGATGACGCTCGCGCGCCACGTGCTGCGGACCTACGGCTGATCAAAAGTTCACAACGAGACACGCAACAGGAGGACGTCTCAATGGCTGAATACAAATACGAATGCGTGAAGGTGCGCATCCGGGATGGCATCGCCTGGGCTTCGCTCAACCGCCCGGACAAGCGCAACGCCATGAGCCCGCAGTTGCACTACGACATGGATGACGCGCTGGCCCGGCTCGAGGTCGACGACGACGCCAAGGTGGTGGTCGTCACCGGCGAGGGCGGCAATTTCAGCGCCGGCCAGGACCTGAAGAAGTTCTTCCGCGAGCTCGAAAAGAATCCCGGCGAACGGAAAAAGGCCGCGGCTGCCGCCAACCGCTGGCGCTGGGAGCGGCTCTATCAGTACGACAAGCCGACCATCGCCATGGTGCACGGCTACTGCGTCGGCGGCGCCTTCATGCAGCTGCTAGCCGCCGACTTTGCCATCGCGGCCGAGAACGCGACGTTCTCGTTGTCCGAGGTGAACTGGGGCATCCTGCCGGGGGCGTTGGTGTCCAAGGCGGTGATCGACACCGTGCTGCCGCGCCATGCGCTCTATTACGCCTGCCTGGGCGATCCGTTCGACGGCAAGGAGGCGGCCCGCATCGGCATGATCAATTACGCGGTGCCGCTCGAGAAACTGGAAGACGCGGTCACCGATCTCGCCGAGCGGCTGATGAAGAAGAGCCCGGCGGTGCTGCGCGCCACCAAGCAGGCGATCCGCCATTGCCGGACCATGGATGTGGCGCAGTCCTACGAATACCTCGCCGCCAAGGGCCAGGCCATCAAGACCAACGACAAGGAAGACTCCTACAACACCGGCCTGCGCCAGTTCCTAGACGAAAAGTCGTACAAGCCGACCTATGAGCCGTTCAAGCTCGGCACGCTGCTGACCGACCAGCGGGCGAAAAAATAGCGACGCTGTAGCCAACTGCGACGACGGCCGTCGCGGCGGGTGCCGCCGCGACGGAAGAACAAAAGCTGTGACGTCTCCAGGGAGGAATGCGATGGCCAGGACGCTATCGATTGTCTTTGGAATGCTTGCGCTGGTGTTCCTGGCTCAAGAGGCGAATGCGCAGTTCTACAAGGGCAAGACGGTCACCATGATCGTCAACTATCCGGCCGGCGGCCCGACCGACCTCGAAGGCCGGATCGTGGCGCAGCATCTGCCGTCGCACATCCCAGGCAATCCGACCATCGTGGTGAAGAATGTCGGCGGCGGTGGCGGCATCATTGGCAGCAACCAGCTCGGCGAGGCCCCGCCGAACGGCGAGACGATCGGTTTCTTCACGCTCGACATCCCGGGCCAGATCGTCGGCGCCTCGGCGTTGCGCACGCGCTATTCGGACTTCACGTTGGTCGCAGGCGTGGAGAGCCCGCTGGTGGTCTATGCGCGGCGGGACATTCCGCCCGGCCTCAACACCGCCGCCGACCTGTTGAAGACCAAGGACTTCAAGGCGCTGTCGCTCAACGCGCAGAACAGCAACACGCTGAACCTGACGCTGTCGCTCGACCTCCTCGGCCTCAATTACCAGGCGGTTCCGGCCTATCGCGGCTTGAAGGAGGTCGAGACCGCGATCCTGCAGAACATCGGGCAGGTGGCGAACTCGTCGCTGTCCGGCTGGAGCGGGTCGATCGAGCCGACCATGGGCCATGTTGTGCTGCCGTTGTGGCAGCTTTCGCCGCGCAAGAACGGCGCCTATCCGCGCAGCAAGGCGCTGCCGGACATGCAGACCTTCGAGGAGTTCTACGCGCAGGTGTTTCCGGGCAAGCCGCTTGCCGGCAACAAGACCTACGAGGCGCTGCGGATCATCGCCGATCCGCAGCTTGCGATGTTCCGTGTCGTGCTGCTGCCGCCGAAAAACGCGGACGAGGCCACCGCGGTGATGCGGTCGGCCTTCGTCGACCTCTGGAAGGATCAGAAGTTCCTGGCGGACTACTCGAAGGTGATCAAGACCGAGCCGATTCTCGTGACCGGCAGCGAAGGGCAGGCGGTGCTCGCCGGCCTCGGCAACGTTCGCGACGAGATGAAGGATTTCATCGTCCAATACACCAACGGCCTGGCGAACCGATGAGGCGCTGAAGCGCCTCAGGAAAGGCCGAGAAGCTTGGCCGCATTATCCTTCAGGATGAGCGGTCTCACCTCTGGCTTGATGTCGATCTTCTCGAAGTCCGCGAGCCAGCGGTCCGGCATGATGGCCGGCCAGTCTGAGCCGAACATGACCTTATGGCGCAGGATCGAGTTGGCGTACTGCACCAGGATCTTCGGGAAATAGCGCGGCGACCAGCCGGACAGGTCGATGTAGACGTTCGGCTTGTGGGTCGCGACCGACAGCGCCTCTTCCTGCCAGGGAAAGGAGGGGTGCGCGAGGATGATCGGCATGTCCGGGAAGTCCGCGGCTACGTCGTCGATATAGATCGGGTTGGAATACTTCAGCTTCATGCCCATGCCGCCCGGCATGCCGGCGCCGACGCCGGTCTGGCCGGTGTGGAACAGCGCGGGCACGCCGCACTCTGCGATGGCCTCGTAGAGTACGTAGGCGTTGCGATCGTTGGGGTAGAAACCCTGCATGGTGGGATGAAACTTGAAGCCGCGGATGCCGAACTCGCGAACCAGGCGGCGCGCCTCGCGGGCGCCCATCTTGCCTTTGGCGGGATCGATGCTGGCGAACGGGATCAGGATGTCGCTGTGCTCGGCGGCGAGCGCGGCCATCTCCTCGTTGTTGTAGCGCCGGAAGCCGGTCTCGCGCTCGGCGTCGACCGGGAAGATCACGGCGCCGATCTTGCGCTCGCGGAAATAGGCGGCGGTCTCCGGGACGGTCGGCGGATGCTTGAACGGCGATTTGAAGTAGGCGTGCATCCCCTCCTGGAAATCGTCGTAGCCGTCGTCGGCGTGGGTGCCGCACGGTTCTTCGGCGTGGGTGTGGATGTCGATGGCCTTGAGCTCACTGAGCTTCAGCATGGCGACGGCTCTCGAGTGACGGGTTCATGGATCGCTTGCTCATGGATCGCTTGCCATAACATGGGCCGGCGGCAGCGCCGCATAAAGCTCTTCGATCAGGCGCGGCCGGTTGCGGATCACGAGACGCTGGTTGATCGAGCCCTTGTCGGTCAGTTCGCCGGTGTCGATCGTGAGCGGCTCGGCGAGGAACGCTGCGCGCCGGACGAGATTGGAGCTGCCGGTGCTCGCTGCGGCAAACGACCGTAGCCGCTCCTTGACCCAGGCTTTTACGACTGGAGCATCAAGAACATCGGAGACACTGGCCGCCGCAGGCAACGCCGCGACCTTCCGGCAGGCATCGATGTCGGGACAAATGAGAGCCGAAACGTAGTTCCGGTCGGCGCCCGCAATCACGACGTCGCGCGCGAGCGGCGCGCAGTGGGCGAGAAACTGCGCCCGCAACGGGCCGACATGGACCCAGGTGCCGGTGGAGAGCTTGAAGTTCTCCGCCGTGCGGCCCTCGAACAGCAGCCCTTTCGAGATGTCCTCGGGGTCCTCGAACGCGAAGGCGTCGCCCAGCCGGTAGAAGCCCTCCTCGTCGAACGCTGCGGCGCTCAGCTCCGGCCGCCGCCAGTAGCCGGGCATGATGCTCGGTCCGCGCAGGCGGCCATCGAGCTTGCCTTCGACCGGAACGAGCTTCATCTCCACGCCGATGGCGGGCAGTCCCATGTTGGACGCGACCGTCGAATGCCAGGTGCGGGCCAGCGCATAGGGCGCGGTCTCGGTCGCGCCAAAGCCCGTCAGAAAGAGGATCCGCTCGCCGCAGGTCTCGACCGCAAGCTGCTGCATCTCGTCGAACACGTGCTGCGAGATGCCGGCGCCTGCAAACCACAGCACCTTCAGGCGGCTGAAGAACGTGCGGCGGAGCGCGGCATCGGCGCGAAGGTAAGGCAGCAGCGCTTCGAAGCCCTTCGGCACGTTGAAGTACCAGGTCGGCGCCACCTCGCGCAGCGCCTCGACCGTGGCGCCGATGCCGTCGGGCGTGGGCTTGCCCTTGTCGATGTAGAACGTCCCGCCGTTGCAGAGCACGAGACCGACATTGTGGTTGCCGCCGGCCGTGTGATGCCATGGCGACCAGTCGACGATGACGGGCGGCTCGTCCTGCATGAAGGCCAGCCCCTCGCGCAGCATCTTCTGGTTGGCGCACCACATCCGGTTGGTGTTGATGACGGCCTTCGGCTCGCCGGTCGAGCCCGAGGTGAACAGGAACTTGACGATGCTGTCATCGTCGATGCGGCTGTTGGCGTCATCAATGGCGGATGTCGCGGGCGTCTCGGCCAGCTCGGCGAAAGGCGTGGCGCCGCGAGAAGGCGTGTTCTCCGACACCACGATCTCGACGCCGGCCGGGACTGCCGCGCCGAGCGCGCGCTCGAACAGCCTGCCGTCGGACGCATAGACCAGCCCGGGCGTCAGCAGCGCGAAGATCGACTTCAGCTTGGCGAAGTCGCTGGCGACGAGCGAATAGGCCGGCGAGACCGGCGCATAGGGAATGCCGGCAACCATGCAGCCGAGCGCCAGCATGGCGTGGTCGAGATCGTTGCCCGACAGGATCACGACCGGTCTTTCCGCCGACAGGCCGCGCTTCAGCAGCGCCTGTCCGATGCTGCGGGCGGTCTCCAGCGCCTTGCGATAGCTGATGTGCTGCCAGCGGCCGTCCTTGCCGCGGGCGGCGAAAAGCGTCCGCCCGGGCTCACGCTCGGCCCAGGACCGAAGCGGGTCGGTCATCCGCGCGGGGTAGGGGCCAAGCGCGGGCTTGGCCCGCAGCAGGATCGATCCGTCGGGCCGCCGGGCGACGTCATAGGCCGGACGGCCGAGTCTGACTCTTCGGATCGGAGCGCTGCTGTCGTTCAATTCTTGACCATCGGACAGCCGCCCTCGTTCAGCGGACGGAACGCCTTGTCGGCCGGGATCGTCTCGACGATCTTGAACACGTCCCACTCGCCCTTGGATTCGGCCGGCGCCTTGACCTGCAGCAGATAGAGCGGGTGGATCTTGCGGCCGTCGGCCCGGATGGTGCCCTTGCCATAGAGAATGTCGTCGGTCGGCGCGCTCTTCATGGCGTCGACCACGGCCGTGCCGTTGGTCGGTCCGCCGACCTTCTCGACCGCTTTCAGATAGTGCAGCGTCGCGGAGTACACGCCGGCCTGCATGTGGTTGGGCATCATCTTCTTGGGGTGCCGCTCCTGGTAGCGCTTCGACCAGGCGCGGGTGTCGTCATTGAGGTCCCAGTACCACGCGTTGATCGCCTGCAGGCCCTGGGCGGTCTGCAGGCCGAGCGCCGGCACCGACTGCAGGTCGAAGATCAGCGCGACGATCTTCTGCTTGCCGCCGAGCTTGAAGTCGTTGGCCTGCTTGATGGTGTTGACGGTGTCGCCGCCCGCATTGGCGAGCGCGATGACGTCGGCTTTCGAGGCCTGCGCCTGCAGCAGGAACGACGAGAAGTCGCTGGTGCCGATCGGGTGCCGCACGGCGCCCAGCACCTTGCCGCCACTCGATGTCACCTCGTCGCTCGCCTGCTTCTCCAGGTCCTGGCCGAACGCGTAGTCGGCGGTGATGAAGAACCAGCTCTTGCCGCCCTGGGCGAGCACGCCCTTTGCGGTGCCGTGGCCGAACGACCAGGTATCGTAGGTCCAGTGCACGAAGTTGGGCGAGCAACGCGCGCCCGTCAGCGCCGCGGTGCCGGCGCCCGAGCCGATCGCAACCTTGTTCTTCTCGCGCACGATATCGCCGACCGCGAGCGCCACGGCGGAGTTCGGCAGGTCGATGATCATGTCGACGCCTTCGACGTCGAGCCAGCGCCGCGCGATGCTCGCGCCGACGTCCGGCTTGTTCTGGTGGTCGCCGGAGATGATCTCGATCTTGCGCTTGGAAATCTTGGCGAAGTCCTCGGCCGCCATCTGGGCGGCCAGCACCGAGCCGGGCCCCTGGAAATCGGAATAGACGCTCGACATGTCGTTGAGCACGCCGATCCGGAGCGTGCCGTTCATCTCGGCCAAAGCCGGTGTCGCACAAAAGGCCGGTGTTGCACAAAGGGCGAGAGCAACCGCGGCGGGCCGCGCAAATGACCACATATCAGCCTCCCTGAACGCACCGATGGATTTTGGCTTTGTTGTCTGCCGTTGGCCGAAATGTTGTCATTGACAACAATTGGCGTCAAGCCAGCGCCCGGTCAGGAGACGTTGGTCAAAAGGCAAAGGCAGAGTGGGCGGGGAGTGGGCGCGCGCGGGAGAAGCTGTGCTGAGAAAGCCTTCAACCGCCTGCCGGGCGGTTGGGACGTTCAAGAAATGGAAGCGGTCGGTCCGTCGTCAGTTGGCGAGATGCCGCGTGGCGACCTTGCGCACCAGCCGGATGATGCCGGAAAAATCGCGATCCGCTTCGCCCGATCGGACGAACTGGGCGTAGATCTCGGCGGCGCCGGCGCCGAGAGGCGTCCTGGCGCCCGCCGCCATCGCCGCATCCTGGGCGAGCTGCAGGTCTCGGAGCATCATCGCGGCGGTGAAGCCCGGCTCATAATCGCGGTTCGCCGGAGAGGTCGGCACCGGGCCGGGGACCGGACAGTAGCTCGTCAGCGACCAGCACTGGCCGGACGATTTCGAAGAGATGTCGAACATCTTCTGCGCGTCCAGGCCGAACTTTTCCGCCAGAACGAAGGCCTCCGAGACCGCGATCATCGAGATGCCAAGGATCATGTTGTTGCAGATCTTGGCAGCCTGACCGGTGCCGGCGAGACCGGCATGCACGACGTGCTGGCCCATCTTCTCCAGGATCAACTGCGCGCTGGTGAATGCAGAGGGGGTCGCGCCGACCATGAAGGTCAGCCGTGCGGCCTGCGCGGCGCCGACGCCGCCCGAAGTCGGGGCATCCACCATGGGGAGCCCTTTGTTTTCAGCGGCGGACGCAAGCGTACGGGCCGACTCGACGTCGATGGTCGAGCAATCGATCAGCAGGGCGCCGCGTTTGGCGTTGGCAATGATGCCGTTGGGCCGCAGATAGATTTCGAGCGCCAGCTGATTGTCCGGCAGCATCGTCACCACCACGTCCGCGTCCGCCACCGCCTCCGCAATGCTGGGAGTCACGGAACCGCCCGCCGCGACGAGCCTGTCCATCTGGCCCTTGTTGGGGTCCATGCCAGTGACGGCGTAGCCACCCTTGATGAGGTTCACCGCCATCGGCAATCCCATGGCGCCAAGCCCGATGAAGCCTATTTTACGCATGATCGTCACATCTGATTTCTATTGCGTATTGTTCTATTGCGTCTTGGATCCCGGTGTCCGAACCGGTTGGCCTTCGTAGTCGTAGACGAAAGTCGCGGTCTCGAAGAAGCTGAACGGCACCCGCAAGCCGATTTCGCGGGCCTTCAGGAAGCTCACCGCGATGTCGGGCGGCGAGACGATGCCGACCTTCAACTCGCTCGCCTTGGCCCTGCTGCGTATGATGTCGATGCCATAGATGGCCGCAAGGTGTGCGTTGGTCTCGAAGCTGATGCCAATCGCAAGCACGGCCGTATCGCGTCCCGCCTTGACGATCTCGGGGATCATGCTGACGACCGGGACCTTGTCGGCCTTGTCGTTGATGATCTTGATTTCCTTGAAAACCGTCGTGCTGCCGGTGATGAGAAAAACGCTGTTGCTGAGATCGGGGTCGTTCTTCTGCATCGTGCGCACGGCGTCAGGGACGATCTGCATCAGCTCCTCGCCGGCCTTGGCGGGGTTCTGCACGGAGCCCATGATGATCTGGACGCCTTTTTTCTGCGCGCGCGCCGCAATCGGCTCGGCCTGGGTCTGGACCGCGCTGATGTTCTTGCTGTCGACCAGAATGGCCAGATTCTTCAGGCCGGGCTTGAACTCCATGATATAGGCGAGCTGCACCTCCACCGGCATGTTCAGCGAGGTGAATGCGAAGTTGTTGTTGCTGCCGCTCTCGTAATCCTTCATCTGCCCGAGTTCGACCGGATCCTTCGAGCAGACCGATACGACCGGAATCTTGCCGCCACGGTAGTTGTCGTAGAGCCACGCGGTCGATTCCGAACCCATGGCGAAAATCAGGTCATAACCGTTCTTTTCGGCAAACTCGATCGTCTCCTTGCCGCGCGCCTGCTTCAATTCGAAATTGATCGCCGTGAACTCGGCAACCGATTCCTTGGAATCGAACACGTTGAGCATCGTCGTGATCGCGATGTCATAGGCCAGCGACGATCGCGGGTAGAGCACCAGGACGCGCCGCCGTTTCAGATTGCTGTTGGCCGCGAACTGCTTCTCCGCCGCCTTCCGGCGCATCGTAACGACGTTTGGGTCTTTCGCATCGCCCACGAACTCCCAGTTCGCGTCGAGCTCGCTGCCGTACTTGAACCATGACGAATACGGCTGGTCCGCCGCGGCCCTGGCGGTCAGCGCCAGGGCACAGAACGTCGCGATGATTGCCAGCTTGGCGAACTTCTGCATGATGCTGGATCGGGGGGTCATCGCGCGGCCTCTGTTGTCTGGTTGCGAACCGGCGGCTGCGGCTGCAGGCTCTGCAACACGAAGAGAAGTCCCAGGATGGCAACACCGACGCCGATCCAGATCAGGACCGTCGCGTCCTGCCCGAAGCGCAGGAAGATCTGGGCAATGATGATCGGCCCGGCGACATGCCCGGCGCGTTCCAGGAACCGATAGCTTGTCGTCACCGGGATGGCGCCGATCCGCGACCCCAGCTCCGATTGGCCGACATGGGTGACCACCGGAGCGTTGATGAAGCCGTGAGCCAGGCCGACGATGACGGTGCCGACGATCATCAGCACGGTGCCCAGGTAACCGGCACCGAAGAAGCCCGGGCTCATGAGCCCCATCAGCACCAGGCCGGCGCCGCTCAGTAGCGTCCCCCAAAACAGGACCTGTTCGCTGTTGCTGGTCCGATCGACCAGCCGGGAGGCAAATCCCGAAGCCGCCATCACGGCGAGTCCATACAGCATGACGATCTGCCCGATGTCCTCGGTCGGGAACTTGTACTGAGCGAGGAGCAGCGGCAGCGCGAAGGTGATCGTGCTGGTCAGGATGGCCTTCGCAGGAATGCCGACGCAGAACAGCGTCTTGAGAAAGTCCAGGTTGGTCATGACATGCGCGATGTCGCTGCCCAGCTGGCGGAAGGCTTTGCCCATGCTGGCCCCGGTCTTTTTGGTCGCATTGACGCTGGGCAGGCGGGTCATCGTGTAGAGGATAGTCAAAAGGCCGATCGCGCCGGCGATCTTGAACACGCCCGGCGCATGCAACTGGCTGACCAGCAGCGAACCCAGCGCCATGCCGGCGATCAGGCCGCCCTGGAAGCCGAACACGATGATGGCGACACCCTGGGTCTTCTTCTGCGGCGACGTGACCGCAAGAATGTGGGACTGCACGCCGATCATCAGCACGCCCTGGCCGATGCCTGCGAAGCCGCGCAGAACCGTCAGCTCGACGATCCCCATCGGCAAGGCCATCAGGGCGACGCTGGCGGCCGCCAGCATCAGGCCGGACAGGATCATCACCTTGGGCCCATAGCGCTCGACGAGATTGCCTGCGGGGAGGAGGCTGAGAGCGAAACACAGGTAATAGACGGTGAACGGCATCGAGCCGTAGCCGACGGAGAGACCGGCGGCCTTCGCCGCCTCCTGCATGAATGTGGGCAGGAACGAGTAGGTCAGTGCGTCCAGGAACACGGCGAGGAAGAAGATGGGCTTGATCGTGATCAATGCCACGTCTTCGGCCGGGGCCTTGGCCGCCGGAGCGGATGTTTCCGAAGGCTCGGTTTCCGAAGGCTCGCTGGCCCTGATGCCCTGCAGCGAGATCGCGACCTGCAGGAACAGGCCGGCGAGCAGCGCCGACGCCACGAACAGGGCGGCGAGGTTCTTCACGCTGCGAACCACGCGCTCGATGACCGCGTCTTTGGGAACGGTCGCGACCACATTGACGACGCGGTCCTTGCGGTCGGCGCGGGTCAGGTCGGTCTTGAACTCGAAGTTCCGCGGATCGGACGTCCAGCCTTTGCCGATATGATCGGCAGCGGTGTCCACCTGGACAACACCATTCTCGATCAGCGCCGCTTCGTTGATGTCGCGGTTCAGGTGCTTGTAATCCGTGAAAATGCGCGGCAGGCCCTCGAAGTCTTTGAAGTGCAAGTTGAATTCGACGATGTCGCTCAGCCGCTCGGCCAAGGTGGCGACCGAGGCCCGCGACTTGCCCTGTATGCCGTCATAATAGAGGCCGATGATCGCCAGGATGACGGCCACCGACATGACCAGGAACGTCAGCGCGTAACCGATCTAG
>CAKZHN010000556.1 GCA_936924235.1 uncultured Rhodoplanes sp. | reverse complement strand
GGCGAACCAATGCTCGAGCTGGTCGGCGATGTCCTTGGGCGTGCCGATCAGCGTCCAGTGATCCTTCGCGGCGCCAGAGCGCGTCGCCACCTGCCGCAACGTGAGATTGTCGCGCTTGGCGAGCCGCACGTAGTTGAGCGGCGTGCTCACGCGCGCCGCGTTGCTCTCGATGTCGGGCATCGGTCCGTCGAGGTCGTAGCCTGAGAGATCCACGCCGCCGAGCATGCGGCCCAGGCGCGACACCGACACCTCGATCGGAATGAGCGTGTTGAGATATTCGAACTTCTCCTCGGCCTCCTGCTGCGAGCGGCCGATATACATCGCGACGCCGGGCATGACCTTGAGGTCGTCGGGATGGCGGCCGTATTGCTGCATGCGGCCCTTCACGTCGGCATAGAACGCTTTCGCATCCTCGATCGCCGACTGCGCGGTGAACACCACGTCGGCGACACGGGCCGAGAGCTTGCGCGCCGGCTCCGAGGTGCCAGCCTGCACGATCACCGGATGGCCCTGCGGCGGCCGCGACACGCTGAGCGGGCCTTTCACCGAGAAATACTTGCCCTTGTGGCCGAGCACGTGAAGCTTCGCCGGGTCGAGATAGCGGCCCGAGGCCTTGTCACGCGGGAACGCGGCGGCGTCGAAGCTGCCCCACAGCCCGCGCACCACATCGACGAACTCCTCGGCGCGCTCGTAGCGGTCGCCATGGGCGGCGTGCTCGCCGACGGTGAAATTCTGCGCATCCTCATAAGAGCCGCCGGTGACGAGATTCCAGCCGGCGCGGCCGCCGGTCAGATGATCGAGCGAAGCGAGCACGCGGGCGACGAAATACGGCTCGTTGTAAGCGGTTGCAGACGTCGCCACGAGGCCGATGTTCTTGGTCACGCCGGACAGCGCGGCGAGCAAGGTGAACGGCTCGAGCTTGTCGATGGTCGGCTGGTAGCTCAGGCTGTTGAGGTCTTTCGTACCCGGCACGCCGATCACGTCGGCGACGAACAGCATGTCGAGCTTGCCGCGCTCAAGCGTCTTGGCGAACTCGATCCAGCGCGCGACGTTGGAGCCCGCGTCCACATAGGCGTCGGGATGCCGCCATCCGGCAATGTGGTAGCTGGAGTCCGCCATCAGGAAGACCGCGAACTTCATCTTGGCTTTCGGCGTCATCGGCACACTCTACGTCTTTGTCGATCTTCGGAACGGCACTCTCCCGGTCTCATCCTGAGGAGCATTGCGAAGCAATGCGTCTCGAAGGATGGGGCCGCCCCGGACCGGGCCGCCCTCGCCCTTCGAGACGCGGGCTTCGCCCGCTCCTCAGGGTGAGGGCGGGGAGACGTCTGCGCACACCCTCATCGATACAAACATTCTAGTTCGGCTTGATGCCCGCGTTCCTGATCACCTCGGCGTATTTCTGCATCTCGGAGCGCAGGAATGCGGCCAGCTCCTCGCGGGTCGAGGGCTGCGGCACGAAGCCGAGCTTCTCGTAGCTCGCCTTCACGTCCGGCTCCTCCAGCGCTTTCACGATCGACTTGTTGAGGAAAGCCGCGACGTCGTCGGGCGTTCCGGCCGGCACGATGATCGAGCTCCAGTTCGACACCTCGACGCCGGGCACGCCGACCTCGGCAAAAGTCGGCACCTCGGGCAAGAGCGGCGAGCGCTTCGGCGTCGTCACCGCAAGCGGCTTGAGCTGGCCGGAACGAACCAGCGGCAGCGAGGTGATGTCGCCGAACACATAGTCGACATGGCCGCCGAGCACGGCATTGAACGACGGCGGCGTGCCGGTGAACGGCACATGCACCACGTCGATGCCGGCCTTGGTCTTGAACAGCTCGCCCGACAGATGCGGCCCCGCGCCGATGCCGGACGACGCCCAGCTCAAGGTGCCGGGCTTGGATTTCGCGAGCGCCGCCAGATCGGCGAGCGAGTTGACGGGCGAGTCGCCCTTCACCAGCGCGAGGAACGGCGAGCTCGAGATCAGCGAGATCGGCTCGAAGCTCTTGATCGGATCGTAGGGCAGCGACTTGTAGAGCGACGGCGTCACGGTGTGCGAGGTCGACGCGAGATAGAGCGTCAGCCCGTCGGGCTTCTGGGTGGCCGCATAAGCGGCGCCGACCGTGGTGCCGGCGCCGGGCTTGTTCTCGATGATCACCGGCTTGCCCCACTGCTTCTGCAACTCGGCGGACAGAAAGCGCGCCTGGGCCTCGGCCGAGCCGCCCGGCAGATAGGGCACGACGATGCGCACCACGCCGGTCGGGAAATCGAGCGCGCGCGACGGCGCGGCGCCAGCGAACAATAGAGATGCCGCGATCGCGGCAAGCAGCCGGCCTGGAGCCATGCCCTCCCCCCTTCGTATGACGGGCTCTTGTGCGGCCCGCATTGGGACAAAGCTTAGCGGTTTAACCTTTGCGGCGGTCATGAGCGAAGCGGGCGGGTCCTATGACGGAAGCGAAGGGCGAGAAGGAACCTGCTCACAAGTCACGCTTGCGTGGATGGTTCGTGTCGTGTGCAGCGGTTAACGCGGCGCGACATTAACTCTGCTTAATCCGATAACGGCGCCGTGACTTGCCGCTTCGTGCATCCCAATCCATACGGATGGCGGCGACGAATCGTCACAGAGGATTTTTCATGAGACCGGGACTCATTGCTGTTGTTGCCCTGATCGCGAGCGCCGCCGCGATCAATGGCGCGCAAGCCGCGCCGAAGCAGTCGGATGCGAAGTATCGCTGGTGCGTGGTGTACGGCACCGACGTCGGCGACGGCCAGCGTCATTGCTACTTTCACCGCCTGAGCGAATGCCGCAAGGCGATCACCGGCGCCGACGGCGTGTGCATGCCGAACGAGATCCGCTCGGATGCGTCGGTGACGATGGGCGGCGCGGGACAGTAGCGCTTCGCGCGACGTTCGATCGAACAAAAGAGCCCGGCGGATGATTCATCCGCAGGGCTCTTTGCATTTGTTGGGATCAAACGCAGGAGCGGCGATTTCGGCCCTGGGTCCCCGCTTTCGCGGGGCCCAGAGCATCTTTATTCGATGGTCGGAAGCAAAGACTCTAATGCCTGCGCGACTTCGCCTCGCCGGTGCTACTGCCGCTTTCGATCTCCTCGCTCTTCTCCAGCACCAGATGGCCGAGATTGGCGATCACATCGGCGAGCAGCGCGGTACGGTCCTCGGGCGTGGCCGACAGCACCAGATCGGCGAGCACCTCGGTCACCTTGGCGGCGATCTGAGCCAGGTCCGCGCCCTCGCGGGCAAGCTCCGGCTCCAGGAGGTCGTGGATGTCGCAATGGATGCAGTCTGACACGCAAAGGCTCCGTTTCGGCGCAAAGGTGGATTTCGCCGCGCGAATGCCATCCTACACGCTCATTTGTCATGTGACGTAGGAATTATGGCAGCGCGATGCCAGCCCGGCGGAGCCTGACAGGGCTCCGGACACGCCAAAATGAAGAGGCCGCCCGAACTTGGGCGGCCCCCGAAGAACGGCATCGCTTCGCTCGCCTATGGCCGGCCTCCGATAGGCAGGCGCGCGGCCGGATCAGCGCTCCCAGAAGAACCAGTCGGCGTGGGCCTTACGCCACATCGCATGGCGCGTCCGGTTCTTCTCGAGCAGCATGCCGAAGCGGACGCAGGCTCCCTTATCGCCGGTCTCGCACAGCCGGCGGAACTCGACGAGCTGGACCTCGAGGGGGTCGGCGCGGACCACGGTGGCCGACGCCGCAAGGGTCAGAGCGACAGACGCGACACCGGCAATCCCGAGCAGTGATTTGCGCATTGAAATCTCCATGCGTTTTTGACCGCCCCCCGGTGCGGGAGACTAATAGGATGCGCGGCGGAGGGAAGGTGCCGGGCGGCGGCAAGCACAGAATCATTTTCGCAAGGCCTGAGCCGACGGAGGCTATGGCTCCGGCGCACCGACGTGCCGCGCGGTGAGAACACCAGCCGCATTGAGCCCGATGACCCGGCCCGGGCGACTGCGGACGATCTGCGGCGGCTGGTTCGCGCCATTCTCGTCGAACAGCGAGAACACAACCGAGCGCTCCTTGAGCGAAAGCGTGAGCTGCGTGCGGGCGATCGCGGTGACGGCCCAGCCGTCGACCTCGTCGCCGGCGCGCAGCCCGCGTGTCTTGTCGTCGTCGCCGGGCTTCACGATGGCGCGCGCGCCATGCTCGTCCTGGATGATGCCGAACAGCGAAAGCCTGGGCGGCGCGGGCGGCGCCGGCGGTGGCGCCTCGGGCTCCGCGGCCACGACCTCGGGCGGCGGCTTGCGGCGGTCCGGCGCAAACAGCGGCCGCTCGGTGGTGTCCGATAGACGGTCGAGCGGCACCGCCGCGAGCGGATTGGCAAGCGGTGTCTGTGCCGATTGCGGCACCTGCACTGCTGGCGGCGTCTGGGCCGGCGACGGCGCATCGGCGGCGGCGAGCGGCAGCGCGCCGATCGCCATGCAGGCCACCACAACAGATGCGCACACGCGTTTCATGATGTCATCCGGCCACGGTCATCATGCGGCCACCACGGCGGCCGCTTCAAGGGGGCGGCGGCTCGACCCAGACATCGCTCTGCTTGATGCGCTCGATGAGGGTCTGGGGATCGAACTTGCGGAACTCGAACGGCACCCGGAGCAGCTCTGCCGCGGGCGCTCCAAGCCGGACGTTGACGAGTTCGGCCGAGCCGAACGCGGCCTGCATCCTGAGCGGCATGCGCAGCTCCGGATCGATCCAGGCCGCATGCAAATGACGCTGCTGCGGCGTGACGCGGTATCCGATGGCGCGGCGGCCATCGACGACCGCGTCGCCGATGCGTTCGCAGCGCCAGGGCGCTGTGTCTGAGCGCGCGGCGTCCGCGGGCGCACCGGCAAGCGCGGCCTGCGCCTGCCACTGCGGGCACGGATTGTCCGGATCGACCGGCAGGAACACCAGCGCCAGCGGGCTCGACAGGCGCGCCTCCATGATCATGCGCTGCGCCGGCTGGACGTAGTACGAGGCGCGCGCCTCGAGGTCGACGAGGAAGTAGTTGCCGGGGAAATCCGGCGTCTCGATGCGGATGCCGGTGCCGGATGCATAGAGCCGTCCGGCGGTCTCCCGCGGCTCGCCCGCGGCGTCGATGCGGACGAGGTCCGCCGAGAACGCCTGCGGCGGCAACCCTTGCGCCGCTTGCGTCTCGGCGCGGGCGTGAACGGGAAGCGCGAGGAGCAGCGCGAGCACGGCGATCGGAAGCGAACGAGGCATGCGTTGTCCTTCAAACGAGAGCAGCGCCGGTCGCGCCCTGGGGCTCGGCCGGCGCCGGATTGCTTGTGTCACGGGGGACAGCCGCGGCTCCCGGGAGGCTGTGCTTCCCGGGAGCCGCCGGTCCGTTACTCCGTGTACGGCTGATTGACCGCCTGGCTGAAGTCGAAGCTGTCGAACAGGTCGTCGATCGCCGGCATGTTGGTCGGCACGTAGGGATTGGCCGAAGTCGCGACCGGGTTCGGCAGGTTGTCGCGGCTGCGGTTGGTCAGCGGGTCGAGGCCCCAGTTGCGCTCGATGAACTTCAGGATCGAGACGTGGTCGGCGTACTTGTGGTTGACCTTGCCGCCGGTGGAGTACGGCGACAGGACCAGCAGCGGGATGCGCGGGCCGTCACCGAAGAAGTCGATCGGCTGCACGAAGCCCGAGTCGTAGTAGCCGCCGGCCTCATCCCAGGTGATGAAGATTGCGGTCTCGGCCTTGAGCTGCGGATTGGCATCGAGCGCGTCGAGGAGCTTCTGCAGATAGGCCTCGAACAGGTCGACCTTCGAGCTCTGCGGGTGGCCGTCGAGCAGGCCGTCCGGCTTGCCGAACGACACCGCCGGCAGGTTGTTGTGCTTGATCGCCACCAGGAGATCCGACGTGTCCTTGATATGCGCGGCGCGCACGACCGGATTGGCCATGATCGACGTCGCATACTGGAACGGGTTGCAGATCTGGCAGTAGGCCACGCCGAGCGCGTGGGCCGGGTTGCTGACCGCGGCGAGCGAGATGTTCGGATTCGCCGGGTTCGCCGCCACCGCCGCGTCGGACAGCGCCACCGCGTCGTTGTAGGCGCCACCGTAGTAGGCCCAGGTGATCTTCTTCTGGTTGAGCGCGTCGCCGATCGTCCTGACCGAGGACGGCGGCACCGTGTTCTGCACCGCCGGGGCCTGGAAGCCGTTCGGCAGGAAGCCCGGGTTGGTGTTGTTGAGCATGTAGAAGTGGTTCTGCGCGCAGTTCGGCTTCGCCGGATACGGCAGGTTGTTGAGGTAGGTCACGATCGGGCGCACGCCATTCTGGAACGCATCCGAGCAATCGCTCCAGTTGCCGTCGACGGTGTACTGGTTGACCGTGCCGGCCTTCGGATTGGGATTGGCGATCAGCTGGGTGGGCGGCGTCGTGGGGTTGCCGTGGCCGTCGCTCCAGAACGCCGCGTCGCCGGTGCCGAGCATGAAGTGGTTGGCGCCGGTGCCGCCGAGGAACGACTGGTGGAAGTTGTCGCTGAGCGTGAAGCGGTCGGCGAGCGCCTTGAGCAGCGGAGCCTGGCCCTGAATCGCGTTCAGGAAGCCCATCTCGTTGCCCTTGCTCTTGTTGGTCGCCGAGTAGGTGTCCATCACGAAGGCGAACAGGTTGTTGGTGCAGCCGGGCGGATTGTCGGCCGTGGCGAACACCTTGCTGCAGTTCTGCTGCTGCGCCGCCTGATAGAAGCGGTGCGTCATGTCGCCGGTGTAGTCGTCATCCGACAGGATCGGGCCCTGCAGCTGGAACGGACCGTTCGGCAGGTTGCCGGCGCCGGGGACGCGGGTGTCGAGCGAGCCGGTCGGCAGGTTGCTGAAGCCGGTGGTCAGCAGCACGGTGTCCTGCGGCTCGACGTCCGGCTCGAGGCTCGCGGTGGCGAGGCTGTTGAACGGCGGCGACGACGCGCTCTGCGACTGCGGCGTGCCGTTGGTGTTCGGCTGCGGCATCAGGTGAGCGGACGAGTCGTAGGCCGTCATGTCGCGCTTCGGCGCACCGAAATACCAGGCCGACTGCCCCGCCACGAAGAACTGCTTGGCCAGGTTGAAATGCGCGCCCGGCGAGCCGTCTTCCTTGACGATCTTCTTCGACAGCAGGTTGGAAATGGTCTGGCCCGCGCCCTTCGGCTTGTAGACACCGAAGGTGTGATCGAGGCCGCGGTTCTCGCCGATCAGGATGATGACATGCTTGATCGGAGTGGCGGTGGTCAGGTTTTCAGCAGACGCCGCGAAGCTCGCGGTCGCGGTCACGAGATAGCTCGACGTCGTCAAAGCAAGAATCGAAGTCTGGCAAATGGCTCGCAAACGCCATTTCTTCAAAACGCCCTCTGATTGCATTGATCGGCTCCGTAATTGGATTGGAATTGGATTAGATCGAGTTTCGCCCCGGCTGCGACGCTAGGTCGCGCTCATGACAGCGCCGCTTAGAATTTGTTTCAGGTGCGCAAAGGTTTTGTGTCGCGCGTTGCACGCGATCCTCCGAGTGGAGGATGAGTCAGAAAAAAATCGTGTGCGTTCAACGCGACGATCGATCCGCTCGATTGCTCGATTGCAACAACTGGCGCAACGCGCCGTAATGCGCAGCGTGAATGCGTGGATTGAACAATGAATAAGGTTCGGCGGCGGTGAGCATCGCCGGCACCGCCGCAAATGTCAGATAGCTGTATTTCCTGAACTCCTCCTCCGCGTCATCGAAACGCCCCGATGCCGCCGCGGCGTCGATGCGGCGCAGACTCAGAACGAGCTCTTTCAACACCAGCCGCGCGATGCCACGCTCATTCTCGCCGCCGACCACCGCGCCGTTGCGGCGGTCGGGAATGCGCTCGGCCAGCTCGCGCAGCTCGGCGCCGACGGTCGCCACCACGAGCGACACCACGGCGGTGTCGTGGGCGGGGATCGCGGTGGTGAGCACGCTCGCGAAGTCGTTGATTTCCTTCATCTGCGCGGCGCCGCCGTCACGCTCATAGGGGCGCTCGCCGTCACCTACGGCTGAGAGATATGCGACGAGATCGGACCTGTCCTGTGCGGAGAGACCGAGATCGAACGTGCGATCGAAATGATCGATCACCTGGTCGTAGCGGTCGAAGCGGCCGTCGTGGAAATAAGGCCCGTTGAAATCGGCATTCAACAGCGTCGGCGTCTTGAACAGGGCGCCGGAGCCGACATCGTGCTGCCGGTGGTCGACAAAGGCCGCGTCCGGCACGTGACAGCCGGCGCAGCTCAAATCCGGCTGATGCGGGAACGGTTTGAAGAACAGCGTCTCGCCGCGGCGCTGCGCGTCGCTGGCCTGCGCGGTGAGCCGGCCGCCCGGGCCGATGATGACATTGCGCAGGAAATCGATGTCGTTGATGTAGGCGACCATCGCGTCGAGGATGGCGGGTGCGGGCTCAGGCCCGGCGAACTCGCTGACGATGACGTTGCGCACGAATTCGCGCAGCGTGCCGATGCGGCCGTCGTTGCCGTAGGGCGCGAGATACCGCGCGCCGCGCAGACTCGGGACCCGCACCGGATCGAGCACGCCGTTGTGGGCCTTCGGATTGAACAGCGCGCCCGTGGTGTCGAAATTGCCGGGGCGCGTCGAATGGCCGGGCACGAACAGCTTGGCATTGCCGGCGCCGTTGACGTGGCAGGTGCCGCAGCTCACGGACGCCTGGCGCGCCGCCCCGCCGAGAATGGACGGCGAGTTGAAGGCGAGATCGCCGAGGTTGACGAGGTAGGATTTGACGCCGCCGATCACCTCGGAATGGAACACCTCGCGCGGCCGCGCCAGCGCCTCTTCGTTGAGATCGGTGCCTTGGGGCAGCACGGTCTCGTCGCCACTGAGCGGAAACGACATCGAGTCGCGGAGCGGCAAGGCCAGCAGCAGCGCGATCGCGAGCGCGCCGGATGTGAGCCGCGTGCGCAGGCGCGACGTGCGGGCGATACGGGCTTGAGCGGTGAGCGGCAGCATCGATCCTCATCGCCGCGCGGGCGGCGCGTCCTGTTCGTGTTTGTGCAGAGCGTGGTGGAGAGCCGGGAGAGAACCGGGCGCAATTATCGGCCGGCTGATGACGATTGAATTACAACGCGGCCGGGGCTGGTGCCTTTAGCGGCGGATACTGCAGATCAGCCCTTGCCCTACCCCGGTAGTCCGGCGCAACCGGCCTCAACCGCTGGCATTTCACGAAAATGCGAATGATCCGTCATGTGCGCCCTTGTGGCGGGCACGCAACCGATCCGGTTCCTTCCGAGTTGACCTGCCGGAACAGAGGTCCCAGGAGGCGTCCATGAGAGTTTGGATGACGATTGCTTTCTGCGCGGCGGGCGTGATGGCGGCGGCGCCGGCGCAGGCCCAGATCAGCGTCAGTCTCGCCAAGCAATGCCGCGAGATGATGGTGAAGGCCCATCCGACCGAGCTGTACGGGGCCCACGGCAATGCCGCCCTGCAGCGCGACTACTTCCAGCAATGCATCCGGCGGCAGGGCAAGATGGAGAACAGCTCCGAGCCGACCACGACGGGATCGGGCGCCGGACAGCGGTAGCAGCCGGGCTCGGCGGACGGCCGGGCACCCTCTTCCGTCACCTCGATTTCCCACGCGGGTCGTGGCGCGTTCGGCTATCATGGCCACAGCCACTTCGCGGGGGAGCTTCATGAGGACTTTTGTTGCCGTCGCAGCCTGTGCGGCAGCCATGGCGGTTGCCCCATCGGCGCAGGCCCAGATCAGCGCCGACCTTGCCAAGCGATGCCGCGCCCTGATGGTGCAGGCGAATCCGGTGACGACCTACGGCACCGCCGTCTCGGCTTCGCGGCAGCGCGAATACTTCCAGGAATGCATCAAGCGGCAAGGCAAGATGGACGGCCCCGCGCCGGCCTCCGCGCCCACGGACCGATACACGCCGCAATGATTGCCGTGCGGATGGGCGGAGCGCCGTAACCCCACGCTGTTTATCGCTCGGGACATGGAAAGTCGACTTGCGATGACGCAATCCGCTACGGCGACGCGAAGGAAGCGGACGTATCGTGGCCTCCTCGCGGTCATTGGACTTTGCGGCTTCGCATATGCGGCCGGGCTCCCGGCCAACATCGGCAAGTTCAGTTTCGTTTCCTTCGCGATGGGTCAGTCCGCAACGCTCACCAAATCACAGTCGGACGCACTCGATGCCTACAACAAGACAGTCCAGGACTTCAGATCGGTCTTGAGCGAGCGGCGCGAACAGATCAATGCGAAGCAAAAGCTGCCTGACCGACCGGGACAGGCGCTCTATCTGGCTCGCGTCGCCATGATGAGCGCATACAAGGACCTCACCGACGCGCTGCCGTCCAGGATCGGGAGGCCCAACAAGTACGGAATTCCTCCGGCATACTTCGATGCCGACAACGAGCCGCTGATCGACGAGTACAGAAATCTTTTCGGCATCATGCAGGCGGCTCCCGCCAATGCGCAGAAGTCCGACACGCCGTTCAAGGACGTTGTCGATCTGGGGAATGCGATTGCGCGCATCAAAGGCCTCGATACGGCACATGCCGAAGTCGCGGGCCGTATCAGTCTGGCCATCTTCTTTGCCGAAACGGGCGGCAATCAGAACATCGGCAATGCGCGCTCGAACACTTACAAAGGAAGCTTTCAAACCGGGGTGTCCGAGGACAAGAACGGCCGCAAGAAGTGGGCGGCAATCAAGCAGTCCGTCGCAGCGCTCGACCCCGCACTGAACGCTCGCGACGACAAGGAGGAAGCGCGGGTTGGCAATTCAGATCAACGCTACAATCACTGGACGGCCGTGAGAAACGGCCTCATGAACGCGCATGCGGAACTCTTCCCGAGAATACCGGCAATCATGAAAGCCCTGCCGAATCCGACCGATCAAATGAGATTTTTTCAGCTCATCCAGATCATTCCCAGTCCGGCCAAATCCGCGCTCAACTCAGGCGACTTGCTGAATTACAGGATTTCCGAACCGGGTATCATGGGATACTTGCGCAACAACAGCATGTTTGCCTTTGGCAAGGCCGATCGAGCGAAAACATCTGCAACCATGCGCGAAATTCTGGACTCGATGTGGCTCTTCAACGATGTGTGGGTGCGGGCGCTGGCCAAATATGAAGAGGTCAAAGCGCGGCCGAAAGGATGAGCATGATGCTGCGGCTGCGCGTCATGGGGTTGCTCGTTGCGACGGTACTTGCCTGTGCGGCTGCGCGTGCCGCGCATGCGGAGCCCCCGTCCGCTGAAGGCTGCAAGAGCGCGGCAGCATTCCGCGTCATCGTCGATGTCGGGCATACGGAGAAGGCGCCGGGCGCAATCAGCGCACGCGGCGTCCGGGAGTTTGTTTTCAATTTGAGTCTTGCCAAGCGCATCGAGGAGCAGCTGCTTGCCGCCGGCTTCGCGCGCAGCGTGCTCCTGATCACCGAAGGTCCGTCAAGACACGCACTGGCGGAGCGCGTCAAGCGCGCCAAAGCGCTTGCAGGAGATATCTTCCTGTCGATCCATCACGATTCCGTCCCCGACCGTTTCCTGGAAAAGTGGGAGGTCGAGGGCGAAGAGCACAGGTTCAGCGACCGCTTCAGCGGCCACTCCATTTTCATCTCGCACGACAGCAGCGACTATGCCGGCAGTCTGCTGTTTGCCAAGTTGCTCGGCGGCCAATTGCAAGCGCGCGGATTGAAGTACACGCCCCATTACACGGATCCAATCATGGGCAGTCGCCAACGGCGGCTGGTCGACGCGGTTACGGGCGTCTATCGCTACGACCAGCTGATTGTGCTCCGAAGCACCGATATGCCCGCGGTCCTGCTCGAAGCGGGCTCGATCATCAACCGCGAGGAGGAGTTGCAAATGGGCTCCGCCGAGCATCAAGCGCTGACAAGCGCCGCCGTGGTGGATGCTGTCACGGCGTTCTGCAAGACACGCCAGCCGCACGCTCCGACCAGTGTAGCGAACCGGGCCGGCAAGGTTTCGAAGCAAACGACAGCGCCCGCCCGCGTGACGCCGGTACAGCAATCAGGCAGCGCCAGGGTCGATTGACGAACAGGTTCGCAGCTTTCGGCGCCAGGACGGGATCTGCGCAAATGTCCGCTTTGGGTCAAAAGCCCACATCAGAATGTTGGTGCTTTTGGCTAAGTCATGGAGCGGGCGAAGGGAATCGAACCCTCGTATGAAGCTTGGGAAGCTTCCGTTCTACCATTGAACTACGCCCGCGCCGGAGCGTTTCGAATCCACCATAAACACAGCCGCGCCAAGGGGGAAGCCCCTGGCGCGGCTGCTGAAAAAGCTGCCGTTCGGACACTGCCGGTGCGGCTGGGTTCCGGGTTCACGCGCTTCGCGCGTGCCCCGGAATGACCAGTTGAGAGAGCCTGCTCCCCCGCCCTACACCAGCTTCACGTTCTTCAGCGGCAGGCTCCGCACCGGCTTGCCGGTCGCCGCATAAATCGCGTTCAGCACCGCAGGCGCCGCAACACAGATCGTCGGCTCGCCGACACCGCCCCAGAAGTCGTAGGTCGGCACGATGACCGTCTCGACCTTGGGGAATTCAGCGAGCCGCATGATCTCATACGTGTCGAAGTTGAGATTGGTCATGCGGCCTTTTTCGACCGGCATCTCGCCGTAGAGCGCGGCGGTGAGCCCATAGGCCACCGAGCCCTGGACCTGCGCCTCGATCTGGCCCGGGTTCACCGCATGGCCGCAGTCGAGCGCCAGCACCATGCGATGCACCTTGAGCTTGCCCTGGTCCGAAACCGAGACCTCGGCTACGGCGGCTGAGTAGCTGCCGTAGCCCATGAACTGGGCGATGCCGCGATGCACGCCATTCGGCAGCGGCTTGCCCCAGTCGCCCTTCTGGGCCGCGGCATTGAGGATGCCGAGATGCTTCGGATAGTCCTTCATCATGGCGCGGCGGAATTCCAGCGGGTCCTTGCCGGCCGCCTTCGCCACCTCGTCGATGAAGCACTCCATGTAAACGGCGTTCTGGTTGGTGTTGACGCCGCGCCACGGGCCGACCGGCACGTGGGTGTTGCGCATCACGTACTCGATCAACAGGTTCGGCACGTGATAGCCGAGCTGGGCGTCGCCGGGCTCGGCGTAATAGCCCTGCAGCTGCCGCATGTCCTTGCCGCCGACGATGCCGCGCGGATTGAGCGTGGCGTTGATCGACTGGCCCGAGACGCGGACGTGCAACCCGGTGAGATTGCCCTTGTCGTCGAGACCCGCGGTGAGCTGGCACTGCGAGATCGGGCGGTAGAAGTCGTGCGCCTGGTCCTCCTCGCGGCTCCAGATCAGCTTGACCGGAACGCCGGGGAATTCCTTGGCGATATGCACCGCCTGGGTCACGTAGTCCTGCGTGCCGCCGCGCCGGCCGAAGCCGCCGCCGAGGTCGTGACGATAGACCTCACATTTCGACAGCGGCACGCCGGAGGCCTCCGATAGCGCCGCAAGCGACGCCTCGAGGTTCTGCGACGGCACCCAGCACTCGGCCTTGTCGGCGGTGACGCGCACGGTGGCGTTCATCACCTCCATGCAGGCGTGCGCCAGGAACGGCGTCGCATACACGGCTTCGACCTTCTTGGCGGCCTCGTCGATCGCCTTCTTCACGTCGCCGTTCTTGCGGTCGCCGTTGGTCTCGGCGGCGCCGAGCCCTTCCTTGAGCTCATTGGCGATGCTGGCGCTGGACACCTTGCCGCCCTCGCCCTCGTCCCATTCGATGGGGAGAGCTTCGAGCGCCTTCTTGGCGCGCCACCAGGTGTCGGCCACGACCGCCACGGCGGTGTCCTTGACCTTCATCACCTTCTTGACGCCGGGCATGCCGGCGACCTTCGCCTCGTCGAAGCTCTTCACCTTGCCGCCGAACACCGGGCAATCCTTGATCGCGGCGCACAGCATGTCGGGAAGCTTCAGGTCGATGGCGTAGACCTTGCTGCCGTTGAGCTTGTCCGCCGTGTCGAGCCGCTTCAGCGGCTTGCCGGCGATGGCCCAGCTCTTCGGATCCTTGAGCGTGATGCTCTTCGGATCGGGCGGCGTCACCTTCGCGGCAGCCGCCGCGACCTTGCCGTAGCTGGTCTTGCGCTTGCTGGTCTCATGCGTGATCACGCCCTTGGAGACCTTCAACTCTCCGACTGGCACCTTCCACTGCTCGGCCGCGGCCTGCAGCAGCATGATGCGAGCGGCGGCGCCGCCACGGCGGACGTAGTCCTGCGAGATGCGGATGCCGCGGCTGCCGCCGGTGCCCATCTCACCCCAGGCGCGCTTGGCGGCGAGGTTGCGGCCGGGCGTGATGCCTTCGGTCGTGACCTTGCCCCAGTCGCATTCGAGCTCCTCGGCGACAAGCTGAGCGAGGCCCGTGAGCGTGCCCTGCCCCATCTCGGAGCGCGCGATGCGGATCACACAGGTGTCGTCGGGCTTGATCGCGACCCAGACGTTGACCTCGCTGGGCTCATTCTGCGCCAACGCCTGGCCTGCGAACGGCACGCTCAAGCCGAGCGCGAGACCGCCGCCCGCGGCCGCGGTGCCGACCACGAAGTGACGGCGGGAGAGGTGCTTGCCTTTGCCGAATGTCATCTTTCTCATGGCGCGCCCCCTCAGCCCTTGCTTCCGGTGGTCGAACCGCCGGCCGCCATGTGCACGGCCTCGCGGATGCGCTGATAGGTGCCGCAGCGGCAGATGTTGGTCATCGCCGCATCGATGTCCTTGTCGGTCGGGCGCGGCGTCTTCTTCAGGAGCGCCGCCGCTGCCATGATCTGGCCGGACTGGCAGTAGCCGCATTGCGGCACGTCGACCGCGGCCCAGGCCTTCTGCACCGGGTGCGATGAATTGGGCGACAGCCCTTCGATGGTGACGATCTTGTCGGTGGCCTTCACGCTGCCGACCGGAACCGAGCAGGAGCGCTGCACCTCGCCGTTGATGTGCACCGAGCAGGCGCCGCATTGCGCCACGCCGCAGCCGTATTTCGTGCCGGTCAGGCCAACGTGCTCGCGAATGACCCAGAGAAGCGGCGTGTCGTCCTCGACGCGCACGTCACGGACTTTGCCGTTTATGTTCAGTTTCGCCATTGATCGTCTCCCTCGACGGCTTGCGGCCATCAGATGTCACGGCGGGCTTACGGCCCGCGCCCATAAGACGTTTTTTGTTGTTGTTCGAGGGAAGCTTAGCGCGGCGGTGGTGCGCTGCCTACGCAGTTTTGAGCGCTTCAAAGCACTGTGACCGGGTTCGGTCACTTTCGCCTACGGTTTGAATCAAGAAACCGTCACGCGGCAATCCCACGTCAGAGCGCGGGATTAATCGCCCCATAATGGCCGCGGGATCTGCAAACTGACGCCCAACGAATACGGCGTCATGCCGCAATGCAGAAAATTACGACCCTCGCACTCATCATCATCGTCGCGTTTCTCGCCGTTCAGCCCGCCTGGTCCCAGGAAACACCACAAGTATCCCGCGATGCTGCGGCGCGGCCGGAGCCGTCCGTTACCGCCGCCCAAGCCCAGCGTGCTCTCGAAGTGCTGCAGGACGACAACAAGCGCAAGGACCTGATCCAGACGCTGCAGACCATCGCCAGGACGCCGTCGCCGCAGGCGCTGCCCGCGGCCTCGCCGGCCGTGTCGGCCGACAATCTCGGCGTCCAGGTCATGGTGGAGGTCTCGAACTGGTTCGGCGAGGTCTCGAGCCAGCTCGCCAATGTGGCGCAAAGGGTCACGGACTTCCCGATGGTTCTGTACTGGTCGGTCGAGCTCGCCAAGGACCCGTACACGCGCCACACCCTGCTCGACACCGCGTGGAAGCTCGCGCTGGTGCTGGCCTGCGCGCTGGCGATCGAATGGCTGGCCTGGCGCGCGCTGCGGCGGCCACTCGGTGCGATCCATCGCTATGTGCCGGTGCGCAGCCGCCCGGCGGCGGACGCGATGCCGGAACTGCAGAATCCGGCGGACGAACATCTGGGCCATGAGCTGAAACGGCATCGCACGCTGGCCTATGCGTGGCAGCTCCTGACTCGGCTGCCCTTCGTGCTGGCGCGGCTCGTGTTCGATCTCGCGCCGGTGCTGGCTTTTGCCGCGATCGGCAATCTGCTACTCGCGACCGAGATCGGTACGGCCGTCACGCCGCGCGTCATCATCCTCGCGGTGGTGAACGCCTATGTGCTGTGCCGCGTGGTGCTCTGCATCGTCGGCGCGCTGGTGTCGCCCGCCGCGAACCAGCCGAGCCTGTTCGTCATCCGCGACGAGACCGCGGCCTACATCACGGTGTGGGCGCGGCGCATCGTCGTGCTCGCGGTGTTCGGCGTGGCGCTCGCCAACGTGGCGCTGCTGCTCGGGCTCTACCGCCCGGCCTACTTCGCCACGGTGCGGATCATCGTGCTGGTGGTGCACCTGCTGCTGGTGGTCGTGACGCTGCAGTGCCGGCAGGCGGTGGCCGATCTGATCAAGGCGCCGGACAGCGCGCGCGGCATCATTGCCGTGATGCGCAACCGGCTGGCCGACACCTGGCACATCTTCGCCATCATTCTCAATCTGGCGCTGTGGAGCGTCTGGGCGCTGCGCGTGCAGAACGGCTACACGCTGCTGCTGCAGTATTTCCTGTCCACCGTGGCGGTGCTGGTCATCGCTCGCCTTGCGATGGTGGCCGTGATGGCGATCCTCGACCGCATCTTCCGCATCAGCCCGGACTTCATCCGCCGCTATCCGGGGCTCGAGGCGCGCGCCAACCGCTACTTCCCGGCTCTGCGGTCCACCGTGTCCGGCATCATCTCGGCGGTCACGATCGTGGCGCTGCTCGAGGTCTGGGGCATCGGCGTCACCACCTGGTTCTCGTCCAGCGACGTCGGCCGCAGGCTCATTTCGGCCGTCGCCACCATCGGCATCGCCTCGATCGCGGCGCTCGCGGTGTGGGAGGCGAGCAACGCCGGCATGGAGCGGCATCTGGCGCGACTCGCGCGCGAGAACCGCTTTGCCCGCGCGGCGCGGCTGCGCACCTTCCTGCCGATGCTGCGCACGAGTCTCCTGGTGGTCATCCTCACGGTCGTGGCGCTGACCGCGCTCAGCGAGCTCGGCGTCAACATCGCGCCGTTGCTCGCGGGCGCCGGCATCATCGGCATCGCGATCGGCTTCGGCTCGCAGAAGCTCGTGCAGGATCTCATCACCGGGCTGTTCCTGCTGCTCGAAAATGCCGTGCAGGTCGGCGACACCGTGACAGTTTCCGGGCTCACCGGCACGGTCGAGAATCTTTCCATCCGCACCATCCGCCTGCGCGCCGGCGACGGCTCGGTGCACATCATCCCGTTCAGCTCGGTGACCAGCGTCACCAACACCAACCGCGGCATCGGCAACGCCGCGATCAGCGTCAACGTGGACTACAGCGAGGACATCGACCGCGTCGGCGAGGTGCTGAAGGACATCGCCGCGGAGATGCGGAAGGAGCCGCGCTTCAAGTCGATGATCCGCAGCGACCTCGACCTCTGGGGCGTCGACAAGATCGACGCCTCGATGGTGACGATCGCGGGCCAGATCGAATGCACCGATTCCGGCCGCTGGCCGGTGCAGCGCGAGTTCTATCGGCGGATGAAGAAGCGCTTCCAGGAGACCGGCATCGAGATCGCGCGGCCGCCGGCGGCGACGATTGTGCTGCAGGGGCTGCCGCCGATGGCCGAGAAGCCGGTCAGGGCGAGAGCCGGATAGGCTGCGGACTCACCGCACCGGAATTTGGCGAAGGATCGCCATCAGCCAGCAGATGTGAATGAGCGAATGGGCGCTGGCAAAGCTCGCGATGGTCAGTGTGGAGCTGACGACCTGGACCACCAGGACCGAATGCTTGAAGCACTTTCGCAGCCTGCTCAATAGCCCGTCCTCCGGAAGCATGGCGCGCTATAACACGCCGTGCGCAGCGGGGGCCGCTACCTCGGTAACTGCCGGCGACACTTTTAATTGATGAAATCCCGTGGTTGACTCACGCACACGGTATTCAAGTACAGACCTTCGCGCCGCTTGGCATTTGGGGGACAACGCCGATGACGACGATCGATTCCCAGGTTCACGCCTATGACGCCAACACGCCCAAGCGGCCGTGGCACACGGTGCCGAACTGGCCCGATCACGTGACCGGCGACGAGATGACGGCGGCGATGGACAAGGTCGGCGTCGACGGCGCGATCTTCATCTCGGCGTTTTCGATGTACCGTTACGATGCGAGCTACGCGGTTGAAGTGCAGCGGGCCCATCCCGGCCGGTTTGCGATCGTCAAGCCGGTCGACCCGGACGATCCGGCGGTGGCCGATGTCGTCGCCGAGTGGAAGCGGACGCCGGGCGCGGTCGGCATCCGCATCATGATGCAGAAGGAATCGAACCGGCAACCGGACGATCCGGGCTTCGACCGGATCTGCCACGCGGCCGTCAAGCACGACCTGCCGGTCAACATCCTGTGCTGGGGCAATGTCGAGGCCGGCACGGCGGTGATCGACCGCCATCCCGATACGCGCTTCATCATCGACCACCTGGCGATCCTGCAGCCGCGCACGCCGCCGGCGCCGAGTGAGCCGTGGGCCGACCTGCCGAAGGTGCTCGACCTTGCGAAACGCAAGAACGCGGTGATCAAGGTGAGCGGCGCGTGCACGCTGTCGCGCGAGCCGTATCCGTTCCCGGACATCTGGGATCCGCTGGCCCGCGTGTTCGACGCCTGGGGTCTCGACCGCTGCCTGTGGGGCACCGACTGGACGCGCGCCTTCGCGGTCGTCAACTACGAGCAGGCCGTGGAGCCGTTCCGCATGACCAAGCGCCTGAGCGACAGCGATCGCGCGGTGCTGATGGGCGGCGCCTGCGCCAAGGCCTATCGCTGGTCGCCGAAGAAGGGTTGAGGCTGCAGCACCTGCCACCTGAATTGAAGCAGGCTCGCGCAACCGGCACGCTGTCACCCGCGGGCTTGACCCGCGGGTCCATGCGGTGTCTCGACAAAGCGCACTCTTACGATGGTCTGCGCTGCACGCGCTCATGGATCGCCGGGTCAAGCCCGGCGATGACACCGCCGTTGTGGCTATAGTTCTGACTCCAGCGCCTGCAGCAGCTTGAAGCGCATCGCGCCGTCGTTGCCCTTGAGCGCGATTACGAAGCGCACCAGCCCATGCTGCGAGGTGGCGGCGTAGCCCGCGAGCGTGCGGACGCCGTCGAGCGTGCCGGTCTTGTACGAGGTGCCCTTGCCGCCCTTCATCAGGCTAGCGTGAGGCGCGAACAGCGTGAGCACCTTGGCGAGGCCGCGCGCCGTGAAATGATTGCCGCGGCTGAGCCCCGAGCCCTCCTCGAGCTGGATGGCGGTGCCGAGGCCCTGCGCGGCGAGGCTCTCGCGCGCGACCTTGAGCGACTTGTCGAGGCTGACCGGGCCGCCCAGCCGCTGCCCGCCCATCTCCAGGAAGACCTGGTTGGCGATGTAGTTGTTCGAGGAATGCAGCAGCTCGCCGAGGACCTGCACGAGGCTCCGCGACTGGCGGTGGACGTAGACCGGAGCGAGGCCCGCGGGCACGGCGCCGGCCGAGATCTTGCCCTTCACGCTGCCGCCGGCCTGCTTGATGAACGCGGCAAGCAGCTCGCCGGCATATTGCAGGCTCACGGCGGGCTGCTGGCTCAGGCTGATGCGGCCGCGGCCCTGCGGCCCCCGCGCGCGGAACTCGCTGATCGCGACCGGCGTGATCGGCGTCTGCTCCTCGCCGGATTTGACGGTATCGCCGCGGCGCACGGCGGAGATCGTGTTGAAGTTCACCGCCAAGGCGCCGTTGATGGCGTCGTAGGACCGGTTGCTGTCCTCGACGCCCGGGATGATGAGGTTGGCCGGATAGTAGCTCGCGTCGAGCACCATGCCGGTCAGCGGCTGCTTGCCGACCGCGGCAACGAGCTGCGGCGCGAGCAGCGCCAGCTCTTCGGAGATCAGGAACGGATCGCCGCCGCCGCGCACGTACAGCACCCGCTTGGCGTCCAGATAGAACCTGGTCTGGAAGCGGTAGTCTTCGCCCAGCACCTGCAGCGCCAGCCAGGAGGTCACGATCTTGGTGACCGAGGCCGGCACGAACGGCTCGTCGGCGTTTTGTGCCACGAGCTCGTTGCCGGCGGCGTCGACTGCGTACACCAGCGCCTCAGGCGCCAGCGCCGCAATCTTCTCCTTCGCGCCGGCGAGCGCCTGCGCGGGCAGAAGAAGGAGGACGAGGAGCAGCAGGCGAGACCACATTGTGATTTCCTGGCGATGTTCCCGGCGATGTTCCCGGCGATTGGCGCAGGCCGACGATCGTTCAGACCTTGAAGTGCTTGCTGAGCTTCAAACCCTGAGCCTGGTAGTTCGAGCCGATGCCCATGCCGTAGAGCGTCCTCGGCTTGTCGATCATCGTCTCGTAGACCAGCCGCCCCACGATCTGTCCGTGCTCGAGGATGAACGGCACCTCGCGCGAGCGCACTTCGAGCACGGCGCGCGCACCCTTCCCACCGGCGCCCGCATAGCCGAAGCCCGGATCGAAGAAGCCCGCATAGTGCACGCGGAATTCGCCGACCAGCGGATCGAACGGCACCATCTCGGCGGCGTAATCGGGCGGCACCTGCACGGCTTCTTTCGAGGCGAGAATGTAGAACTCGCCCGGATCGAGAATGAGGCTCCGGTCCTTGCGCGCCGCGATCGGCTCCCAATAATCCGCGACCGGATGGCCGTCGCGCTTCTCGACGTCGATCAAACCGGTATGACGCTTGGCGCGGTAGCCGACGAAGTTCTGCGGGCCAAGGCCCGCGAGGTCGACTCCGACCGCAATGCCGAGCGTGAGGTCGGCCTCGGCGTCGTCGGTGAGCCGCTCCTTCTCGTGCAGCGCGCGGAGCGCCGCGGCGTCGAGCGTCGCATGGCCGCGGCGGAAACGGATCTGCGACAGCCGGGTGCCCTCGCGCACCAGCACCGGAAAAGTCTTCGGGCTGATCTCGGCATAGAGCGGCCCGTGATAGCCGGCGTCGATCTGGTCGAAGCCGCGGGTGCGGTCGGCGATCACGCGGGTGAACACGTCGATGCGGCCGGTCGAACTTTTCGGATTGGCGGCGGCCGCGATATCGGCCGGCAGCGCCAGGCTTTCGAGCAGCGGCACGATGTAGACACAGTTGGTTTCGAGCACCGCTCCATCGGTCAGCGTGATCTCGTGGAGCTTGAGGTCGTGGATGCGCTCCTCGACCGTGGTGCGCGGCCCCGGCAGGAAGCTCGCTCGCACCCGGTAGGCCTTGGGGCCGAGCCGAAGGTCGAGGCTCGCCGGCTGGATCTGGTCGGGCGCGAAGGCGCGCGCGGGACGAATCCCACCGCTCGCCGCCAGTTCCGAGATCATGTGATCGGGCAGGATGCCCTTCGTCGCCATCGCCGGGCCCGAGCCTCTGTGCGGGAAAACTACGGGAAATGCTGTACCCGACGGGTGCCTTGACGGGAAGGCATTCGACTCGTATGACCACACCTATCTCCGTGGTCATTTGAGCCGGCCGGCTTGCTAGCCACGTAAAACAAGTAGCTAAAAGGCCGGGGACGCGTGTGCCCGGCCTTTTTATCGGCCGGGTTTTTTGTTGGCCGGAGGCCCGCATGTCCGCGTCTGAAACGTCCAAATACCGCCCCGAAACCCGCCTGGTGCAAGGCGGCATCCTGCGCTCGCAGTTCGGCGAGACGTCGGAGGCGCTGTTCCTCACCCAGGGCTACGTCTACGACAATTCGGCGCAGGCCGAGGCTCGCTTCAAGGGCGAGGACCACGGCTACCAGTATTCGCGCTTCGCCAATCCGACCGTGACGATGTTCGAGCAGCGCATCGCCGAGTTTGAAGGCGCCGAGGCGGCGCGGGCGCTATCGACCGGCATGGCCGCGGTGACGCTCGCGATGATGGGCCAGGTCAAGGCCGGCGACCATGTCGTGGCCTCGAAGGCGATCTTCGGCTCGTGCCTCTACGTGGTGGAAGAGTATCTCCCGCGCTATGGCGTCACCTCGACCATCGTCGATGGCTTCGATCTCGACGCCTGGCGCAAGGCGATGCGGCCGAACACCAAGGCGTGCTTCCTCGAGTCGCCGACCAATCCGACGCTCGAAGTGCTCGACATCCCCGCGAAAGGCCAGC
>CAKZHN010000555.1 GCA_936924235.1 uncultured Rhodoplanes sp. | reverse complement strand
CCCGGAAGCACGGTCCCCGAGTTCGAAAAGCCGCCACGCGTGGAGCGCCGAGAGGCGCGCGTGCCGGTCAAACGGCACGCAGACTTGTTGACGTAGCGCCTCCGGCGCTCCGCCCCCTCATTTTGAGGGGAGCGAAAGAGAAGACCGGCGCCCGGGCGCCGCAAATACCCCCGGAACGAGGAGTCATGTCTGTCGCCGCGAAACCCGGCCATGCGCTGGGCGGGAGGGTGAGAAGCCCAGCCAACTGTGCTATGACTACCGAAATAGTCAGATCGAGCATAAGTCGTCTTCATGGCCCCTGCGCTGACAGCCGCCGAAAGCCTGCCCGACATCGCATCCGCGATGGCGGCGATCGGCCGTGACGCCAAGGCCGCGGCGCGCGTGCTCGCCATCGCGCCGGCCGAGCAGAAGAACCGCGCGCTTTCCGCCATGGCCAAGGCGATCCGCGGCGGCAAGGCCGCGATCCTTTCCGCCAACGCGCAGGACATGACCGACGGCAAGGCCGCGGGCCTGACCGGCTCGTTCCTCGACCGGCTCGAGCTCAACGACAAGCGCATCGAAGCGATGGCCGAAGGCCTCGACGTGATCCGCGAGCTCGCCGATCCGGTCGGCAAGGTCACCGAATCCTGGACGCAGCCGAACGGCATGACCATCGAGCGCGTGCGCGTGCCGCTCGGCGTGGTCGGCGTGATCTATGAGAGCCGCCCCAACGTCACGGCCGACGCCGGCGCGCTGACGCTGAAAGCCGGCAACGCCGTGATCCTGCGCGGCGGCTCCGACAGCTATCGTTCGTCGCGCGCCATTCACGCCGCGCTGGCGCAAGGCCTGCGCGAGGCGAACCTGCCCGAAGCCGCGATCTCGCTGGTGCCGACCCGCGATCGCGCCGCGGTCGGCATGATGCTGGAAGGCCTGAACGGCGCCATCGACGTGATCGTGCCGCGCGGCGGCAAGAGCCTGGTCGAGCGCGTGCAGAAAGAGGCGCGCGTGCCGGTGTTCGCACATCTCGAAGGCGTCAACCACGTCTATGTCGACAAGGCCGCCTCGCTCGACATGGCGAAGAGCATCGTGATGAACGCCAAGCTTCGTCGCACCGGCGTCTGCGGCGCGGCCGAGACGCTGCTGGTCGATCGCGCGGCGCCGACCGAAACCCTGAAATCACTGGTCGAGATGCTGCTCGATGCCGGCTGCGAGGTGCGCGGCGATGCCGCCGTGCAGAAGACCGACACACGGGTGAAGCCCGCGAGCGCGCAGGACTGGTCGACCGAGTATCTCGACAAGATCATCACGGCCGGAGTCGTCGATGGTGTCGATGCCGCAATCGATCACATCGAGCGCTACGGCACGCATCACACCGATGCGATCGTCACGGCCGATCCCAAGACGGCCGAGAAGTTCCTCAACGAGGTCGATTCGGCGATCGTGCTGCACAATGCCTCGACGCAGTTCGCCGACGGCGGCGAGTTCGGCTTCGGCGCCGAGATCGGCATCGCCACAGGAAAGCTCCACGCCCGCGGCCCGGTCGGCGTCGAGCAGCTCACGAGCTTCAAATACCGGGTGCGCGGCACGGGACAGATCCGGCCGTAGACGACACGGATGGGCGTTGCCCTCTGTGCGGTGAGGGAGGTTGGCAAACCCCCGACGCGATCGGGGGAGCCGGGTTAAGGGGTGCGAAGAATGTTGTTGCGTCGGATCGATCCGCCGCCGGAGCCTGAGCTCCATGCGGATCGGCATTCTGGAACGGGACAGGACGGGCTGACGCGGGCGCCCCGTCTGGTGATTCCGCCGCACACGCCGGGCATGCGCATCGGCCTGTTCGGCGGCACCTTCGACCCGCCCCACAAGGCCCATCTCGGGGCGAGCCTGCTCGCCATGAAAAAGCTGAAGCTCGACCGGGTGTGGTGGCTGGTGACGCCCGGCAACCCGTTGAAAGACACCCGCCATCTGCGGCCGCTGGAACAGCGCATGGCCGAGGCCCGGGCGCTGGCCAACCATCCGCGGATCGACATCACCGGTCTCGAAGCCGTCATCAACACCCGCTACACCTACGACACCCTGGCCTTCCTGGTGCGCCGCTGCCCGGGCGTGCGTTTCGTCTGGGTGATGGGCGCCGACAATCTGCGGAGCTTCTCCCGCTGGCAAAACTGGCGCGGCATTGCATCGCTGATGCCCTTTGCGGTGGTCGACCGGATGGGATCGAGCCTCTACGCAACCGGCAGCCGGGCCCCACAGGCGCTGTCCCGTTACCGCCTGCCCGAGCGTTTTGCCCCGGTCCTGGCCGAACGGCAGGCCCCGGCTTGGCTGTACCTCCACGGGCTGAAGTCGCCACTGTCGTCGACGGCGCTGCGCGCCCTGCGGAAAGATGCCGGGAACCATTGAAACCGTTTACTCCAAGCGCATATCTTGGGGTCGCAGCTCCGGGCGATTCCGGGGCGTATTGAGCCGCAATTGAGCCGCAACAGAGAAAGGACGACCCTGTCCCCCACAGCAGCTCCCCGGGCCACCCCACGCCGTGCGCCCGCACCAGTCTCCAAGCGTCCTGACGCAGCGGAGACTCTTCGCCTGATCCTCGGCCAGCTCGAAGACATGAAGGCCGAGGACACCGTCACCATCGATCTCAAAGGCAAGACCGCATTCGCCGACGCCATGGTGGTCACCAGCGGCACGTCGAATCGCCATGTCGGCGCCATTGCCGATCGCGTCATGCAAAACCTGAAAAAGGCCGGCGTTCCGGACACGCGCGTCGAAGGCATGCCGCATTGCGACTGGGTGCTGATCGATGCCGGTGACGTCATCGTCCACGTATTCCGGCCGGAAGTGCGCGCCTTCTACGACATCGAGAAGATGTGGGCGGGCACGCGAGGCCGTAAGAAGAGTTGACCGTTCATGCGGCTGGTGGTCGCCGCCATCGGCCGGATGAAGGACGGTCCGGAGCGAGAGCTGGCGGAGCGCTTTAGAAAGCGCGCCGAGCAGAGCGGACGTCGCCTCGGATTCCGCGACGTCGAGGTCGTCGAAGTGCGCGAGAGCCGCGCGCAGGACACCGGCAAGCGCACGCTCGAAGAATCGATCGCGCTGACCAGCCTGATTCCCGACAAAGCCATCACCATCATTCTCGACGAGCGCGGCGAAAGCCTCGACAGCGCGACGCTCGCCAATCGATTGGGCCGCTGGCGCGATGACGGCAAGCCGGCGGTGGTGTTCATCATCGGCGGCGACGATGGCTTGGCGCCCGCGCTGCGCGACAAAGCAAGCTTCAAGCTTGCCTTCGGCGCGGCGACTTGGCCGCATCAGCTGGTGCGCGTGATGCTGCTCGAGCAGATCTACCGCGCCATGAGCATTCTGGCGGGTCATCCTTATCATCGCGCCTGAGTCGACAATTTCTCCATCTGGCTGAACGCGCTGCCGCACTGCGGCATCGCAAGTCGCCAGCGAGCAAAGCACGTCCGTCACGGCGTGTGCGTATCACGTCAGGTTTTGCAGCAGTGGTGAAGGCTGTTCGGCCCCTGTCTTCCGCTCTATAAATCCGTGACCGGTATGAAAATCGCTAAGTGGGGACGGATATGAAACCCGCTGGATGGCTTATCGGAATTGCTTGTGCCGTCGGTATCGTTTCAGCCGACTCCAAAGTTTTCGCCGAACCCGCGAACCAAGTCGCGCAGCAAGCCGAAGCGCAGTGGTCCACCATCGGGCTCTACTGCTTCGGTTGCCACAACGACGCCGTTAAAGCCGGCAACCTGTTTTTGGATCAGCTCGATGCCAAGTCGGTGCCCGAGCACCCCGAGATCTTCGAGAAGGTCGTGCGCAAATTGCGCGGCCGCCAGATGCCGCCGCCCGGCATGCCTCAGCCCTCGCAGCAGGAAGTCGACGCGCTGATCGGCTGGCTCGAGGGCACGCTCGACAAAAGCAGCGAGGAGCACCGCGCGGGCCGCGTTGCCGTGCAGCGCTTGAACCGCAACGAGTATGCCAATGCCGTGAAGGATCTTCTGGCTGTGGAGATCGATGCCAACCAGTACCTGCCGGCCGATATTGCGGTCGAAGGCTTCAACAACATCGCTGCGGCGTTGACCGTGTCACCCGCCTTCCTGGAGCAGTACCTCAATGCCGCGCGGGTCGTCGCGCGCATCGCGGTCGGCAAGCCGACACCAGATCTCGTCAAAGCCTCTTTCCCTCCCCCCGCCATCGGCAACCAGGACAGCTATGTGGACGGCATGCCGCTCGGCACGCGCGGCGGCACGAGGTTCGAATACACGTTCCCGGCGGACGGTGAGTACCGCCTTACGATCACTGACCTCGATTTCGGACTCTACCCACGCGGGGTCGAGAACGAGACAGCGGTGGTCGTGCTGGTCGATCGCAAGGAGGTCTTCCGGCAAATGGTCGGCGGTGATGCGGACCGCGCGTTCGTGGATCGCGGCGGCGGTGCACCGGCGGGCGAGAAGCTCATGCAGCGCTTCGCCAACATCCCCGTGCAGGTGACGGCCGGTGTGCACGAAGTCGTCGTGACGTTCATCGAGCGCTCCCGTGTGGCAACCGACGACGTGATTGCAGGCGGCAGCCTGTACTATGGGTTTCTGATCAAGGGGTATCTGCGTTTGCCGCGCCTGATGGGGTCCATCAAACTCGCGGGGCCGTACGCGGCCACGAGCCCCACGCGCACACCGAGCCGGGAGAAGCTATTAATCTGCAAGCCCGAAAATCCCGAGCAAGAACGCGCTTGCGCAGAGCGCATCACGACGGATCTCGCCGGGCGTGCCTTCCGCCGGCCGATTAACAAGAACGACGTCGCCGGGCTGATGGCCTTCTATGACGCCGGCCATGACGGACCTGGCGGATTCAACGCCGGGATCGAACAGATGGTCACCGCGGTTCTGGTGAGCCCGGATTTTCTGTATCGCGGAATCGCCCGGCCGCAGAAGGAAACGAAATTTTATCCGCTGAGCGATCTGGAGCTGGCCTCGCGTCTGTCTTTCTTCTTGTGGAAGCGGGCCCCTGACGATGAGCTGCTCAAGATTGCGCAAAAGGGCGAACTGCGGCGTCCCGGCGTACTGGACGCCCAGGTGCGGCGCATGCTGGCCGCCCCGCAGGCCGAGACGCTGGTGACGGATTTCGCGTTCCGCTGGCTCGACCTCCTCGAGGTCGAGAAATTCGAGTGGGACAAGCAAATCTTCCCCGAATTCAGCAGCGAGCTGCGCCGGGATGTCACGACGGAAATCGACCTCTTCCTGCGGAGCATTCTGCTTGAAGACAAGAACGTCGAGCTGCTGCTGACGGCCGACTATACGTTCCTCAATGAAAGGCTGGCCCGGCACTACGGCATCAAAACGGTGCCTGGCGCACAGTTCCGCCGCGTCCATCTCGAGGACGAGAATCGCTATGGCCTGCTCGGCAAGGGCGCCGTGCTGTTGCACACCTCCTATGGCAACAGGACTTCGCCGGTGGTGCGCGGCGCCTGGGTTCTCGACAAGCTCCGCGGCACGCCGCCAGCGCCGCCGCCGCCGAATGTGGTGACCGATCTGAGCACGCCGCCGGGCGCGCAACCGAAGACCATGCGCTTGATGCTGGAGGAGCATCGCAAGAATCCGACGTGCAACATGTGCCACGGGGTGATCGAACCCCACGGACTGCCGCTGGAGCGCTTCACGGTCACCGGGCAGTGGCGCGATGTCGATTGGCAGGCGAACGCGCCCATCGATTCGAAAGTGACCATGCCGGACGGCAAGGAAATCGAAGGTCCGGCAGAACTGCGCCGCGCCCTGATGAACCGCCCCGGTCAATTCGTCCAGGCACTGACAGTGAAGCTCATGATGTATGCGCTGGGCCGGGAGGTCGAGCCACGTGACATGCCGCAGGTCCGGGCGATTGTGCGCGATGCGGCCAAAAATGATTACCGGTTCTCGTCTCTGGTGATGGGCATTGTGTCGAGTGATGCATTCCGAATGCAGGCTCTGGAGGACTGAAAATGTATCTCACCAGAAAGCATCTTTCCCGCAGGACCATGCTCAGGGGCGCGGGCGTGGCCGTCGGACTGCCGTTGCTCGATGCGATGATCCCGGCCGGTACCGCGCTCGCCAAGACCGACGCCGCGCCGAAGCTGCGGGCGGGCTTCTTCTATATTCCGCACGGCGCCGTCATGTCGAACACCAAGCACGGCAAGGACATGGACCGCTGGACCCCGAGCGGCGCCGGCGCGGATTTCAAGCTCAGCCATATTCTCTCGCCGCTCGAGAAGCACAAGCACACCGTGACGTCGTTCGCCAATCTCGAGAACAAGGCCAGCGTCGCCTCCGTGCACAAATACAACCCGGCGACGTGGCTCAGCGGCATGAAGCCCGATCTCAAGGCGCCCGGCCCCAGCATGACTGCGACGATCGACCAGATCATTGCCGGGCGCATCGGTCAGGAGACCGCGCTGCCGTCGCTGGAGGTCTGCTCGGAGAACGAAACCCAGGCGGTCGCGTGCGAGGCCGGCTTCGGCTGCCTCTACAGCTCCACGCTGTCATACCGGAATGCCAACTCGCCGTTGCCGATGGAGTCCAACCCGCGGAAGGTTTTCGCCCAGTTGTTCGGCGAAGGCGCCACGGCGGAAGAGCGTGTGGCGATCGTCAGGCAGAAACGCAGCATCCTCGATTTCATCACCGAGCGCACCCGGGCGCTGCAACAGGAACTGGGCGCCGGCGACAAAGTGCTGCTCGACGGCTACCTGGACACGGTGCGAGAGATCGAACGGCGCGTTCAGCTCGCGCAGAACCGCGATCTCTCGGGCGTCAAGGCGCCCGAGATCCCTGAGGCCGAGCAGGATATCGCGATCGATAAGGAAGTGCGGCTGCTGTTCGATCTGATCGCGGTTGCCTATCAGGCCAATCTCACGCGCGTGGCCTCCTTCATCATGATCGGGGAAGGGACGAACCGCACCTACAATCATATCGGCGTGCCGGATTCCTTCCATCCGCTGTCACATCATGCCGATTATCCCGATCGGCTCGAAAAGCTGGTCAAGATTCAGCGCTATCACGTGGAGCGGTTCGCGGAATTCGTCGCGAAACTCGCCGCCACGCCCGACGGCGAAGGCACGCTCTTGGATAACTCCATGCTGCTGTACGGCTCCAATATGTCGAACAGCAACCTGCACAGCAATTATCCGTTGCCGACCATCCTGGTCGGCGGCGGCGCCGGCACGCTCAAGGGCGGACAGCACATCGAGCTGCCCGAACGCACGACGATTTCCAATCTGCACCTCACACTGCTGAACAAGGCGGGTTTGGAGATGAAGAGCTTCGGGGACAGCAGCGGCGAGATCGCCGTTGCCTAGGCATTCAGGACACTCGGCCATGAAACATTCGGCCATGAAACATTCGGCCATGAATCGCAGGTCGATACTGAAGGGTGCGCTGGGCGGCGTTGTGGGTCTGACCCTGCCGCCCTTCGCACGCGACGCTTTCGCGGAAGCAAGTCCCGCTGTCGTTCCGGTGAGCGAGGGTTTGGTGATGCTCACCGGCGCAGGCGGCAATGTCCTGGTGCAGACGGCAAGTACCGGGCAGGTGTTGGTGGACAGCGGCGCCGCCGAGTTCACCGATGCGGTGCTCAAGCGCCTCCGCGAGCTGCCAGGCGCAGGCCGTGCCACAACTCTGTTCAACACGCACTGGCACCGGGAGCAGGTGGGCGGAAATCTTGCCTTGGGGCGGTCGGAGGCGGCGATCATTGCTCACGAGAAGACCCGGGCGCATCTGTCGACGGACTACTACCTGCAGGGCGAGGACCGGTACGAGAAAGCGCCGCCCAAAGAGGCTCGTCCGACCATTACTTTTTTTACCGGCGACCAGACTCTCGCCGGCAATGAGCTGATCGGGTACGGCCACCTGATCGAGGCCCACACGGACGGCGACATCTACGTATTCTTCCGAGACGCGAACGTGCTGGCCGTGGGCGATGCGATCTCGCCGCTGAAGGATCCCGTGCTCGACTGGTTCGGCGGTGGCTGGCTTGGTGGGCGCGCCGACTCGCAGGAAAAACTCTTGAAACTCTGCAATGCGGAGACGCGGATCGTGCCGAGCAACGGTCCGGTGGTGGGCCGCGCCGAGCTGCAGGCTGAGTTCGACCTGACGCGCACGCTGTTCGATCGCATGCTCGATCTCGTCAGGAAAGGCATGAGCGCACAAGACATGCTCGATGCGGGACTGATGAAGGATCTAAATCGGACCTTCCGCGACCCGTACAGGTTCACCTACGACGCCCATAAGGGCTATTGGGCGCATCACAATTCTCTCGCAGGGAATGTGCTCTGATGGAAACCATCATGAAGCGTGCCATTTTCGCGGTCATGTTGTCCCTTGCAGCGGCCGGCACGGCTGCCGCCGCCGATGACACCCTCGCCGGTTTGATCCAGGCCGGTCAGCGGGACGCTGCGCTAAAGAGGATTGCCGCGGGCGCCGATGTGAACGCAACCCAGGGAGATGGCACAACGCCGCTGCACTGGGCCGTCTACAAGGTAGACGGGGATCTTGTCCGCGCGTTGCTCAAGGGCGGCGCGAAGCCCGATGTGATCAACAGTTACGGCTCGACGCCTTTGGCGGAGGCGGTCAAGGTTGCCAATGCCGGCCTGGTCGGAATGCTGCTCGATGCAGGCAGCAACGTGGAAGTGCCGAACCAGGAGGGCCAGACGGCCCTGATGCTGGCCGCGCGCGCCGGATCCGTGGACGTGGCCGAGCTGCTGGTGCGCCACGGCGCCGACGTCAATGCGCGAGAAAAATGGCGCGGCCAGACGGCGCTGATGTGGGCGGCCGACGCCCGCTCAGCCGAGCTGACGCGATTTCTCATCGACCACAAGGCGGACGTCAATGCCCGCGCGTTGGCCAACGACTGGCCGAGCCAGATGACCGGCGAGCCGCGCAACCAGTACCGGCCGGCCGGCGGCATGACACCGCTGCTTTATGCGGCGCGCTCGGGATGCACGGATTGCGTGAAAGCGCTGCTGGACGCCGGTGCCAATCCCAACCGGCCGAACCCCGAGGGCGTGACGCCGCTGATCGTGGCCATCGATAATTTCCAATACGACACGGCAAAGCTGCTGTTCGAGCGCGGCGCCAATCCGCATCTGTGGGACTGGTGGGGCCGCACCGCGCTCTACGCGGCGATCGACATGAATACCTACAGTCTGGATGCTTACGAAGAACGCACCGGGCCGCCCGTCGCTATGACGAAGACCACCGCGCTTGATCTCGCACGGCTGTTCCTCGCCGCCGGCGTCAATCCCAATACGCAGTTGAACATGCATCGGCCCGGGCGCGGTGGCAATTCCGGCCGCTTCGCCGACGAGATCATCAGCACAGGCGCCACGCCGATGTTGCGCGCCGCAGCGTCTCAAGACAGCGAGGCCGTGCGGTTGTTGCTGCAATACGGAGGGCGCGTTGACGTTCCCACCGCGATGGGTGTGACGCCGCTGATGGCCGCCGCGGGGCTCGGCATGGAACCGAGCCCGCGCTTCAATCCCAGCGCCAATGACGCGCAGGATCGGGCGATCGCGACGCTCGAACTGCTGTCGGCGGCCGGCGCCAACGTGAATGCGCGGATCACCGACGTCACGAGCAGAACCGCGCGCATGGGGCGTGCCAGCACGCTGCCGGAGCGGGGCGGACAGAGCGCGTTATTCGGCGCGACGCAATGGGCCTGGCCTCGCGTGGTCCGGTATCTGATCGATCACGGTGCGGAGGTGGCCATCGTGGACGACCGCCGCGTATCGCCGCTCGACGCGGCCTTGGGCCGGGCCGGCAGCAGCGACAATCGACCCTCGCCCGAGGTCGCCAAGATCCTCCAGACGGCAATCAGCCAGTAGGCTGCAGGATTGGCGTTTGCTTCGCGGCTGACATCGCCGGGCGCTTTATGCACGTCGCCGTTGACCGCAAAATTGGACATTTACGAGTACACGCCCTACCTGAGGCGACCATGAGCGCTTCGGAACGGCCAACCGATTCGTTTGGCGCGCCGGCAACCCTGCTGGCCCTCGCGCTCCTCCTCGCTCCTCATTCATCCGCGCTGGCCCAGGCGACGCTCGATTCGCTGCACCAACGCGAGCAGGAGCTCGAAGCAGTCCGCAGCGAGCAGAAGAAGTCCGCTGAAACCGAGGCCAAGCTCAAGAGCGAGGTCGAGGCGATCGGCGAGGACCGCCGGAAGCTCAACCAGGCGCTGATCGACGCCGCGGCCCGTTCGCGCGCCGCCGAGGACCGCATTACCGAGACCGAATCGCGGCTGAAGCCGCTCGATGCCACCGAGCAGCGCCTGCGCGTGTCGCTGGCCAGCCGCCGCGACACCATCGTCGAGGTGCTGGCGGCGCTGCAGCGGGTCGGCCGGCATCCGCCGCCGGCCATCATGGTCCGTCCGGAGGATGCGCTGCAGAGCGTCCGCACCGCCATCATGCTCGGCGCGGTGCTGCCGGAGATGCGCGCCCAGGCCGACCAGCTTGCCGCCGACCTGTCGGACCTTGTGCGCATCCGCAAAGACATCGCCGACGAAAAGGACCGGCTCGGCCGCGACGCCGCTTCGCTCGGCGAGGACCGCCAGCGAATCAGTCTTTTGATCGATGAGCGGCAGAAGAAGCAGGCCGACACCGAAAAGGCGCTGGAGAGCGAGCGGCAGAAATCGATCGCGCTGGCCGGACGGGTCGACAATCTCAAAGATTTGATCGGAAAGGTCGAGCAGAGCCTCGACGCCGCGAATCGCGCCGCGCGGCAGGCCGAGGAGGCCGCCAGGGAGCAGGCCAAGGAAGCCGCCCGGACCGGCGATCGGACCGATCTGGCGGCGCTCCGGGACCCGGGAAGGCTCGCTCCGGCGGTCGCTTTCGCGTCCGCCCGTGGACAATTACCACTTCCGGTTAATGGCACTCGAATCAAGGAATTTGGCGCATCGGACAGCGCCGGTGGCACCGAAAAAGGCATTATCCTTGCAACCCGAGCGGGTTCCCAGGTCACCGCCCCATGCGACGGTTGGGTGGTTTATGCGGCGCCCTTCCGCAATTACGGCCAAGTCTTGATCCTTAATGCGGGCGGCGGATATCATGTGGTACTCGCCGGGATGGAACGGATATCAGTGAATGTCGGCCAGTTCGTGCTGACCGGGGAACCCGTTGCAGTGATGGGTGGCGACTCTCAAACTCCGGTGACTTCGGCTTCCAATTCCAGCAAGCCGACGCTTTATGTCGAGTTTCGAAAAGACGGTACCCCGATCGATCCCAGTCCATGGTGGGCGGCAAGCAAAGGCGAAAAGGTTCGCGGATGATGCGCAAGACATTTCTTTTACTTCTAAGTGCGGCTTCGGGCGCGGCCCTTACGCTGATGGTCACCCAGCCGAAGCTGGTGCCGGTGGCGTTCGGCTCCAGCGCCAAGGCGGCCGCTGCTGACACCTACCGGCAGCTCAACCTGTTCGGTGACGTGTTCGAGCGGGTCCGGGCCGACTACGTCGAGAAGCCCGACGACTCCAAGCTCATCGAGTCGGCGATCAACGGCATGCTGGCCGGGCTCGATCCGCACTCGAGCTACATGGAGCCGAAGTCGTTCCGTGACATGCAGATCCAGACCCGCGGCGAGTTCGGCGGTCTCGGCATCGAGGTCACCATGGAGGACGGCCTGATCAAGGTGGTGGCGCCGATCGACGACACCCCCGCCGCCAAGGCCGGCGTGATGGCCAACGACATCATCACCAAGCTCGACGAGGAGCAGGTGCAGGGCCTCACCCTGAACCAGGCGGTCGAGAAGATGCGCGGCCCGGTGAACACCAAGATCAAGCTCACCATCATGCGAAAGGGCCAGGACAAGCCGATCGAGGTCGCGATCACCCGCGACATCATCCGCGTCCGCGCGGTGCGCTCGCGGCAGGAGGATGATGTCGGCTACATCCGCATCACCCAGTTCAACGAGCAGACCACTGAGAACCTGAAGAAGGCGCTCACCGATCTGCAGAACGCGATCCCGGCCGAGAAGCTGAAGGGCTACGTCGTCGACCTGCGCAACAACCCGGGCGGCTTGCTCGATCAGGCGATCTCGGTGTCGGATGCGTTCCTGGAGCGCGGCGAGATCGTCTCGACCCGCGGCCGTAACGCCGAAGAGACCCAGCGCTTCAGCGCTCGCCCTGGTGATCTGACCAAGGGCAAGCCGGTGATCGTGCTGGTCAACGGCGGCTCGGCCTCGGCCTCGGAGATCGTCGCCGGCGCGCTGCAGGACCACAAGCGCGCGACGCTGATCGGCACGCGCTCGTTCGGCAAGGGCTCGGTGCAGACCATCATCCCGCTCGGCGCCGGCAACGGCGCACTGCGGCTCACCACGGCGCGCTACTTCACGCCGTCGGGCAAGTCGATCCAGGCCAAGGGCATCACCCCGGACATCGAGGTGCTGCAGGACGTGCCGGAGGACCTCAAGGCTCGTACCGACACCAAGGGCGAATCCTCGCTGCGCGGCCACCTGAAGGCCGAGGGCGACGAGCAGACCGGCTCGCAGTCCTACGTGCCGCCGGATCCGAAGGACGACAAGGCGCTGAAGATGTCGCTCGACCTGCTGCGCGGCGTCGTCAGCAACTCGGCGTTCCCGCCCCAGGCGAAGCGCGCTTCGAACCAGTAAGCGCCCGAAACGGCGTTTTCTCCGCGGGGCGGCTCTCTGAGCCGCCCCGTTCGTTTTTGGGCCGCCCCGCCCGCGTTTGCAGAGCCCAGCTGTTTTTCGTCGGTAAACGCAGAGTTAACGATCCGTCCCTAGGCTCGGCTCGCATGATTCGCGAGGACGTAAGCCCGTGGCCGACGACGAACTGAGCGAGCCTCTCGGCCGGAACGCCAAGCTCAAGCGGCTCCGCTTGAAGCTGCCGGCGAACATGTTGCCCTACGCGCTGGTGGCCGTGCCCGCGCTGTTCCTCTGCACCTATGCGGCCTGGGCCCTCCTGGTCAGCGACCCGAACGGCGGCGAGCCGGCCGTGACCGTCGCGACCGGCCTGGGACCCGCGAAACCCGCGATGCCGGGCGTGGTCTCGCCGGATGCCGGCTCGATGAACACCCCGGGGAACACCCAGGGCCCGCGCAGCTATGCCGGTCCGGGCGGCACCGCGGTCACGCTTGCGGTCCCGCCGCCCCAAGCCCAGGGCCAGCAGCCCCAAGCCGCCGCGCCGGCACAGTTGGCCGACGCACCGCCCCCGCCCGGCGGCGCCGGCCGCAACACCGTCACGATCATCGACGGCAGCACCGGCAAGCGGCAGGAGGTCGCGATCCCGGCGGCGCCCGCGGGCGATCAGCGCGCTCCTGGCGAACAGCGCCTCCTCGAACCCTCGCGGCACGGCGCGATCCCGCGCATCGCGCCTGATGGCGTGCGGCCGGCCGAGGCCTATGCGCGCCCGCTCAACGCCGCGATCGCCAAGAAGGGCGGACCGCGCGTGGCGATCGTGCTCACTGGTCTCGGCGTCAGCGCCAGCCTGACGCAGCAGGCGATCGAGCGGCTGCCGGGCCCGGTGACGCTCGCCTTCATGCCCTATGCGGCCGACGTCGAGCGCAGCGTGGCGGCGGCCCGCGCGCAGGGCCACGAGATCCTACTGCAGGCTCCGATGGAGCCGTTCGATTATCCGGACAACGATCCGGGCCCGCAGACACTGCTGGCGTCGATGACGCCGGACCAGAACATGGACCGCCTGTACTGGCTGATGAGCCGGTTCCAGGGCTATGTCGGCCTCATCAACTACATGGGCGCGCGCTTCACCTCGACCGAGCAGGCGATGGCGCCGGTGCTGAAGGAAACCACGCGTCGCGGCCTGATCTTCGTCGACGACGGCCTGTCAGCGCGGAGCGTCGCGCCGCAGCTCGCGAGCGTCAACAATCTGCCCTTCGCCAAGGCCGAGATCGCGCTCGACGCGGTGCCGACCGTGGCGCAGATCGACCGCGCTCTGACGCGGCTCGAAGCCGCCGCCCGCGAGCACGGCGCGGCGGTCGGCGTCGCAAGCGCCATGCCGACCTCGATCGAGCGCATCGCGCTCTGGGCCAAGACCGCAGAAGGCCGCGGTGTGGTGCTGGTGCCGATCACCGCGGTGGCGCTGAAGCCGAAGTCGAGCTGAGCCAAATCAAGCTGAACGCTGCCACTTGACCGCTCGCAATCCGCGGTGCTCCGCTAGGATGTCGTGTCCCAGCGCGAGCCCGCCATGTCGAAAAATTACGAAGACCTGCCCTATCGTCCCTGCGCCGGCCTCTGCGTGATCAACCGCAAGGGCCTCGTGTTCATCGGCCGCCGCGCCGACGGGCCCGAGCACATCGACAACACGCACGTCTGGCAGATGCCGCAGGGCGGCATCGACGAGGGCGAGAAGCCTTATCCCGCGGCGCTGCGCGAGCTCTACGAGGAGACCAGCATCAAGTCGATCGAAAAGCTCGGCGAGATCCGGAACTGGCTCACCTACGACATCCCGAAGAAGATCGGCACCAAGGCCTGGAAGGGCAAATACCGCGGCCAGAAGCAGAAGTGGTACGCGCTGCGCTTCACCGGCAAGGACAGCGAGATCAACATCCTGGACCCCGGCGACGGCCACGAGCCGGAGTTCATCGACTGGCGCTGGGAGCCGATGGAGAACCTTCCCGACCTCGTGGTGCCGTTCAAGCGCGAGACTTACGAGCAGGTGGTGAAGTCGTTCTCCAAATTCACCCAGTGACCGCGGCCAAGTGAGCGCGAACACCCGCAAAAAAAACGCGGCCGAAACGGCCGCGTTTTTTCATGCCTGCAAAACCGCGAGGCTCAGTGCATCGCGGTGCCTTGGAGGTGCTGGTCGAGCTGCTTGAACTGATCGAGCTTGAGAATCTCGCGGTCGAGCTCCGAGCCCTGCAGCATCTCCTTGCAGCGCTGCTCCATCGCGGCGATCTGCGCCTGCAGGGCCGCACGGTCGACCTCCTCGATCGCGGTCGCGACCTCGGCCAACAGCGTCAGCCCGCCAGGGCCGACCTCGGCAAGCCCGCCGAGCACCACGAGCTTCACTTGCGTGCCGCCCGCATACACCGTCACGATGCCGGGCCGCAGCAGCGAGATCAGCGGCGCGTGGCCCGCGAACACGCCGAAGTCGCCTTCGGAGCCCGGGACATCGACCTGATCGACCTCGCCGGAGAACGCGATCTTCTGCGGCGAGACGAGTTCGAAGTGGAACGTGGCCATGCTCTATCCGCTTACGCTTCCGCCGCGAGCTTCTTGCCCTTCTCGACGGCCTCTTCGATGTTGCCGACCATGTAGAAGGCGGCTTCCGGCAGGTGGTCATACTTGCCGTCGACCAGTCCCTTGAAGCCCTTGATGGTGTCCTGCAGGTCGACGAGCTTGCCCGGCGAGCCGGTGAACACCTCGGCGACGTGGAACGGCTGCGACAGGAAGCGCTCGATCTTGCGGGCGCGCGCCACCGTCAGCTTGTCCTCTTCGGAGAGCTCGTCCATGCCCAGGATGGCGATGATGTCCTGCAGCGCCTTGTAGCGCTGCAGCACCTGCTGGACCTGACGGGCGACCGCGTAGTGCTCCTCGCCGACGATCAGCGGCGACAGCATGCGCGAGGTCGAGTCGAGCGGGTCCACCGCCGGATAGATGCCCTTGGCGGCGATGTCGCGCGACAGCACCGTGGTGGCGTCCAAGTGCGCGAACGAGGTCGCGGGCGCCGGGTCGGTGAGGTCGTCGGCCGGAACGTAAATCGCCTGCACCGAGGTGACCGAGCCCTTGGTCGTGGTGGTGATGCGCTCCTGCAGCGCGCCCATGTCGGTCGCGAGCGTCGGCTGATAGCCCACCGCCGAAGGAATACGGCCGAGCAGCGCCGACACTTCCGAGCCGGCCTGGGTGAAGCGGAAGATGTTGTCGACGAAGAACAGCACGTCCTGGCCCTGGTCGCGGAAGTGCTCGGCGACCGTGAGGCCGGTCAGACCGACGCGGGCGCGGGCGCCCGGCGGCTCGTTCATCTGGCCGTACACCAGCGCGCACTTGGAGCCGACGGCCGAGCCGTTGTTCTTCTTCGGGTCCTTGTTGACCTGCGACTCGATCATCTCGTGATAGAGGTCGTTGCCTTCGCGGGTGCGCTCACCCACGCCGGCGAACACCGAATAACCGCCGTGCGCCTTCGCGACGTTGTTGATCAGCTCCATGATCAGCACGGTCTTGCCGACGCCGGCGCCGCCGAACAGGCCGATCTTGCCGCCCTTGGCGTAGGGCGCGAGCAGATCCACGACCTTGATGCCGGTGACGAGAATCTCGGCCTCGGTCGACTGCTCGGTGTAGGCCGGCGCGTCCTGGTGAATGGCGCGCCTCGCCTTGGCGTTCACCGGGCCGGCCTCGTCCACCGGGTCGCCGATGACGTTGATGATGCGGCCGAGGCACTCGTCGCCGACCGGAACCGAAATCGGCTCGCCGGTGTCGGTGACCTCCTGGCCACGCACCAGACCCTCGGAGGTGTCCATCGCGATGGTGCGCACCGTATTCTCGCCGAGATGCTGGGCGACTTCGAGCACCAGACGGCTGCCGCCGTTCTTGGTCTCGAGCGCGTTCAGGATCGCCGGCAGGTGATCTTCGAACTGCACGTCGACGACGGCGCCAATGACCTGGGTGATCTTTCCGACTGCGTTGGGGGTCGCCATAAGCTTCTCTCCTTCGAACGTCTGTGCGCCTTAGACCACGGTCAACGTGACCGGCACGTTGTTGCGCGTGGCGCGCGAATACGGGCAAATCTTGTGGGCGTCTTCGACCAGGGCCTGCACCTTGGCCTTGTCGGCGCCCGGGATCGTGACCTTCAGCTCGGCCTTGAAGCCGAAGCTGATCTCGTCCTTGTCCATCGTGACCTGGCAGGTAACGCGGGCGTCCTGGCCGTCGAGGCCGTGCTTCTTCGACAGCGCGAGGATCGCCTGGCCGAAGCAGGCCGACCAGCCTAGCACGAACAGCTGCTCGGGATTGTGGCCCTCGCCGTTGCCGCCGAGCTCCTTCTGCAGGCCCATCGCCAGCGCGAGCCCGCCATTGTCGAGAATCGCGCGGCCGTTGCGGCCGCCTTTGGTCGTCGCTGATACGATGTAAGCCATGGGACGCCTCCGCGACTGTTACACGGCCTCCGCGCCAGAGATGATCTCGATCAGTTCCTTGGTGATCATCGCCTGACGCGTGCGGTTGTACGTGATGGTCTGCTTGCGGATCATTTCGCCGGCGTTGCGGGTGGCATTGTCCATCGCCGACATGCGCGCGCCCTGCTCGGACGCAGCGTTTTCCAGGAGCGCGCGGAACACCTGCACCGAGATATTGCGCGGCAGAAGCTCGGTCAGGATGTCGATCTCATCCGGTTCGTATTCGTAGACCGCGGCGGGGCCACCTTCGGACTTGGCCTCGAACACCGGAGGGATGATCTGCAGCGCCGTCGGGGTCTGCTGCACCACCGAGCGGAAGCGCGAGAAGAACAGCGAAGCGACGTCGAATTCGCCATTCTCGTAGAGCTCGATGATCTTCTTGCCGACCTGATCGGCGTGCTCGAAGCCCAGCGTCTTCACGCGCAGCTCGATCACCTCGACGATGTTCTGCGAGTACTGGCGGCGGAACTGTTCGGCGCCCTTGCGGCCGACGCAGAGGATCTTGATGGTCTTGCCGTCGGCGGCAAGCTTGTTGATGTGCTCGCGCGCCAGACGGACGATCGACGAGTTGAAGGCGCCGCACAGGCCGCGTTCGGCGGTGCAGACCACGAGCAGATGCACCTGGTTGGTGCCGGTGCCGGCCAGAAGCTTCGGCGCCGAGCTGAGGTCGGTCACCGAGGCCGCGATGTTGCCCAGCACCTTCTCCATGCGCTCTGCATAGGGCCGCGCGGCTTCCGCCGCGGCCTGGGCGCGGCGCAGCTTCGAGGCCGCGACCATCTGCATGGCCTTGGTGATCTTCTGCGTCGCCTTGGTGGCGGCGATGCGGACCCGCATGTCCTTGAGGCTGGCCATCTCTTGCTCGGTCTCTCGGTCAACCCCTCCCCGAGATCGGGGAGGCGGAGAAGGTTAGGCGAACGTCGCTTCCGCGAAGGTGTCCCTTACGCGAAAGTCTTGGCGTAGCCTTCGACCACGCTCTTCAGCTTCTTCTCGGTGTCGGCCGAGAGGTCGTTGGTCTTGCGGATGTCTTCCAGGATGTCGCTGTTCTTGGTCCGCAGCAGCGTCAGCAGGCCGTCCTCGAAGGGACGCACTCGGTTGACCGCGATCGGATCGAGATAGCCGTTGACGCCGGCATAGATCACCACGACCTGCTCTTCCATCTTCAGCGGCGAGAACTGCGCCTGCTTGAGCAGTTCAGTGAGCCGCGAGCCGCGGTTGAGCAGACGCTGGGTGGTGGCGTCGAGGTCGGAGCCGAACTGCGCGAAGGCCGCCATTTCGCGGTACTGCGCGAGCTCGCCCTTGATCTTGCCGGCCACCTTCTTCATCGCCTTGGTCTGCGCCGACGAGCCGACGCGCGACACCGAGAGGCCGACGTTCACGGCCGGACGGATGCCCTGATAGAACAGGTCGGTCTCCAGGAAGATCTGGCCGTCGGTGATCGAGATCACGTTGGTCGGGATGTAGGCCGACACGTCGTTGGCCTGGGTCTCGACCACCGGCAGCGCGGTCAGCGAGCCGGCGCCCGCGCCGTCGCCCATCTTGGCGGCGCGCTCGAGCAGACGCGAGTGGAGATAGAACACGTCGCCCGGATAGGCTTCGCGGCCCGGCGGGCGGCGCAGCAGCAGCGACATCTGGCGGTAGGCGACGGCCTGCTTCGACAGATCGTCGTAGAAGATCACCGCGTGCATGGCGTTGTCGCGGAAGTACTCGCCCATGGTGCAGCCGGCGAACGGCGCCAGATACTGCATCGGCGCCGGATCCGAGGCGGTCGCCGCGATCACGATCGAGTATTCGAGCGCGCCCTGCTCCTCCAGCACCTTCACGAACTGCGCCACGGTAGACCGCTTCTGGCCGACCGCGACGTAGACGCAGTACAGCTTGATCTTCTCGTCGGGCTGCGCGTTGAGCGGCTTCTGGTTGAGGATGGTGTCGAGAATGATCGCCGACTTGCCGGTCTGGCGGTCGCCGATGATCAGCTCGCGCTGGCCACGGCCGATCGGGATCAGCGCGTCGACCGCCTTGAGGCCCGTGGCCATCGGCTCGTGCACCGACTTGCGCGGAATGATGCCCGGCGCCTTGACGTCCACGCGGGCGCGCTTGTCGGCCTTGATCGGGCCCTTGCCGTCGATCGGATTGCCGAGCGCGTCGACCACGCGGCCGAGCAGGCCCTTGCCGACCGGCACGTCCACGATGGCGCGGGTGCGCTTGACGGTCTGGCCTTCCTTGATCTCGCGGTCGTTGCCGAAGATCACGATGCCGACGTTGTCGGTTTCGAGGTTCAGCGCCATGCCGCGGATGCCGTTCTCGAACTCGACCATCTCGCCGGCCTGGACGTTGTCGAGGCCATAGACGCGGGCAATGCCGTCGCCGACGGACAGCACCTGGCCGACTTCGGTGACCTCAGCCTCCTGACCAAAATTCTTGATCTGGTCCTTCAGGATGGCGGTGATTTCTGCGGCGCGGATATCCATCAGCGGGCCTCTTTCATCGCGTGCTTGATCGCATTGAGTTTGGTGCGGAGCGAGCTGTCGACCATGCGGGAGCCGAGCTTCACCATCAGCCCGCCGATGATCGACGGGTCGATCTTGACGTTGAGGTCGACCGCCTTCTCGCCGGTGATCGACTTGAGTGTGGCTTTAAGTTCCTCGAGGCGGGCGTCGGAGAGCTTCTCGGCGACCGTCACCTCGGCGGTCACCTCGCCCTTCCAGCGCGCCACGAGCTTGCGGAAGTCGCGGATCATATCGCGCACCGCGAACAGCCGGCGGTTGGCGGTGATCAGCTTGAGGAAGTTGCCGGCGAGTCCGCCGATGCCGGCCTTGTCCAGCACGGCGGCGAGCGCTCTGCCCTGCTCCTCGGCGCCGAACACGGGGCTCCGCACCACCCGGTGCAGGTCCGCGCTGTCCGAGATCATCGCGTCGAATTTTTCCAGATCGGCTTTGACGGCATCGACAATCTTTGCATCGAGCGCGAGCTCAAACAGCGCCCGCGCGTAACGCCCTGCCATGCCGGATACAGTGGGATCGTCGCCTGCCACGTGTGCTTCTCTTGAAATCAAATCCGCAGGCTCGGCACCGGCCAACCGGGCGCGGCACAAACCCTTGGATTTCAAGGGAGTTTTTGGGATTCCGGAGGCCGTCACCGAACCCCAGCAAAATCGCGCGGTTCCGTAACATAGCCGCCGCTGTGGCGCAACATATCCGACATGAGAAGCCGCATTGAACCTTGGTTTGCGGTGCCTGAGCGATGCGAGGCCCTGCGCGGCGAATGGGTTGCCTGTGGGAACCTTTGCCGGACATTGGAGTTTCCTGGTCGCCTTTGCTGCCATCATCGTCCCCTTCAGCACCAGCGCACCCCTGCCTCATGTTGAGTCCAGCCGACCCATCTCAGAGCAGCACCATGTCCGCGCCAGCCGGGGCCTCGGGCCTGCGGCTGTGCCTGCGCAGCGTCACCGCCGAGGCCCATGCCCGGCTGGACGCCCGGCTCGGCTCGCTCGACCTGACGGGCCTGTCTGGATATCGGCGGTTCCTGGAGATCAATGCGGCCGGGCTCATTCCGCTCGAGGCGGCGCTCACGGCCGCGGGCGTTGCCCGGCTGTTCCCGGACTGGCCCATGCGGTCGCGGGAGGCGGCCATTCTCGACGATTTGGCCCGCATCGGCGGCCGGGCCGATCCGCTCCCGGTTCCCGGACCGCTCGATTTCGGCGGCATGCTCGGGACCATGTACGTCCTCGAGGGATCCCGCCTCGGCGCCCGGGTCCTGCTCAACACCGTGAAACATTCGCACGACACCAACGTGCTGCATGCCACAGCCTTCCTGCGGCACGGCGCCGGCCAGCATTTCTGGCCGAGCTTCCTCGCCATCCTCGACGGCCATCCCGCCGCGGACCACGCGGCCGCCGCCGTCGATGGTGCACTGCGGGCCTTCGGCCTGTTCGAACGGGCGGCCGCGCGGGCGTTGGCGCCGGGCTTCGCCGCCGCCGGGTTTGCACCGGCATGAACAAGGTCGATCTGACCAACTGCGACCGTGAACCGATTCACGTTCCGGGCAGCATCCAGCCGTTCGGCTTCCTGCTGACGGTGCTGTCCGATTTCACCATCTGCATCGCCTCGGAAAATGTCGGCGACCATCTCGGCCGCGACTGGGCCGACGTCATCCAGCAGCCGCTGCAAGAGGTGCTTTCCGAGACGGCGATCAAGGCGATCCGCGCCCGCATCGACCATCTGTCCGGCCCGGACGCCGTCGAGCGCATCTTTGCGGTGCCGCTGCAGGACGGCGGCAAGCCGTTCGACCTCGCGATCCATTTTTCCGGCGCCTACCTGATCATCGAAGGCGAGCCGAGTGTCGCCGAGCCCGACGTCAATTCGGGCGAGCTGGTGCGGCTGATGCTCGGGCGCGTGCGCAAGACCCGCTCGATGACCGAGCTGGCGCAGGAGTCGGCGCGCCAGATGAAGATCCTCACCGGCTTCGACCGGGTGATGGTCTACCGCTTCCATCAGGACGGCTCCGGCGAGGTGGTGGCCGAGGTCGCGGCCGGCGGGCTCGAGCCGTTCCTCGGCCTGCACTATCCGGCCTCCGACATTCCGCGCCAGGCGCGCATCCTTTATCAGCGCAACTGGCTGCGCATCATCTCCGACATCAACGCCAGGCCGGCGCTGCTGTCGTCGGCGCCGAGCCACAGCGCCACGCTGCTCGACCTGTCGATGAGCGTGCTGCGCTCGGTGTCGCCGATCCATATCGAGTATCTGCGCAACATGGGCGTCGGAGCCTCGATGTCGGTGTCGATCCTGCGCGACGGCAAGCTGTGGGGCCTGTTTGCCTGCCACCATTATTCGCCCCGGCACATCTCGTTCGAGCGGCGAACCGCCGCCGAACTGTTCGGCCAGATGTTCTCTTGGATTCTCGAGAGCCGCGAGCGCGAGATCGATATGAGCTACGAAGCTCGCGCCCATCAGGTGCAGGAACGGCTGATGGAGATCGCGGCGACGCACGCGCACAGCACCGGCGCCATCGCCGACTTCGTCGAAGATTATCGCAAGATGATCGATTGCGACGGCATCGCGGTCTGGTCGGACGGCCACGTTACGCTGTCCGGCGCGACGCCGACCCAGGACGAGGTCAAGGAAACCGTACAGTTCGTCAACCGGACGTCGCCGGGCCGGATCTGTGCCACTGCCGAAATAGCCAAGCTCTACGCGTCGGGTGAATCGTTCCGCGACCGCGCGGCAGGTTTTCTCGCGATTCCGATCTCACGCACGCCGCGCGACTGCCTGATCTTCTTCCGACGCGAACAGGCGCGCTCGGTCAAATGGGCCGGCGATCCAACCAAATCCTATTCCGAAGGCCCGCTCGGCCCCCGTCTCACGCCGCGCAAGAGCTTCGAGATATGG
>CAKZHN010000554.1 GCA_936924235.1 uncultured Rhodoplanes sp. | reverse complement strand
AGACGTGTGCTCTTCCCGATCTCCTTCATGGGCGAGTTCAATTTCGCCGACCTGCCGGAGCCCGACCTGATGCGCTCGATCAAGCTGTTCGGCGAGCAGGTGATGCCGAAGCTCCGCGACTACGAGCCGTTCTGACGAACCGCCGGTTCTAAGGGAGGGCCCAGCGCCGCAGACATACGTCGCGGCGTTGCGTCGCTCCGACATCTGCGGCGATAATCGGCCTCGCCGGGTGTCGTTCAAAGGATGATGCCAGTGAAAGCGCGGAAGAAGCAACCAGCGCCCTATGCGCGGGACCTCGTGGGCTACGGCCGGCGCCTGCCGGATCCGAAATGGCCGGGCGGCGCGCGGCTCGCGCTGCAGATCTCGCTGAACTACGAGTGCGGCGGCGAGATGAACCTGCTGCACGGCGACAAGGTGTCGGAGGGCATGCTGACCGACATCGGATTCCCCGCCGTGAAGGGCATGCGCAGTCCGCTGGTGGAGTCGTCGTTCGAATACGGCAGCCGGCGCGGTGTGTGGCGGATCCTCAAGATTTTCGAGGAGCGCAAGATCGTGATCGGCGTGCTCGCGGTCGCGACCGCGCTCGACAAGAACCGCGAGGTGGCGGCCGCGATGGTCGAGGCCGGCCATGAGATCGTCAGCCATCATTACCGCTGGATCGACTATCAGCACGTGCCGCTCGCGGTCGAGCGGCGGCACATCAAGCTGGCGGTCGAGACGTTGACCGAGATCGCGGGCACAAGGCCGGTCGGCTGGATGACCGGACGGCCGAGCCCGAACACGCGGAAGCTCCTGGTCGAGGAAGGCGGCTTCCTCTACGACCGCGATGCGCTGAACGACGAACTGCCCTACTGGGTCGAGGTCGCGGGCCGCCACCATCTCGTCATCCCGTATTCCTACGAGACCAACGACAACCGCTTCGACGGCAACGTGGCGTTCGCCACCTCGGACGATTTCTTCACGTACATGAAGGACACGTTCGATGTGCTCTACCGCGAGGGCGCGAGCGAACCGCGCATGATGTCGCTGGCGCTGCACGACCGGCTGATCGGCCGCCCCGGCCGCGCCGCGGGGCTGGCGCGGTTTCTCGACTACGTGCTGGAGCATGACGGCGTGTGGATTTGCCGCGGCGTCGACATCGCGCGTCACTGGATGAAGCATCATCCGGCGCCGGGCCAATGACATGGACGCCGTCAGCGCCATCCGTCCGATCGTGCCCAAGCCTGATGAACTGATCGCGCGGGCCCGCGCGATGATCCCGTCGCTCGCGGCGCGCTCCACAGCGCAGCAGAAGAACCGCCACGTCCTGCCGGACGTCATGGCCGAAATGCAGGCGGCGGGTTTCTTCCACGTGCTGCAGCCCAAACGCTGGGGCGGCTACGAAATGGACCTGTCGACCTTCTACGAGATCCAGATGGCGCTCGGCGAAGGCGATATGTCGGCGGGCTGGACCTACGGCACGCTCGGCGCGGTATCGTGGTTCGTCGGCCTGATCGACGACCGCACCGCCCAGGAGGTGTGGGGCGATGACCCTAACGTGCTGATCTGCTCGTCGACCATGCCGGCGGGTAGCGCGACCGCGGCCGACGGCGGCGTGCGCTTGAGCAGATCGGAAGA
>CAKZHN010000553.1 GCA_936924235.1 uncultured Rhodoplanes sp. | reverse complement strand
CGCCCCCGCACCGTGACGCTGACGCCTGAGTTCACAGCGATCAAGGAACGCTGCCTGAAGCTCCTCACCGTGGCCGCGCCCGCGCTGGAGGCCGCCTGATGACCATCCAGGACACCTCTCGTGTTGCAGGCGTCGCGCGCGGCGACGCCAAACCGGCGCCGGCGAAAACACCGAGGCCGATCCGCCGCCTGCCGGTACAGAAGGACTGGCCGTCGTGGGCCATCGTCGCGGTCCAAATCGGCATCCTGGTCGGCATCATCGCGCTGTGGGAGATCGGCGCACGAGCCGGCCTCATTGATGGTTTCTTCTGGTCGCAACCCTCCGCCATCTGGCGCACCTTCATCATCTTCTTCACCGAAGGCGACGCCTGGACCGACATCGGCTTCACCTTCCGCTCCACCATCATCGGCTTCATCATCGGCACCACCGCAGGCTCGCTGCTCGGCCTGTCGTTCTGGTGGTCGCGCAACTATGCGGCGATCGCGCAGCCGTACATCATCTGCATGGAGTCGATCCCGAAGCTCGCGCTCGCTCCGCTGGTCATCCTGGTGTTCGGCCTGGGGCTCGCTTCGAAGGTCGTGATCGCGGTGGCGCTCACCATCGTGGTCTCGACGCTCACTGCTTACGCGGGCGTCAAGGCGCTCGATCCCGACAACGAGAAGCTGTTCTACTCGCTCGGCGCCAGCCGCTGGCAGGTGTTCCGCAAGCTGGTGATGCCGTTCTGCCTGCCCTGGATCATCTCGGTGCTGCGCATCAACATCGGGCTCGCGCTCACCGGCGCGATCGTCGGTGAGTTCATCGCGTCGCAGCACGGGTTGGGCCGCACGATCTTCTACGCCGGCTCCACCTACGAGATCGCGCTGGTCTGGGTTGCGGTTTTCGTGCTCTCGGTGCTGGCGGTGCTCATGTACGTTGTGGTGTCGTGGATTGAGAACATCTTGCGCAAAGGCACGCGGCAGTAGCTCAACAGGAGGCTTGAATGGATCGACGCAAATTCCTCGGCACGACGGCAGCGGCGGGCGCCGCGCTCGTCGCCAAGCCCTACATCGCGCACGCCGCCAAGCATGAGCTCCTGGTCGCTGAGCCGGTGCATTCGACCGGCTACCTGCCGATGTACATCGCCATGGCCAAGGACTACTTCGCCGAATCCGACATCAACGTGAAGATCGTCACGATCGAGACCGGCGCCGGCCACACCAATGCGGTGCTGTCGGGCCAGGCCTTCGCGTTCATCGGCGGCCCGGAGCACTGCGCGTTCGCCAAGGCCAAGGGCGCCGAGCTGCGCTGCGTGGTGAACTGCGTCGATCGCGGCAACGTCTACTTCTGCGCCGAGAAGGGCCTCGCGCCGAACGGCCGCGACTTCACAAGCTTCGTCAAAGGCAAGGCGCTCGCGACCGGCGGCTTCGGCGGCACCCCGAACTCGATCACCCGCTATCTGCTGAAGAAATGGAATCTTGAGGTCAAGGACGTCACCTTGGTCGAAACCGCCAACTCCGCCATCCTCGCCGCGGTCAAAGGCAAGCGCGCCCAGCTCGGCTGCTCGACCGAGCCGTTCATCACCCAGGGCGTCAACCAGAACATCTGGAGTGAGCCGTTCTACAACGTGCCGAAGGAACTCGGGCCCTACGCCTATTCGACCATCAACATCCGTCTCGACTCGATCCAGAAGCAGCCGGAGGTGGTGCGCGGCTTCGTCCGCGGCATGATCAAAGGACTGAAGTTCCTCTATGCGAACCAGCAGGAATCCGCCGAGATCGCCAAGAAGCAGTTCCCGACCATGCCGCTCGACGACATGAAGGCCACGCTCGACCGTTCGTTCGCCGACGAGATGTGGAGCAAGGACGGCATGGTCAGCCGCGCCGCCTGGGACACCGGCAAGGCCGTGGTGATGGAGGCCGGTATTCTCAAAACGGACGTCAAGTATGAGGAAATCTTCGACATGAGCTTCGTCGAAAGCGTTCGCGCGAGCCTGTAAGTCCGCTACGCTCACGACGGCATTTATTCGGGAGAAATCAACAATGTCTGAACCGATCTGGAACCAATTCCTCACCGAGCGCGACAAGGCCGTGTTCGGCACCTCGGGCTACGGCGCGCGCCAGGGCTTCGGCAAGCGCCCGGCGCTGCTCATCATCGACGTCAACTACGCGTTCTGCGACGAGCGGCCGATGCCGATCCTCGAGTCGATCAAGCGCTGGCGCAACTCCTGCGGCGAGGACGCCTGGGTGGCGATGCCTTATCTCAAATCGCTGATTGAGAAGGCGCACGACAAGGGCATCCCGGTGATCTACACCACCGGCGTGCGGCGCGAGGACAACTGGGACAGCGGCAGCTGGAGCTGGAAGAACAGCCGCTCGAAAGAGGACAACGACTCGCGGCCGCAGACCAATGTCGACGGCAACGAAATCGTTGCCGAGATCGCGCCCGGTGCGAAGGACATCGTCATCTACAAACAGAAGCCGTCGGGCTTCTTCGGCACCAACATGTCGAGCTACCTGACGCTGCTCGGCTGCGACAGCGTCATCGTCACCGGCACCACGACGTCGGGCTGCGTGCGCGCCACCGTGCTCGACGCCTTCAGCCTGAACTACCGCATCTCGCTCGCGGAGGAAGGCTGCTTCGACCGCTCGCAGGCGAGCCACGCCATCAACCTGTGCGACATGAACGCAAAGTATGCCGACGTCGTGAAGACCTCGGAGGTGCTGGAGTTCTTCGACGGCCTGCCGTCAGGGCAGTACGATTTGCCGTCCGGCTCGCCGGTCGAGAAGCATCCCTCGAAACGCTGATTGAAAACACAAAATGAAAACGCCGCGCGGGATTTCTCCGGCGCGGCGTTTTCGTTTGCGTTGAGGCTAGCTGCAGGCGCCGTTCTTGAAGGTCTTGCCGGCCGGACATGCTGGCGGCTTGGCCGGCGCGGGCGCAGGCTTCGGCGGCGGCGGCGCGGGCTGAGCCTGCCGCTGCGGTTGCGGCGGCGGCGGTGGTGCAGCCTGCCGTGGCGGCGGTGGCGGAGCCTGTCGCACGACCGGCGGCGGCGGAGCTTGCCTGACCACCGGCTGCTGCGGCGGAGTCGGCCTTGCCACCGCGGGAGGCGGCGGCAGATCGGAAAGAGCACACGTCTGAACT
>CAKZHN010000552.1 GCA_936924235.1 uncultured Rhodoplanes sp. | reverse complement strand
GATCGAGACCACGATGAAGCACCCGAAGCGCGGCTTCATCAAGCTCGAGGACACCGCGGTGGTGACTGCGTCGGGCTGCGACATCTATGGCGAGGGCGCGCGCGGCTGGAACCGGGGCGGCACCGCAGCCCGCTGAGATGCCAGGGCCCGGCCGGCGCCAGCCCGGAAATGTGGCCGGCACCGGGCATTTGGGCTTGGGACTATCAGCTCTGCTCTGAATCCTCTTGAATCGGCCGGCCGGTTCAGAGGATCATTTGCAAAACAAGAAACGACTCGGACGACAGGGATTGCGCCTTCCGCGAGGAAGGCCGGGAACCGCGGCGACGGACGAAAAGGCCGTGCGGTTCGGAGTGGGGCGGGCGACTTATGATCGGATTGGTGCGCTTGGCGCTGCGCCGGCCATATACGATGGCCATCGCGGGCCTGCTGATCATGCTGATGGGCGTCCTGTCGGCGCGGCGCATGGTCGTCGACATCTTCCCCAACATCGACATCCCGGTGGTCTATGTGGCCTGGAACTATCCAGGCCTCTCGGCCGAGGATATGGAACGGCGCGTGGTGCTGATCAGCGAGCGCGCCTATTCGACCACGGTCAACGGCATCGAGCGCATTGAATCGCTGTCGATTCCGGGGCTCGGCATTCTCAAGGTTTATTTCACGCAAGGCACCGATATCGGCGGCGCCATCGCCCAGATCAATGCGCAGAACAATTCGATCCTGCGCATTGCGCCGCCCGGCATCACGCCGCCGAACATGATCCGGTTCAACGCCTCGAACGTGCCGGTGGTGCAGGTCACGCTCAACAGCAGGACGCTGCCCGAGCAGCAGATCTTCGACTACGGCCTGAACTTCCTGCGCACGCGGCTGTTCACGATCCCGGGCCTGTCGATCCCGGCGCCCTATGGCGGCAAGCAGCGGCAGATCATCGTCGACGTCGATCCCGCGCGGCTCAGCGCCAAGGGCCTGTCGCAGATGGACGTGGTCGGCGCGCTGCAGACCACCAACGTGATCGTGCCGGCCGGCATCGCCCGCATCGGCGAGCGCGAGTTCAACGTCAAGCTCAACTCCAGTCCGCAGTTCGTCGACCAGTTCCAGGCGCTGCCGGTCGGTGTGCGCGACGGCATCACCGTCATGCTGGGCGACGTCGCAACCGTGAGCGACAGCTTCGCGGCCCAGCAAAACGCCGTGCGCATCAACGGCCAGCGCGCGAGCTATATGAGCATTCTCAAGAACTCGGATGCTTCCACTATCGCTGTGGTGCAGGCGATCCGCGACATCTTGCCGGACGTTCAGGCCACTGCGCCGGAGGGCCTCGACCTCAAGCTCGATTTCGACCAGTCGGTGTTCGTGCAGGGCGCAGTCGACAACATCGTTCACGAGGCCATCCTGTCGTCGATCCTGGTCTCGCTGATGATCCTGATCTTCCTGGGAAGCTGGCGGAACACCGTGATCGTCTCGCTGTCGATTCCGCTGTCGATCGCGGCCGGTGTCGCGGGCCTGTTCCTCACCGGGCAGACCATCAACCTGATGACGCTCGGCGGGCTGGCGCTCGCGATCGGCCTGCTGGTCGACAACGCCACGGTGACGATCGAGAACATCCATCGCAACCAGAGCCTCGGCAAGCCGCTCACCGTCGCGATTCTCGACGGTTCCAGCGAGGTGATCCAGCCGCTGACGGTCGCGACGCTCGCGATCTGCATCGTGTTCTTCCCGGTGCTGCTGCTGACCGGGCCGTCGCGCTTCCTGTTCATTCCGCTCGCCATCACGGTGGTGCTGGCGATGCTGGCGTCCTACGTGCTGTCGTTCACCGTCATCCCGGCGCTGGCGCGCTACCTGCTCAAGGACCACGACGATCACGCGCCGAAGGGCATCGGCGGCAGGTTCTCGGCGGCCTTCGACCGCGGCTTCGATCGGGTGAAGAACGGCTACGGCAGCCTGCTGGCGCTGGTCCTGCGGCGGCGCGCCTTCGTGCTCGGCTGCTTCGGCCTCGTGGTCGTCGCGACAGGTGCGCTGGCGCCGGTGATCGGCACCGATTTCTTTCCGACCTCGGACGTCGGCATCCTGAAGATGCATATCCGCGCGGCGCGCGGCATGCGGCTCGAAGAAACCGAGAAGATCGTAGCCCGCGTTGAGGAAAGCATCCGCCAGGTGATTCCGGCCAAGGAGCTGCGCACCGTCAACGCCACCATCGGACTGCCGTTCTCGCTCAATCTTGCTTTCGTGCCGAGCGACAACACCAGCGGCATGGACGCCGAGCTGCTCATTTCGCTCAACCACGGCCACCGGCCCACCGTGGAGTACCAGCGCATCCTTCGCGACAAGCTCAACGCCGAGTTTCCCGGCAATCTGTTCTACTTCCAGACCGCCGACATCGTCAGTCAGGTGCTGAACTTCGGCCTGTCGGCGCCGATCGATATCCAGATCCAGGATTCGAACTTCGTGCGCGCCTATGCCTCGGCGCAGCGCATCCTGCGCGCGATCCAGAGAGTGCCGGGCGTGGTCGATCCACGGATCGCGCAGGTGCTGGATTTCCCGACCATCCAGATCGACGTCGACCGTCAGCGCGCCGCGCGGCTCGGCGTCGCGCAGCGCGACGTCGCCAACAACATGCTCACGTCGCTCGCCGGCAGTGCGCTGGTCGGGCCGACCTACTATCTCAATCCGCAGACCGGCGTGAACTACATCGTCGCGGTGCAGACCCCGGCCGACAAGATCAACACCGTGCAGGACGTGATGAACCTGCCGGCCAATCCGGCCGCGCCCAACATCAATCCCAACATCCTGCCGACGACACTGACGACCGTGCCGGCCTCGCCGGTGACGCGCATCTCCGACATCGCCTCGATGCGCCCGACCACCAGCATGCAGTCGGTCAACCACTATACGGTGCAGCGCGTGGTCGATGTGCTCGCCAATGTCGACAGCCGCGACCTCGGCGGCACCGCGGCCGACATCAAGAAGATCATCGAGGAGGAGCAGAAAAACCTGCCGTCGACGGTGAAGATCTTCCTGCGCGGTCAGAACGAAGTGATGGAGACCTCGTTCAAGAATCTCGGCTTCGGGCTGATCCTCGCGATCCTGCTGGTCTATGCGCTGCTGGTCGTGCTGTTCCAGTCCTGGATCGATCCCTTCATCATCATGATGGCGGTGCCGGGCGCGCTGGTCGGCATCCTGTGGACGCTGGCGATGACCGGCACAACGATCAACGTCGCCTCGCTGATGGGCTCGATCATGTCGGTCGGCATCGCGGTATCGAACTCGATCCTGGTGGTGAGCTTCGCCAACGATCTGCGCAGCCGCGATGAAAGCCTGACGCCGTTTCAGGCGGTGATCGAAGCGGGCCAGACCCGGCTTCGCCCGATCCTGATGACGGCGCTCGCCATGGTCATCGGCATGATCCCGATGGCGCTGGCGCTCGGCGAGGCCGGCGAGCAGAACGCGCCGCTCGGCCGCGCCGTGATCGGCGGGCTCGCCTTCGCAACCGTTGCCACGCTGGTTCTGGTGCCGGTGTTCTACACGCTGCTGCGCCGGCAGCCGCCGAGCCTGCACATGCTGGACAAGCGCTTCGAGGCGGAAGCCGCCGGAGCGTCGACAGGGGGATCCGCTCATGCCTGACGTTCAACCGGTGCCCGCAAAAGGGCGGCAGACGCGGCTTTATATTGCCGGCGCGGCCGTGGTCGTAGCCGCAGCGCTTGCGGTCGGCTATTTCCACTTCAGCCGCAGTTCGAGCGTGGCGACCGCCCGCGAGGCGCGCGGCAATGCCGTCGACCGGGGTCCGCGGGTCGAGGTTGTCACGCCGGTCCAGGGGCCGAAGGAGCGAACCGTCACGCTGCTGGCCGATGTGCGCTCGAACCAGTCGGCGATCCTCTATGCCAAGGTCAGCGGCTACGTGAAGACGTTGTCGGTCGATCGTGGCGACCGGGTTCAGGCCGGCCAGGTCGTCGCTGTGATCGAGTCTCCCGAGATCGATCAGCAATACGCGGCCGCGCTCACCGACCTCGAGCACAAGCGACGCAATCTGGCGCGCTCCCAGGACCTGTTCGCCAAGGGCAACACCACCCAGGTCGCGATGCTGCAATTCGAGACCGACGCACGCGTCGCCGAGGCCAACGTCAAAGGCCTCGAAACCATGAAGGACTACCAGGTCATCCGTGCGCCGTTCGCCGGACGCGTCACCCAGCGCTTCGTCGATCCGGGCTCGCTGGTCACCAATGCCCAGACCAACATGGTCAGCGCGCTGCCGATCATGACGGTCTCAGACGACAGCCGTCTGCGTGTCTTTTGCTACGTGCAGCAGGCCGACGTGCCCTACATCAATGCGGGCGATATCGCCGACGTGGTGGATGCCAGCAATCCCGACCGCAAGATGCAGGCCAAGATCAGCCGTATGACCGGTGAGCTCGAGACCCGGACCCGCACCATGCAGATCGAGGTCAATATCGACAACGCCGAGGGCTTCCTGGTCGCGGGCAGCTTCGCCTACGTAACGCTGCACATCCCGATCACCAGCCATCCGCAGATTCCGGTAAGCGGACTCCTGGTCCGCGGCAGCGAGACGCTGGTGGCGTTGGTGGAGAACGACCGGCTGCGTTACAAGCCGGTCCGCGTCGCCTCGACCGACGGCAACACGGTGGCGGTCGCGGAAGGTCTTCGGCAGGATGACCGCATTGCGATCAACCTGCCGGACGAGGTGGCGGATGGCAGCAGGGTGCAGCCGATCCTGAGGAAGCAGTAGGGCGTGGCGCTAGCCGCGGTTGCGCCACATCGCGCGCCGCTGGCCGGTCGCCGCGGTGGTCGGCTGCGCCGACTTGTGGCGGAAGATGATGCGGCCGCGCGCCAGGTCGTAGGGCGACATCTCAACGGTCACGCGATCGCCGACGCCGGTGCGGATGCGGAATTTGCGCATCTTGCCCGCCGTGTAGGCGAGGATCATGTGCTCGTTGTCGAGCTTCACCCGGAAATTGCCGTCCGGCAATTCCTCGGTCACTTCACCTTCGAACTCGAGCAGTTCTTCCTTGGCCATTGGTGGGCTACTCCTCAGCGCGTCTGCATGAATGCCACATTTTGAAAATCGCTGCCAATGGGCTGCGTTGGCGCGATGGGACGTGGCGTCGCGCCTGGATTGTCGGAGCCGCCGTTGTGCTGCGGGCGGTTCTGGCCGTGATGCGGTTTCTGGCCGTTATTCGGCCGGTTGCCATGCTGCTTGGCACCCTGCGGCCGGTTGCCGTGATGCTTCTGTCCGTTGCCGTGATTGCGAGCCTGGCCTTTGCCTTGGCCCTGCTGCTCGCCGCCGCGGGCTTGCTGGCCGTGACCTTGCTGGCCGTGACCCTGCTGACCATGGCCTTGGCGCTGGCCATTCTGCGACCGGTTGCCGCCGTTGTGATTGCGGTTCTGACCGTTGCGGTTCTGCTGCTGCTGCGGCCGGTGCTGGGCCGGCTTGGCGGTGCTGCCGGTCGCCGGGATCGCAATGCGGATCAGCTTCTCGATGTCGCGCAGAAACGGCAGCTCGTCATGCGAGCAGAGCGAGATCGCGACGCCGTCGGCGCCGGCCCGCGCGGTGCGGCCGATGCGGTGGACGTAGCTCTCCGGTATGTTCGGCAGGTCGAAGTTGATGACGTGGCTCACGCCCTCGACGTCGATGCCGCGGGCCGCGATGTCGGTGGCGACCAGCACCCGCACGCGCCCGGCGCGGAAGGCGTCCAGCGCGCGCTGGCGGGCGTTCTGGGCCTTG
>CAKZHN010000551.1 GCA_936924235.1 uncultured Rhodoplanes sp. | reverse complement strand
ATGCTCTGTGTGTTGTAGAGATCGCGGTAGATCTGGACGTCGTCGCGAAAGCCGTTGACGAAGAAGTTGGCGCTGGAGTCGACGCCACGGATGACGAGCTCGTCGCGGTTGCCTTCGCCCTGGTGTACGGCAACACCGGGCACGTAGCGCGTCACGTCGGTGATGCTCTGGAAATTCTGGTCCTGGATGAACTGCTTGGTGACGAGATTGACCGACTGCGGAACGTTGATCAGCGCGGTGTTGACCTTGGTCGCGACCGAGGTGCTGTTCTGGTAGACGCCGACCGTGCCGGTTCGCGCGTCCTGGCTGCTTACCACCGGTCCCGTCGGCGGCGGCGCTGGGATTGTGCCTGCACTCTGACTTTGCGTGTTGCTCCTGCGGCGCGCCGTGCGCCGGGGCGCGGTGGCATGGATCGGCGGGAGCTGCGTGGTGCTGGACCTGTTCGCCGGTTTCGGCTGCGGTGTCGGCGCCGGACTCTCCTGCGGCGTCTGTGCCCTGACCGCCACCGAACTCGCAACGGACAGCGCGATCGAACTCACCGAGAGCAGCACCGCTTTTCTGACGAAAGCGAGCCGCTCACCCTTGCAACTCCTCGACATAGACCCCAGCCCTTCCCACTACCATTCACTCAACCCGTGTCAGGTTTTTGCGAAGGCGGGATGCGGAGTCCATGGGCTGGCGGGCGCGAGTTGTTTAGAATCGAAACAGGATCGGTGTTTTGCAATTATTCCAATGAAACACTGTGGTGAAAGCGATTGAGCCAACAGTCTTTTTCGGCCACCGCGACAGCGCCACGAGGTGGCGTCTGGGATGCGGTTCCTGCAACGAATTCTTATCGCCTGCAGGCTGTGATTTCTGGTTTTGCAGAGCCTGGCGACATCGACCGGCTTTGACTTTGGGATATCCATGAGGCGATCCTGAGGCACCGGCCGCCTGCGCAGCATGGTCAAGCGCTTCGGGGGAACGTCATGAGCCAGACGTTTTCGGGGCACTACCCGATCGAGCATCGCGCGGGCGAGATCGAGCGCCTGCTCACGCAAGGCGCCGCCATGGCGCCCGATGCGCTCACGATGCTGGAGCGGATCGGGCCGATGCAGGGCTGGCGCTGCCTCGACATCGGCTGCGGGCCGCGCGGCATCACCGATCTGATGAGCGCGCGCGTCGGAGCGAGCGGCCGCGTGGTCGGACTCGATCGCGATCCGGTGTTCCTGGAGTTCGCGCGCAAGCACGCCGCGGCCAACACCGAATTCCGTCATGGCGACGCCTACGCGTCGGACCTGCCGGCCGGCTCATTCGACCTCGTGCACATGCGCTTCGTCGCGAGCACGGCGGGCGAGCCGGAACGGCTGCTGAAGGAGGCGGCGCGGCTCGCCAGGCCCGGCGGCATCGTCGCGCTGCAGGAGCCGGACGCCGGCACGCTCGTCTGCTATCCGCCGCATCCGGCCTGGGACCGGCTGAAAGCCGCGCTGATCGGCGCGTTCAACGGCGTCGGCGCCGATCTCGAGCTGGCGCGGCGGCTCTATCACGTGATGTATCGGGCCGGATTCCAGGACGTGCAGTACCGCGCGGCGCTGCTCGGTGTGCGCCCGGCCGATCCGATGGTCGATTATCTGCCGTCTACGGTGGAGTCGCTGCGCGGCACGATCCTGCGGCTCGGTCTGCTCAGCGAAGGCGAGCTCGATGCCGCGCTGGCGGACTGTCGCAGGCATCTCGCCACGCCCGGCACGTCGTTCACGATGTACACGGTCGCGCAGGTGTGGGGCCGGACAAGCCAGCGTGGCAACTAGCGCGGATTGCGCGAACTGCCGGACCGGCGCGGCGTCGGATTGATGCCGCCGCCAGGGCCCTTGCCGGTGGTCTTGGCCGCCGGGCCGTCCGGATCGCCGCTGCCGAATTCGAGCGGCTTGTTCCAGTTGTTGCGCTGGCTGTCGATCAGCGACCTGGACGCGGAGTTGTGAATCCCGATCGAAGACGACAGGCCATTTGGGCCGCCGCCGGGCATGTAGGCGTCGGCAGTGGTTGCGACCGCAACGAAGGCGACAAAGGCGGCGCCCACCATGAAACCGGATAACGCAGTGCCGACAACGAAGCCGAGCAATGTCTTGCGGGCAATGGCGCGATAATTCATGGCGCAATCTCCGGGAGTGCGTTTCATGCCCTTTTGTGCGTGCGGCGCGTCTGGAGGTTCAAGTCGCCGTGAGCCGCCTTTGCCCACCATTGACCCACAACCGGCGATCCCCGCACGATTGTGCCGTCAAGAAACAACACGCATTCCGGGGAGGGCGATCATGCCGGCAGTGTCACGCCGTGATTTCCTGATTTCGTCGACTGCACTTGCGCTCACGGCCGCAAGGCCGGCGCGCGCCGCGATGGGGCCGAACGACAAGTTCGATCTCGTGGTCAAAGGCGGCGATGTGCTCGACCCGAGCCAGTCGCTGCGCGGCAAGCGCGACATCGGCATCCGGTTCGGCAAGATCGAAGCGGTCGAGGCCGACATTCCGGCGGACCGCGCGCTCCGCGTGCTCAGCGCCGACGGCAAGCTCGTGACGCCGGGGCTGATCGACTTGCACAGCCATGTCTATCCCTACGGCTCGGCCATAGGCATTCCGGCGGACGAGCTGGTGGCGCAGCAGGGCACCACCACCTGCGTGTCGGCGGGCGACGCCGGCGCCAACAACTTCGCCGCCTTCCGCCGTCACATCGTGGCGCAGACGCGCACGCGGCTCTACGCCTTTATCCACATCGCCAATATCGGGCTGTCGGCGTTTCCGGTCGCCGAGCTCTACAACATCGATTTCGCGCAGACCGAGGCCGCAGCCAAAGCCATCGCCGAAAATTCCGACATGGTGCTCGGCGCCAAGGTCCGCATGTCGGAGAACGTCATCGCTAAGCACGGGCTCGAGCCGCTCAAGCGCGCGATCATGGCCTGCGAGCAGGCCGGCGCAGGCATGAAGGTGATGGTTCATATCGGCGGCGTCGAGACGCGCCAGCTGATGTCGCAGATCCTCGACCTGCTGCGGCCGGGCGACATCCTCACGCACTGCTATTCGGGGGCGCCGAACATCGCCGGCGATTTCACCAACATCGTGCAGGACGGCAGGATCCTTCCCGCGGCGCTCGCCGCCAAGCAGCGCGGCGTGATCTTCGACATCGGCCACGGCGGCGGCAGCTTCGACTACACCATCGCCGAGGCCGCGATGGCGCAGGGCGCCGGGCCCGACACGATCTCGTCGGACATTCATGTGTTCTCCGGCAACACGCCCGGCATGCCGTATCTGACCTGGGTGATGTCGAAGTTCTTAGGCCTCGGCTTCTCGCTGGAGCAGGTGGTCGCGATGGCGACCGTCAACCCGGCGAAGGTGATCAATCGCGCACCGAAGCTCGGCACGCTTCAGGTCGGCGCGCCGGCCGACGTGTCGATCATGGAGCTGGTCGAGGGGCCGGTGTCGTTCGTCGACACCCGCAACAACAAGCGCGACGGCAAGGCCTATCTGAAGCCGGTGCAGACCGTGGCGGGCGGCGTGCCGTTCGGGCGGCCGTACAACGCGCCATTTGCGGTGCGGTGATCCTGTGGTGACTGCGGGTCAGTGCCGCTGCCCGGCCAGCATGGTCCGGGCGAGCGGTAGCTGCGGGGCATCGTGGTCGTCGCTGAACGCGCCGACAATCTCGGAAAGCGCCGCGATGCCGCGCTGGGGCCTGCCCGCGGCGGCCGTGGCGCGCGCCAGGCTGACGGCGGCCGCCAGCTGAAAGATGCGCGCCTGCTGCTCCTCGGCGATCTCGATGGCGGTTTCGAATTCCGGCACGGCATCGTCGATGGCGGTCGGATCGAGCCGCAGAAGACATTCGCCGCGCAACCGGTGGATTTCCGGCAGGTACAGTCCGACGTTGGGTTCCTTCACGCGCTTGAGCACGTCGTTCAGCAGCTCCAGCGCCTGCGCGGCCTGCCCGGCTTCGAGCCGGACGCCAGCCAGCAGCCCGCTGTAGAACACCGGGATCGGCCCCATCACCGTCACGCGGGGAAACTCGGCTTCCATCGTCTTGAGCTCCGCCTCGAGGTTGTCCCCGCAGGCGCGTGCCCAGGCCGCCATGAACGTCGCGAGCGACCGTTGCGCCGGCAGATGGAATCGCTCCGCGATTTCCGTCATCCGCGACGTCAATCGAAGGACGGTCTCGCGATCCCCGATCATCTGATAGGTGGTCAGCGCGTTCATGATCGCGAAGCCTTCGCTGGGCGGCTGGTTGAGCGCGCGGGCAAGCTGGATGCCGCGCTCGATACGCTCCGTGGCGTCGCGCAGACAGCCCAGTTGCGCGGACCCCAATGCGGATACGGTGTAGGCGCAGACGCCGGGATCGTGTCCGCCGAATTCCGCACCGAGCCGGCCGTGCTTCGCAGAATCGTAGAGCTTCAGACCCTCGTCGACGCTCGTGAGAATTCCCGCCACGTCCCCACGGAAAAACGCCGTGGACCAGCGGCAGTGCAGCGCTTCGAGCAGCAACGCTTCGTCGCCGGACTGTTGGCCGAGCACGACGAGCTCGTTCACGCGGTCGCGCGCGACGTCAGTCCTGCCGCTCAGGTTGGCCGAGAACCATAAACCCCACAGCGCCTTGAACAGCCCTGGCTGGTCGCCGAGCGACTGGGCGATTTCGTAGGCGCGCTGGTAGATGGGCTCCACTTCGCTGTTGCGCAGTCCCTTCAGGATGATCAGGGCCGGGCCGTGCTTGAGGAGGAGCGCGAGTTCGCGCCGGCCGAGTTCGGCAGACGCGGGCTGGCGTTCGAGCTGGGCGAGGGCGGCGCTGAAATGCGACACCGCCTCGGCATAGGCCGAACGGGCGGCGGCGCGGTCGCCGGCGCGTTCGAAATACCGGGCGGCAGGTTCGGCGAGCTCGGCACGGCTGAAATGATGGGCGAGGATTTCCGGCTCGGCCTCGGCGGTCTCGGGAGATTGCCGTTCGATCGCCTCGGCGATCCGCGCATGCAGCGCGCGGCGCGGCTCGCGGAGCAGCATGCCGTAGGCCGCGTCCTGAACCAGCGCGTGCTTGAACAGGTAGGTCGCCTGCGGCGGCGTGCCCTGCCGCGACACGAGGCCGGCCTGGATGATGCGGTCCAGCGCGGCATCGAGCTCCGCCTCCGGCTTTCGCGCGGCGGTGGCAAGGAGCGCATGGGAGAACTCGCGGCCGATGGCCGCGCCGGTCTGCACCACCTCCTTGCCGGTACCGAGCCGGTCGAGCCGCGCCATCAGCGAAGCGTGCAGGCTCGCCGGCACTGCCAGCGCCGGGGAGGGCACCGCAGCGGCGGTGCGCTGCGCCTCGCCTTCGCTCTCGGCTTCGAGCACGGCTTTGGTCATCTCCTCGGCGAACAGCGGAATGCCGTCGGTGCGCTCGATGATGTCCTGCCGGATATTTGCCGGCAGGTTCTTGTTGCCGATCACACTGTCGATCATGACAGCGACGTCGCGTTGCCCGAGCCGGTTGAGGATCAGGGCCGTCACGCCGGAGCGCCCGATCCAGGGCGGGCTGAACTCCGGACGCGAGGTGACGATCAGCAGCACGGGCAGGCCCGGGACGCGGTCGACGGTGCGGCCGAAGAGCTCAAGGCTGGTCGGGTCGGTCCAGTGCGCGTCTTCGAGGATCATGAGTACAGGAGTTTGCCGCGCCAGCGCCTCGAGCTGCGCATTCAGCGCCTGCAAAGTCCGTTGCCGGCGCTGCTGTGGTGACAGACTGAGCGCGGGGTAACGGCCGTCGTTCGGCAGCGACAGCAGCTCGGCGATGAGGCTCGCGTCCTCGGCGGTCGTCGCAGTTTGCGCCAGCAGCGCGTCGAGCTTGTCGAGTCGCGCCTTGGGCGCATCGTCATGCGTGAAGCCTGCTGCGCGCTCGAGCTGAACGATCACCGGGTGCAGCGCACTTTCGGTGTGCTGCGACGAGCAGAAATAGCGGAGCCGCAAATGCGGCGCGCCGCCGATGTGCTCCATCAGCGCCGCGGTGAGGCGCGATTTGCCGATACCGGCCTCGCCGGACAGCAGCACGACCTGGCCTTCGCCGCGCTCGGCCCTCGACCAGCGGCGCAGCAGCAGCTCCAACTCTTCGTCGCGCCCGACGAGTGGGCTCATGCTGTCGGCATGCAGCGCCTCGAAGCGGCTCGCCACCGCGCTGGCGCAGATCGCAGCGTATGCCCGTACCGGGCCGTCGATGCCCTTCAGCTCCCGGGCGCCGAGGTCCGTCAGGTTGAAGAGATTGCCGATCAGCCGGCGGGTGCTGTCGGACACCACCACCATGTCCGGCTCGGCGATGCCTTGCAGGCGCGCCGCAAGATTCGGTGTTTCGCCGACAATGCCGCGCTCCTGCGCCGCGCCCGAGCCCACGAGATCGCCGACCACGACCAGCCCGGTGGCGATGCCGATCCGCACCTTCAGCGGCGGGCCGGAGGTGGTGGCGAGCTTGGGCACCGCGTCGACCAGTGCCAGGCCCGCCTGCACGGCGCGTTCGGCGTCATGCTCGTGGGCGTGCGGATAGCCGAAATAGGCGAGCACGCCGTCGCCCATGTACTTGGCGACGAAGCCGCCGTGCCGCTCGACCAGCGCGGCGCAGCAGCGATGATAGGCGCCGATGATGGTGCGCATGTCCTCGGGATCGAGGCGGGCCGACATCGCGGTCGAGCCCACCAGGTCGCAGAACATCACCGTGACCTGGCGGCGCTCCGCGGAGCCGGCTTCGGACGGAGCGGGCGTCGGGGCTGGCGAGGGACTGGCGCCGCCGAGGCTCGCGATCGCCTTCATCAGGCGCTTGCGGTGGCCGAGCGGCAGGCCGAGCTTTTCGAGATCGCTCTCGGTCAGGTCCGGGACGACATCGGCTTCGATGGCGTTGTCGCGGAACGTCGCCTCGTACTGGCCGAGCCCCAGGCCGCGCAGCCACTCGCCGACGTCCATGCAAAGTTCCCGCGAAGCCGCCGCATTAGTTGATCTGCACGCCGCTGGCTTCGACGATACGCTGCCACTTCGGAGCCTCGGCCGCAATAAAATCGGCAAAGTCCTTCGGCGTGCCGATGCGGGGTGCGACGCCGAGCCGATGCATGGCGGTGCGAGTCTCCGGCGTATCGAGCACGCGGTTGGTCGCGGCGTTCAGCGTGTCGATGACGGCCTGCGGCGTGCCGGCCGGCGCCCACAGCCCGGCCCAGAAACCGAGCGACAGACCCGGGAAGCCGCTTTCGATCATGGTGGGCACGTCGGGCAGTTCCGGCTCGCGCGTCGCGCCCCATTGCGCGATGGCGCGGATCTTTCCCTCGCGGATCAGCGGCAGGAGCGTCGCGGTGGTGCCGATGTTGAGCTGGATCGCGCCGGTCATCATGTCGGTGACGGCCTGCATGCCGCCCTTGTAGGGGACGCTCGCGATGGCGAGCCCGTTGGTCTTGTTGAACCACTCGCCGACGAGTTGCGGCGCGGTGCCCTGGCCGTAGCCGAAGGCGAGCTTGTCGGGATTGGCCTTGGCGTAGGCGATCAGCTCCTGCGGGTTGTGCACCGGAAGGTTCGGCGGCACCACGGTGACCCACGAGCCCCAGGCCACGTTGGCGACCGGCGCGAAGCTTTTGACCGGGTCGAAGTCCAGGTTCTTGTACATCGCCGGCGCGACCACGAGGCTCGAGCTCTGGAACAGCAGCGTGTAGCCGTCGGGCTCCGCGGTGGTCACCGCCTTCATGCCGATGATGGTGCCGGCGCCGGGCCGGTTCTCGACCACGACGCTCTGGGGCAACGCGGTGGAAAGCTGCTGGGCCAGGAGCCGTGCCACCACGTCGACCGGCGAGCCCGCCGTGAACGGCGCGATCATCTTGACCGGCCGCACCGGATATTTGTCGGCGCGCGCGGGACGCGCCGCAAGCGCGCTCGCGGTGAGCGCCAGAGCGAAGGTGCGTCGTGTCAGCATCGGAGGTTCCCGGAGCGGGAGGCCTATCCCCACAGCGTCGGCGTCGGCGGATAGACCAGGCTGTTCTCGTAACGTAGCCCGTCGGGGCGATCCTTCGCCAGCAGCAGCGGACCGTCGAGATCGACGACGCGGGCGCGCTGCGCCACCAGCATGGCGGGCGCCATGGCGAGCGAGGTCGCGACCATGGAGCCGACCATGATGCGGAAGCCGAGCCGCTCGGCCTCGGCCGCCATGGCGAGCGCTTCGGTGAGCCCGCCGGCCTTGTCGAGCTTGATGTTGACGGCGTCATAGCGCCCGGCGAGCGCGGCGAGGCTGGCGCGGTCGTGCACGCTTTCGTCGGCGCAAATGGGAACGGAGCGCGTGATCGAGGCGAGCGGCGTGTCCTCGCCGGCCGGCAGCGGCTGCTCGACCAGCGTGACGCCGGCGTCGGCGCAGGCGGTGAGGTTGGGAATGAGCGTCTCGATGGTCCAGCCCTCGTTGGCGTCGACGATCAGCTCGGAGGAGGGCGCGGCCTTGCGCACCGCAAAGATACGGTCGCGGTCGCCGGCGGCGCCGAGCTTGATCTTGAGGAGCTTGCGCTCCGACGCTGAGCGGGCCGCATCCGCCATCGCCTCCGGCGTGCCGAGCGAGATGGTGTAGGCGGTGGTCAGCGGCTTCGGCGCGGCAAGGCCTGCGAGCTCGTGGGCGGGCAAGCCTGCGCGCTTGGCCTCGAGGTCCCAGAACGCGCAGTCCAGGGCGTTGCGCGCGGCGCCCGCGGGCATCGCCTGCTGCAGCGCCTTGCGGTCGAGGCCCAAGGCGAGCTTGTTGCCGATCCTGCCGAGCGCCGCGATCACGCCCTGCACGGTCTCGTCGTAGCGCGCATAGGGCACGCATTCGCCGCGGCCGCTATGCCGGCCGTCGCTCAGTTCCGCGACCACCACCTGGGCCTCGGTCTTGGCGCCGCGGCTGATCGAGAACGAGCCGGCGATCGGCCAGCTTTCGGTGCGGACGGACAACGACAGGGGCAGGGGTGTCGGCATCAGGGCCTGCCTAAAACGAAACGGGCGCGCCGTTCAAGCGCGCCCGTTGCAATTGTTGGTGACGTTCGTCGCTTATTCGCCGCCGAAGCGTCCCGCCGCATGGGCCAGCATGGTGTAGACCTTGCCGGTTTCCGAGGTGAGGTAGGTGCGGGCCATGACCTGGTCGCGGTCGTTACGGGCGACCTCTTCCAGGAGCCGCTCGAACTCGCCGATGTAGCGGTCGACGGTCTGCTTGAACTCGCGGTCGCTGCGGTACTTGTTGCGCAGCTCGTCGAACGTCTTCTGGCCCTGCATGGTGTAGAGGCGCCGGGTGAAGACGTTGCGCTCGCCGCGCTTGTAGCGGTCCCACAGCTCGGCGGCCGCGTCGTGGTCGATCATCCGCGCGATATCGACGGAGAGCGAGTCGAGCGATTCGAGCGAGTGGCGTGCCGGACGGTCGCCGCCGCCCTGCCGCAGGTCGGGAGCGCCGTTCGGGGCCGAGGCGCGGTGCAGGAGCTCCGACAGCCAGCCGTTGCGGTTGTTGCCCTGGGCAGCCTGGCCAAGACCCTGGCCCGGGCTGAGCGACGGCGAGTCGGCCCGGCGCGGCGGCAGCGGTGCGTTGCCTCCGGTGATGTCAGCCCGCGGCGGGGGCGCCTGACGCGGCGGTTCCATGCGCGGCGGGGCGGCTTCCATGCGGGGCTGCGCGCCGGCGCCGGCATAGGCCGGCTGGCGGGCCGTCTGCTGGTCCGAGGCGTCGATGCCACGGCCGTGCTTGGCCACGATGCGGTTGAGCTCGGCCAGCGCCTCGATCTGATCGACGATCACGCGACGCATCTGGGCGGCGCTGTCGGCGGTCTCCTGCGGCAATTCGAGAATGCCGCGGCGCAGCTCGTTGCGGGTCGACTCCAGCTCGCGCTGCATCTCGGCCGCCATCTGGCGCATGCCCTGCAGCGTCTCGGTGAAGCGCTGGGTGGTCTGGCCGAACATCTCGTGGGTTTCGCCCGAGTGCTGGGTGTAGATGCCGTGCAGGAGCTCGCTCGCGCGGCGGCGCTCTTCCTCCAGCGAGCGGGCGCCTTCGGCGCTCGACTCGGCGACGATGCGGGCGATCTCGCGGGCGCGGTTGTTGGCGCCCTCGAGCGACTCGTCGAGCAGGCCCGAGAAGCGCTTGAGGCGCTGCTCGATGTCCTCGGTGCGGGTGTCGAGCGACTGGACAAGCTGCTCGATCGTGACGCGACGCTCGGTGAGATTTTCCTCGGTGCGGCGGTTGCTCTTG
>CAKZHN010000550.1 GCA_936924235.1 uncultured Rhodoplanes sp. | reverse complement strand
CCAGACTATGTCGTAGCGCCACCGGCGCTCCGCGCCCTCACGCATGTGAGGGAAAAGAAGAGAAGGCGCCGCCCCGGCGCCGCACTCTGTACGGGGCCGATAACGCACGCCTGTATGAATGTGATGTTGATGCACGAGAGCGAGGCATACTCGGCTGTCATTCCGGGGCGCGAGCGCAAGCTCGTGAACCCGGAATCCATAACCCCGAGTCGTGGTTATGGATTCCGGCTCTCGCTTCGCTCGGCCGGAATGACAGCGGAGTTTGTTGGTGCGTCGTGCACTTCTGAACGGGTGGAATTAGTCGCCTTTAATGCCCGCGCGCTTGATCACCGCCTCCCACTTCACGTTCTCGGACGCGATGTACTTGTCGAACGCGTCCGGCCCGAGGCTCGTGACCACGAAGCTGCGTGCCTCCAGCGCCTTCTTCACGTCGGGGCGCGACAGCACCTCGGCCACGTCGGTCGCGATCTTGTCGCGGATATCGCGCGGCGTTCCCGCCGGGGCAAACAATCCGAACGAGCCCTGCGAGGTGTAGCCCGGCACGCCGGCCTCCTGCATGGTGGGGATGTTGGGCACCAGCGGATTGCGCTCGGCGGTCGAGACCGCCAGCGCCTTCAGCTTGCCGCCCTCGATATGCGGCAGGATGTTCGACATGCCGTTGATCGTCATGTCGATCTCGCCCTGCAGGATCGCCATGGTGGCTTCGTTGGCGCCCTTGTAGGGCACATGCACGAGCTTCACGCCGACGATCGAGGCGAAATATTCGGTGGCGATGCGCTGGATGGTGCCGGCGCCGGTGGTGCCGAACGTGATGGTGTCGGGTTTGGCTTTCGCGAGCGCGATCAGCTCCTTGACGTTCGACACCGGCACCTTGTTGGCAACCGCGAGCATGTGCGGGATCGACGCGATCAGCGCGACGGCGTCGAGCTCCTTCATCGAATAGGGCAGCGACGCGTAGAGCAGCGGGTTGAGCACGAACGTCTGGTCGGCGGCGAGCAGCAGTGTGTAGCCGTCCGGCGCGCTCTTCGCCGCGGCCACGGTGCCGACCATGGTGTTGCCGCCGGCGCGGTTCTCGATCACCACGCCCTGGCCCCACTTCTCGGAGAGCGCCTGGCCGACGAGCCGCATCAGCACGTCGGGCGCGCCGCCCGCCGTGAACGGGATCAGCACGCGGACCGGGCGGTTGGGATAATCGAGCGCCGATGCGGAACGCGACGGCAGGACGACGGCGGAAAAAAGAGTGAGAGTCGCGGCAAGCGCCGCGAAGACCAGACGCATCGTGTTCCTTCCCTGGACTTCAGGCTTCTACGGAGGGAGCGGCGCTCACCAGCGGCGGTGCCAGCCCCACGGCCGGTAATAGTACGGCCGATAGCCGTAGTAATAGGCCACCGGCGGGCCGTAGGCGACGGGCGGATCGACGGGCTCGTATTCGCCCATGGAATAGCCGCGGCCGGCCGGTGCGGTTCCCGGCGCAATTCCTGGCGCTGCCGCGCGACGCGGCGCCGGCACGCGGCCGCTGCGGTCGAGCGAGGTGGCGATGACGAAGCCGTTCCGGCCCTGCCACGTGACCTCGCACCATTCGCTGCAATTGGTGGCGTCGACCAGCGAGCCAGTCGGAATCTTGACGACGACCTCGTTGTTGGTGCCCGCGCCGGAGCGCAGGTTCACGGTGGAGACGACATAGGCCGGCTCGGCGAATGCGGCGCCCGAGAAAAGCACGCAGGCGGCGATGCCGAGCGAAGTGCGCAAAGCATGCATGGTGGTTGGCTCCCGTCCCGCCCCGGACGGGATTTAACCAAAAATCATGGCGGGACTTCAACGAAGGCTTTCGCCGTCATGCGGCATGCCGCCCGTTGCGAGGCCGGACGCAACTACCTAGCATGGTGGCAAAATAAAGATCGGGCAGAAATTCGGGAGGAATACCGTGGCTTCTTCGCGTACCACCGCGCCATCGCGGCGCAAGGTTCTGAAATCCGCCGCCGCGATCGCTGCGGGTCTGGCGGCACCAACCATCCTGACCAGCCAAGCCTTTGCGGCCTATCCGGACCGGGCGGTGCGGATCGTGGTGGCCAACACGCCGGGTGGTCCCTCCGACATCATCGCGCGCTTCATGGCCACCGCCATGGGCGAGCCGCTCGGCGGCTCGGTGGTGGTGGAAAACAAGGGCGGCGCCGGCGGCAACATCGGCATGGGCTACGTCGCGCGCTCCGATCCCGATGGCTACACCATCCTGCTCACCACCAGCGCCTTCGCGGTCAATCCGGGCCTGTACAATTCGCTGCCCTACGATCCGTTCAAGGACTTTGCCGCGATCTGCGAGCTGGCGGTTTCGCCGAACGTGTTCGCGGTGCAGCCCAGCCTTGGCGTCAACTCGATGAAGGAGTTCGTGGCGCTGGCGAAGAAGGATCCTGCCAAGTTCAACGTCTCGGCGCCGCCGATCGGCACCACGCCGCAGCTCGAGGCCGAGGTGCTGAAGGCCCGCGAGGGCCTGCACGGCATGGCGACCGTGGTGTTCGCCGGCGGCGGCGATGCGCTGAAGGCGCTGATCAGCGGCACGGTGCAGCTCTCGTCCGGCGTGCTCGCGCCGGCGCATCCGCAGATCAAGGCCGGCCAGATCAAGGGGCTCGCCGTCACCGGCGCCAAGCGCTGGCCCGACCTGCCGGACATCCCGACCATGGCGGAGGCGGGCTTCCCCGACTTCGTGTTCGAGACCTATTGCGCCCTGATGGCGCCGGTGAAGACCCCGCCGGAGATCGTCGCAAAGCTGGAAAAGGTCGCCCTCGATGTCCTGGCCAAGCCGGATTTCAAGGAGAAGCTCACCCAGGCCGGCTTCGAGGTCACGGCCCGGACCGGGAAGGGGCACATGGAGCGGGTGGTTAAGGAGGTCCCCATGTACAAAAAGATCATCGAGGACGCCAAGATCGCCAAACTTTAAGGACACCCGGGGGAACCCGCCGAATCCCCCAAAAATGGGCTTGTGTGACCAGGGTGTGACCCATTAATCACACCTTGCTGTGAGTTGTTCGCAGTGCAGCGTATTTGGAATGGCGTGTGCTTGGATACTGTGTACGCTGCCTAATAAGGGGACGGGGGCTCGAATGCGATTCCACTCGGTGGCCGTTCGATCCTGAAGGGCCACACCGTGAACGATCGACCAATTATCGCTGTAACGTGCCTTTCGTTTGAGGCTCAAGTTGCTGCCGGACCAGGGGTTTCCGTTCTCTGCGGCGCGGCGCAGCGCTACGTCGACAAGCTCGAAGCAGCAGTCGAGGCGGGCGGCAGCGGTATCATCAGCATTGGTATTGCCGGCGGGCTGGCGCCCGGTCTGGCGCCGGGCGACTGGGTCGTTGCCTCCGGCGTGATCACCGACGGCGTCCGCATCCCGACCGACACCCGCTGGTCGCAGAAGCTCCTCCACGCGCTGCCCCGCGCGGTGCATGCCGATATTTCAGGCGTCGATGCGCCGGTGGTGGCGGAAGCCGACAAGCGGGAACTGCATGAGACCCACGGCACCGTCGCCTGCGATATGGAATCCCACATCGCGGCGCGCATCGCCGCGCGCCACGGCGTGCCGTTCGCGGCCTGCCGGGTGATCATCGATCCCGCCGAGCGGACGCTGCCGCCGGCCGCGCTGGTCGGCATGCGCTCCGACGGCCGCCCCGACGTGTTCGCGGTGGCGCGTTCGCTGATCCAGCAGCCGCGCCAGATGTTTTCGCTGCTGCGCGTGGTCGCCGATCTTCGCGCCGCGCGCACCGCGCTGTCCGACGGCCGCCGCCGGCTCGGCGGCAACCTCAGCTTCCCCGGCGAGCTGCAGCTCAATCCGTCGGTCTGACGTTTTCTTTCAGCGTCTAAAGCGCCAGCGCGGCGTTGCCCTTGAACAGCACCGGCCCGGTCGGGCGTCCGGTCGGCGAGCCGGTCGCCGGCTCGAGCGTCATTTCAAAAAGCTGATCCGGCTTCGGCGCCGGCAGGTCCTTCAACGACAGCGTTAGCGAGCGCGCCCGATCCATCAAGCCAACCGACACCGGGCCGCGCTCGCGGCTCGGCAAGGTCCACACCTCGATGGCCCGCCCCGGCGGCACGTTGATGTCGGCGAGCGGCATCAGCACCACCCGGCCGTCGGCGAAGGCCTGCACCACCGCGCCGGTGCGGTTGCCGTCGACCAGCACCGCGATCACCGTCGGCTGCTGATAGGCGGCGCGGAGCGCGAACCCCAGGCCCACTGCGAGCAGCAGCGCCGCGAACGACGTGCCGAGCGCCGCGGCGCGCAGCGCCGGCAGATTGTTCCAGAACCGCGACCACAGCGACGCCGGCGCGGGCTCGCGCGCGGCGCTTGCCGACACGCCGGACTCGATGTTGCGCCAGAGCGCGTCGCCCGCGGCCTGCGCTTCGGCGGTGTCGTCGAACGCGGCGAAACGCGCGCGCCAGGCTTCCACCTCGCGGGCGAACTCGGCGTCGGATGCGATCCGCTGCTCGGCGGCCGCCTTCGCGTCGCCTTCGAGCACGCCGAGCACGTATTCGCCGGCCAGCGCCTTGTCGTCGCGGGTGATCGTCATCCCATGCACTCCTGCAATGAGATGAGGCTTCTGCGTACCCAGCTCTTCACCGTGCCGAGCGGCACGCCGAGCTTGCCGGCGAGCTCGCCATGCGACAGCCCGTGCACGTAGGCCAGCACCACGACGGCGCGGCGCGACGCATCGAGCCGTTCGAGGCAGCGCCGCAGCGCGCTGTTCTCCGGCAGCCGCGCCAGCGCGTTCTCGGTCATCGGCGCCGCCTCTTCGGCGATATCCTCGTCGGCGGTGAAGCGGCTCTCGTCGCGCAGGATGGTCAGCGCGCAGTTGCGCAGGATGGCGTAGAGCCAGCTGCGCGCCGCGCCCTTGCCGGATCGAACCTGCGGGCCGAACGCCACACCCGCATGAAGGTGTCCTGCACGGCTTCCTCGGCGAGGTCCTGCCGCCGCAGCATCCTTCGCGCCACGCCGACCATGCGGCCGGCCTCGATGTCATAGATGACGCGGAGCGCCGCACGCTCGCCCGCGGCGCAGCGGGCAAGGGCGGCGGCGACCTGCGCTTCGGTCGCGCTGTCGGCGGCTGCATCGGTGGTCATCGGTTACCGGCCTGCACCTATCCTACGAAAAGACCCATCACGGGCCAATGTCACAGCCGACTACCGCGGCGTCGCGGCTTTGGATGCAGCCCGCTCAATTTTCTTTGACGGCGTCTCCGGCATCCGTCCGGCAGGGCGGTCCGTATCCCGAGTGGCCGCAATCGGCGGCCGCGATTCCAAGGGAGAGTGCGATGACAATCCGTACCGTTCTGGCCGCCTCGGCGGCCCTGCTGATCGGACTTACCGCGGCGCAGGCCGCGGAGGTGGCTGCACTTTCGGGCGACAACAGCGTCTCGATCGTCGACACCAGCAAAAAGGCCGTGATCAAGACCTGGAAGATTTCCGGCATCCCGGGGAAGGTGCTGGGCTTCGACGTGCGTCCTTCGGACAGCATGCTCTATGCGGTCGGCTCCGACGGCGGCATCTACACGGTCGATCTCGCCAGCGGCAAGGCGACCATGAAGTCGAAGCTCGAGAAGACACTCGCCGAAGGCTCCTGGGCCACGGTCGACTTCAACCCGGTCGCCGACCGCATGCGGCTGATGAGCAACGACGGCACCAGCCTCCGCGTCAATGTCGACGACGGCAAGGTCACGACCGACGGCGCGCACAAGTTCGCGGAGACCGACATGCACAAGGGCGAGAAGCCCAACGTCGTGGCCGGCGCCTACACCAATTCGGTGAAGGGCGCGAAGGAGACCGCGCTCTACGACATCGACGGCACGATCGGCGCGCTCTTCAAGCAGGCGCCGCCGAACGACGGCGTCCTGAACGCGGTCGGCAAGCTCGGCGTCAAGGTCGAGGGCGTGGCGTTCGACATCTGGTCGGACGGCAACGGCAAGAACGAAGCCTGGCTGATGTCCGGCGACTGGCTGCTCAGCGTCGATCTCGCGACCGGCAAGGCCACGCCCGCGGTGCAGATCAAGGGCGTCAGCGGCGTCCGCGATATCGCCATTCTTCCGGCGATGCAGAAACCGTCTGCGATGTAAGGCTAAAGACCTCGCCTTATGTCAGCGGCCCGGCGCGCGTCAGGTCCACCTGCTGGCGCGCGCCGGTGCTTTTGTGGCTGCCTCAGGCGCCCTTCAGGCGCTTGTTGCACTCGCTGTAGTAGCCGCCGCCCTTCTGGATCCATTTCAGATCGCCATTGCCGTTGCTGGTCTTGTTGGCGTTGTACTGGTCGAGGCAGGTGTGCATGCGGGCCTTGCCTTCGGATTCCTTCGAGTATTTCGCATCGACGGCGCTGGGGAACACCGCGTTGCTTGCACCGGCGGGAGCCGCTGCGGGCGTCTTCGCGGCGGTCGTCGCGGGCTTCGGAGTGGGCGTCGGCGTGGTCGATGCGGCAGGCTTGGCATCGCCGGCCGGCGCAGCCGCGGCATCGCTGCCGCAGTTCGCCTTGCGGAAGTCGTTCCACTTCTGGCCGTTCAGGGTGCCGGCGGTCTGCGCCTCTTTATATTTGGCGCTGCATTCCTTCATCGTGAGCGCCTGGGCGGGCGTGACGCTGATCGCAAGACCCGCGAGGAGCGCGCCGACGGGCAGGGCAAGAGCACGCATCATCATTTTGCATTCTCCCTTAAATATCCAAAACAACCCCCTCGATCATTTTAGCCGAGACGGCTCGCGCCGTCTCAATGCGAAAACGGCGGAGCTGACAATCGCTCACTTGAGCGGCAATCGTTCACTTGAGCGGAATGCCCGACTTGGCCGCCTGCGCGGCTGCGGCCTTCGGTGAGAGCGCGAAGGAGAGCCATACATTCCAGCCTTCAGGCCGATTCTCGGCGTCGAACTCCTTGTACCCCTTCAGGTTGAGATAGCCCTGCATGTCGCCGACCGGGAACAGGTAGCCGATCTGCGGGCCGGCGGCGAACACCCGGGACTTGAAGTCGCCGAACACTGCGCCGCTGCCGCTGTCGGCGGTGAGCTGCTGATAGACATAGCCGACCAGGCCGATGTGCACGTCCTTGGTCACGAACTTCGAGACGCCCCAGTCGAGATGCCAGTCGACGCCGTTCTGATACTGAATGTCGGGATTGATGAAATTGTAGGTGAAACCGGTGACGGCGGAGAACTCCCAGCCGGACTTCGGGTTGAAGTAGGTGTAGCCGCCGCCAACGTCGACGTACCAGTGACCGAGGCCGAGATTGGCGAGGCGGTGCGGGTCATAGGTGCCGACCGGCAGGTTGAACATGCCGTAGACCATGTAGTTGTTGACGCCCTGGTTGATACGCCAGGTCGGCTGGATGAACACGTCGCCCCACACCATCCGGGCGTCCTCCACGCTGCGGTTCGTGGCGAAGCCGATCGGCCCGAGCGCGCCGGTAACGTTGGCGTCGATCTTGGCGTCCATGCGGCCGTACATCGCCAGCACGTTGATCGAGAATTGCCCGCCGAGCACCGGCTGCGCAAACGTGTAGCTCGGTGCGAACACGCCGATGTCGAGGATGGCCTTCATCTGCGCATCGAGCGAGACAGTCAGGTTGGTGGTGCGGCTGCCGAACTGGATGGCGCGCTGCGCCGCGACGTCGCCGCCCGCCGTCGAGTTGGCGTGATAGTAGATCAGGCCCAGGCCCCACCCGGGCTGCAGCGGCGTTGCCGCAAGGCTGCCGAACGAGCCGGGCAACCACGAACCGATGCCCGCATAGTCAGCGCGCGCGTCACCGCCCGAACCGGCGATGCCGGCGGTTACGCCGGCTGCCGCAGCAAAAATTCTGACGCTCTTCGAAAGCCGCCTCGGCGCCGCCCATGTCCTCATCACAGCCTCCCACACTTTTCATGCCATTACAGAAACGAAACGGTCTCCTTCGGCGCGGCTTACGACGCACCACTCAAAACGGGTTCACGTAGTTCAGGATCGCGACCTGCCGCAGCAGCACCTTGCGGATAATGTGCGTGGCCGTGACATGGTCTGTGAAGACCGCCGCCTCGCCGGTGCTGCCTGCCGGCAGGCTCGCGGCGAACGCCGCGTCGTCGAGCCTGACGCGCACGACGAATGGCGCGGCCTGAATGGCTCGCGGCGTGGCAGCGCTGCCGGACACCTGGGTCTGGCCTGACGCGATCGCCTGCAACACGGTCTCCACCTTGCCGGTGTAGATCGCGCCCGGCCTGAACTTGAACGTCACCTCGACCGGCTGGCCCGCTTTCACGTAGCGAGCATCGTTCTGTGCGATCTCGACGCCGATCAGCGTATCAGACGTATCGATGAAGGCCATCACCGGCGACAGCGGCAGGTTGGCGACGCGCGCGCCCTTGCGCAGCGCGAGGTTGGTGACGTAGCCGTCGGCCGGCGCGCGCACGACGGTGCTGTCGAGGTTCCATTGCGCGCCGTCGACCTGCGCCTTGAGCTGATCGACCTCGGCCTGGCGCTGCTCAACGTCGAAGCTGCGGCCAGTGCCGGCGGTCTGCAGTTGCGTCATCTGGGCGAGCCGCGTTTCCTGCAGCTTGAGCTGCGCCTTCAGGGCCTCGACTTGCGCCTGATATGGCGTCGGATCGATGCGGAACAGCACGTCGCCGGCCTTGAGCCGGGTGTTGCCTTCGACCGGCACCTCCAGCACCTCGCCCGCCACATTCGGCACGATCGACACCGCGTAGCGCACCACCAGCGCCGAGCCTTGCGGCGCGCCCCATCCCATCGGGATGAACATGCCGAACAGCAGCAGCGCCAGCACGATGACGGGCGAGCATTTCCAGAACGCGTTGAACGGCACGATCTTGAAATGGACCAGAACGAACAGCAGCACCAGATAGACGTTGAGGATCGCAACGATCATGGCTGCTGCCTCGCTTTCGCGGCCGACGGCACGTCGACATAGGCCCAGATCAGCGCGATCGGCCACAGCGCGAAGCCGCAGATCAGCGTGACCCAGCCGGCCACGGTGACGGCCTGCGCCCAGGGGTGGCCGCGGGTCTTGGCGATATGGCCCGGCAGCCAGCCGGCGATGCCGATCACGCCGATGGCGCTCGCGGCGAGAATGAGCAGGACGATCCAGGCGAAGATGTCGAGCATGTTCGGCCAAGCCTCAGTTCACTGGTTGTGCTTCGGGGAATTTCCACATGCCGCTCAGGATTTGGGCGCGCGGCCGGTAGAGCCGCACCGTGTAGTTCCAGCCTTTCATGATCGGCAGGCAGTTCGGAATCTTGCCGTCGCAGCCGCCGAACTGGACCGAGACCGATCCGTCGTCGTTTTTTTTGGCCGTGATGTTGTTGAGCGAATAGGCGTTGAGATCGTTCTTCTGGAAATAGCCCTCGGCGTTGTAGAGGCTGATCGACCAGAAGGCGTCGACCGGCACGTCCTTGACGTTCAGCTTGTAGACCGTCGTGCCGTCGTTCTTCGCCGGCGTGACGCTGAGGTAGGTCGCGTCCTTGTCGGGATTGCCGCCCCAGCCGGCCGCCGTGCCGATCAGGTGCTTCACCGGATCGACCTTCCCCTTGGGACCGAAGGCGCGCGAAAATCCGCCCGCATGACTGTTGAGCACGAGCAGGGCGTCGCGAATGTCCTTCTGGCTTTTCTGATCCCAAGCCGGCACCTCGAACGTGCCCGCGCTTTTCTGGGTGACCTTGATTGCGTCCTGCAGGGCGTGGACAGCCTTGACGTCCTGCGGGTCGTTGGGGTCGACCAGCGTGCGGATGCCTGCCACGACGTAACGCGTGCCGACGTTCTCGCGCGTCAACGTGTGCGTGCCGGCGCCGTAGTAGACCGCGGGAACATAGTGGTCCTCGTTGATGATCTGGAGCGACATGTAGCGCTTGCCGGCATCCGGCATCGTGACGGTCACCGGCCCGGCGTCGAGGTCGAAAACGCCCGGCGAATAGAGGGTGTCGCGGTTGAGCCGGATGACCGTCTGGTTGTCGATGCTCGCTGGCTCGCGGCGGTGGGCCATTTTCCCGAGGCCGCCTTCCTTGACGAGGTTGCCCATGTAGCGATCGGACTCGGCGCGCTTGAAATTCTCGATTGTGACCGGGACGGCTTGCGCGAAAGCGGCACTTGACCCTCCGAAGACGAGGAGCGCGCAAATGCAGATATACAGTTGCCTCATGAACTCACTCCTAGGTTCTAGGGATGACTTTCTCGGTCATCGCTTG
>CAKZHN010000549.1 GCA_936924235.1 uncultured Rhodoplanes sp. | reverse complement strand
CGCAGACATGCAGTCCAAGCTCGCCCGAGAGCGGGCCGAGACCTCGCTTCAGCGCACCGATGACGCTGGTGGTGATGCCAGACGAATGCCAGTCCATGCCCATCACGGCACCAAATGACTGGAACCAGAACGGATGGGACAACCGCTGCAGAAACTCCTCGCTGCCATAGTGATGCACGATCGCCTGGCTTATAACCGCGCCGAGCGCGGCCATCCGCGCCGCGAGCCAGGGTGGCACGCGGCCGCCATGCAGCGGCAGGTCGGCGCTTCCCGTTCGTCGTGTCATGCGAATCCCGGATCGTCTGGCGTGTTTATCGCGGTGAATAGCCCCTGAGATAGCCAATCCGGGCACCGTCGGAGAAAACGGTCGACCCCGTCAACCATCACGTAGAAGCCCTAGTCTTCGCTAAAGATGCCGTTTTTCATGACGGTCTTTAGTCGATTCCGAGCCGCGCTTCGACTCCTGAACGCCCAGACAAGTCTTATATCTCTGATATGGGTGGTTATGTTCAGTTCCGACCGCTCAATCGGGCAAAGACTCGAAGGGTTGCGCCGCCGCGGAGCGCGGCAACCCTGCCGAACGGGCCGGGCTCGCTGGTCTTCCGCGCGATCGTCGGCTTCACGCTCCACTGGCCGATGGATTCGGCGTAGTCCATACCTGCGAGGCAAGGTCGCGCGCCTCGACGGTCAGAGCCTTTGGTCTCGGAACCAGAAGCCCGCACCGGGCATTTATCGGGGCCGAATTCAATCGTCACGCCACTGCTTCTCGGGTTGTGGTATTGATCTGGGTCTATTACACAGCACAAACCGTGCTCATGGGCGCGGAGTTCATCCGCGCGCACGCGCTGCGTGCGCGTCGCGAAAGTTGAATGTGATGGATGTGAGCACGGCAGTCGGCGTTCTGGCTGCGATCTGCACCACGGCTTCTTACTTCCCACAACTCAAAAAATGTTGGCAGTCCGGAGAAACAGGCGATCTCTCGTTGTGGATGTTTGTGATCCTATTTCTTGGTCTGTCATTGTGGATGGCATACGGCTTCCTGAGGCAAGACCCCGTAGTCCTCGCGGCGAACGGTGTTAGCCTTTGCTGCTTAACCGGCATCTTGTTTTTCAAAATACGGGGCATGGTTAGCGAGGGATCGAAAGCTTAGCGCTCCAAATCCGTGCAGGCACAAAGAGGCCGCCCGTCTGTCGTGATCACAAAGGAGCGAAGAACGTTGTCGTGCGTTCGTCGCGCGCGTTTGGTCGTTACTTCAGAAGTGCGTCGGCCGGGCTTTCGCTGCTAAGGTTGGCCCGTGCCTCCCGCGGCTCCATAGACTTGGCCAGTGGCGTAGCTCGCGTCACTGGCAGCCAACTGAACATAGATCGAGGCAAGCTCGGCAGGCTGGCCAGGACGTCCCAGAGAAGATTGTCCGCCGAACTTCTCCAGCTTTTCCTGGGTTGCGCCACCCGACACCTGCAAGGGCGTCCAGATCGGGCCCGGCGCAACGGCGTTCACGCGGATTCCCTTTGACGCGAGTTGCTTGGCCAGTGACTTCACGTAATTCATGGTCGCGGCTTTGGTCTGGGCATAGTCGTAGAGGTCTGGCGACGGATCGTAAGCCTGCTCTGAGGCCGTTCCGATAATGACCGCTCCTGATTTGAGGTGCGGCAATGCTGCTTTGATGATCCAGAAGGGAGCGTAGATGTTTGTTTTCATTGTCCAATCGAATTCCTCGCTGGTGATATCGAGGATCGAGGCTTTGGTTTGCTGCCGCGCAGCGTTGTTCACGACGATGTCGAGACCGCCAAGACCTTCGACAGCGCGTGTTACCAGTTGCCAGCAGAACGCCTCATCACGCAAATCGCCAGGGATTGGGACGCCAGTCCGGCCCTCGGCTTTAATAAGCGCGATGACCTCCTGGGCGTCAGGCTCTTCGGTGGGAAAATAGTTGATAGCAACGTCGGCCCCTTCACGCGCATAGGCGATGGCTGCCGCGCGGCCCATGCCGGAGTCACCACCGGTGATCAAAGCCTTGCGGCCGCTGAGTCTGCCGGAGCCGCGATAGGACTGCTCCCCGTGATCGGGGCGAGGCTCCATCTTGCTCGCCAGGCCAGGCCAAGGTTGCGATTGTCGCCGAAACGGCGGACTCGGATATGCAGTTCTCGGGTCGATGAGTGGCTTGATCATCGTTTGTGTTTCCTTCGAATCCGCCCGCCCCGCAATCGTGGCTGTCGCAACGGCGCCGGCGCCGGCCGCCTCAATCAAGCGGCGGCGAGTCATTGATTTATCGGATTCTGTGGCCATGACATCCTCAAGGCCATCCCCACCGGGTTTGGGTTGAACGACCAAAACGTCAATGGCGCGGACTTCTGTTTGTTCCTTTCGGCGTCTCTGCCGGTGGTGTGACGGGCGATTGGAAAACAGTGGCGGCCCCAAAAGCGGGAGCTCACGTTTCGTTCAGAGCCCGCTCGAGCTGCGGCGCTGAAAACGGCTTTCTGACAAGGCGGTAACCCCGGCGTCCAAGGTCCTGTCCTGACATCATGACCACCTGCAGATCCGGCCATCGCTTTCGGACAATGTCAGCAAGCTCATACCCAGTCATACCCGGCATATGGACGTCAGTGAGAAGCAAGCTAATGCTAGGATCAGAGGCCAGCTTGGCGAGCGCCTCGTGCGCGTTGTGCGCAGTCAGGACAACGCACCCCAGTTCATCCGCCATATCCGCCGTCAGTTCCAATATCAATGGCTCGTCGTCCACTATCAAAATCACACGCGGCATATTTTTGAAAACCTCTACAGGTTGAACGAGTGCGTTCGGAGAGGGTTCCGATCCTGCGAAAGCAGTGCAAAGCCCCAAAACAATTTTTCGCGTCCAGCAGCAGCAAACCCTGCATTGGCCGCGACAGCACCGAGCCTTGCGTCGGAGTAGCTCTGGAAAAACGGCTGCAACCATGCCGGCACGACAAAGGCTACCGCGCGCTTCTGGCGCGGGGCCGATCGGCGAACGCTTCAGCAAGGTGGGTAAGTACGATCTCTATCGCATTGAAGGCAATCTCGTGAATCCGCCTCGCTACTGCGACGCGAGCCATCCCATCGAGTGCACACGAGGACGACTTTCCCCCCGGCCACGCGCTAGAGATTCTTTGTGCGCTATCGGGCTCTTCGCGCAAACAAATAATTTTACCGCGCATCCAAAACGCGGCGTGGGTCGTATTCCTTTAGGGGACAACGTCTAAGGAACACACATGCGCCTTCTACCCATCATCGCGGCACTCAGCGTCCTATCAACCGCAGCCTTCGCTCAGAACATGGACACATCGAACATGGGCAATCCGAATCGCCCCGGTCAAACCATGGGCATGAGCAATCAGAACGGCATGCATCATCGAATGACCAAGCATCAGAAGATGATGCACAAGAAGATGATGAAGCGAAAAATGCAGAACATGTAAAAAGACACGGCCCGGATAAAACCGGGCCGTTTTCAAATCTTGATGACGCCAACGTACGTAAGAATGAACGCGGCGACAACGAGCACACAGCTCACCACCAGAACGACCAACACCGGCCTGTCTAAGAACCCGGCTCTCGCCTCTACCGCCGACTCAACAACGTGATTTTTTTCAGTGTGCATGGTCGCCTCCTGTTAGAGACGACAACGCGCCTTTAGGGTTTACGTTCAGCCGAACCGAAAGCGTGAGCGGAGGTTGGCCGTACCCTGATATCTACGAGCCGAGCCATTCCCCGGATGCTGGCTTCTGAGCGGCGCAGTCTCAACGCCAACCGCCGGAGATTGAACGCTTTTTCGGCCACTCACGCAGGGCTGCTTCGTCTTCAGTGCCCCAGCGTTGGTTCTACATCTCGGCCAATTGTAACTTCCGTGGAGTGCGGCACCGTGCGGTGTTGATGGCGTCGCACACCTTGCACTCAAAGACTTGGAAGATCACGCAGCGGCACGGACACAACAACGCTTCCGGAGGCGTGTTCCTGTTCGGAGACAAGCGAAGGCCCGCTAGCGGCGCACACCAAAGTTAAGTCTTCGCAACTTCCGCTTATTGGGGTCATTGTCGTCTGAAAGGACGAACCTATGAAACAACTTGCTCTAGCCTTCGGACTTCTTCTCGTCGCAACCGCAGCTCACGCAGATCCCTACAAGTGGTGCGCCGAGTATGGCGGAAGAGGTGGAGGCACGAACTGCTACTTCAGAAACCTCCAGCAGTGCCGTGCGGCCATTTCTGGAAACGGCGGATTCTGCAGACCAAACACATTCTACACCGGGGAACGTGCGCGGCATCGGTAAGCGACAGGCCGGTCGACCACCCCTCCCCCGGTCGGGGGAAGTGGGCGCAACCCGGCAATAATTTCCGCCTGCAATTCATTAACCTGAAGCCCGCAGGCTCTCGACTGGGGGCAAGGTGTTGCGTACCCCTGTTGGGGGCGGGAGACTGGTATTCGGTCTCCCCGCTTTCCCCATCATCCGCTGGTGGCGTCGTCGTGCTTTCCTGGGCCTGGAAATGTCCCGGCGCCTGGCGTCTTGTCGTGATCTGTCAGCCCCGGCGTTGCCCGAGGACCAGCCGCTGTCCTTGAGGTCTGCTGCAAGCGTTTCTTGTCACTGGGCTGGTCCTGCCCGCGTTAGTCTTGGATAATTCCGGTTTCTTTTGCCATTCAGAACAATACCCCGTGAGCGACGATATTTCTGGGAACGCCCGGTCGCGGGGCCGCTTGTCATGTATACGAGCAAGCATCCAGCCCCCCAGCCCAAGCTTGCTCGGAAGAGAGGCCTCGCCGGCTACGGCGGGGTCTTTTTATGTGCGAAGCAACCACCAGTCGGAGCCGACATGTCAAAAATCACAGCGCAGGAATGTCGCGCCAAGGCCGCGGACTGCCGTGTCCATGGACCTCACGACTGACGAGTGCCGGACCAAAGCCGAAGAATGCCGCGCGATGGCCGAGCAAGCGATCCAGGCTGATCACCGAGTGATGCTGTTGCACATCGCGGAGACATGGGAGCGCATCTGCGAAACATGCGCCAACGCCTACACTAGCCGAGCAAAGCACGCGCTCTAGCCAGGCCGCCCGCTTGGGGTCTTTGGTTCGGTTTTCTTTGGCGGCACCGAGTTGAACAGCTTCAACAAGCTCTCGGTGACCTCATCAAATGACTTGTCAGGCCCCGGCGTAGGCGTCTTATCTTGATCGGACATTTTCAATTCCCCACCCTGGGAAAAATATCCCTGAGACCGTCCCTGTATTCGATTCGTACTACTACGGAGACGGGCGACCCGTTCCTGCCTTTGGCAAGGATGCCAAGCGACTTGGCTGAGCGATCAAAAGACGGGATTCGCAGCTTTGATGACGCGCGCCTTCGCGCCCATGAAGAATAAGCACGTCGAAAGTCGTGCTGCACCGCGTTTCTTTCGTCACCCGACTCGTAAATCTGAATCCGATAGCCACCTCCGGTTCTCACAAGTGGAGAGCCAAGTGAGCAATCAGAACCAGAACGACCAGCAGACCCAGACTCCGAACCAAGGCGGCCAAAAGGTCGGCCAAAAGGACAATCCGGGCCAGCAGACGCAGAGGCCTGGCCAAGGCGAGCAACAGGGCGGACAGCAGAAGCCCGATCAGAAGTAACGGATGGGCCCCGCTTCGGCGGGGTCACTCATCTGTCGACCGACACCCAAGGAGCAAAAATGGGAAACAACAAAGACACTGAGAAGACACGACCGGGCGAAATGCCGCCGGGCGAGTTTCATTTCAATCCCGGGAATATGTCCGGCAAAAAAATCGGCAATGCTGAACGCCATGAAGATGATGCAGCCGTCCCCCAGGACCCAGCGGTCGAGCCGAAGCCAGCCAAAGAGAAGTAGTGACCGAGCGGCCGGACAAGTGCCTGCAGCCGAGTAGCTAACCGAGGGAATGCCTCGTCGTGCTGGCTAGCGTGCTTTTGTCCGGATCGTACCCTCCGAGCTCTTGCTGTTAGCTTTTCTAGCTTTTGCTGCGCTGCGGAACGAAACCTCGCGCAGCGCATTGCCTTCCAGAACTCGGAGGCATCAATGTTTGAACGACTGCTTGAGCTGCACTCCATCGACGTACCCGACTGCGCGTGTGGAGAAGAGATGCGCTACGTCAAGCTGGATATGCGCTCTGAGGACGCCGCAGTAAAACACTTCCAGTGCGATGACTGTGGAAACGAGTTGCTGTTGATGGTGTGGCCTGAGTTGACGTTCCCACCCGTCGCAGCCGCCGCGTAAAGGAGCAGACCATGAGCCCGATGATGATTCCATTTATGATATACCAGCGCTGGCTTGACTTGGTGTTTCTGCCGTACGTGAAGGCGCCGCCGACACAGCCGTTGTTGAGGCTCGTGCCCAAACCAACGCCCTACGAGGGATGATTGAGAGCCCGCTTCGGCGGGCTTTGTTTTTGGAACATGGTCCGTCCGCACTGGTTGCCTTCAAAACCTTGGAGGCATTTCATGACGGCGACTGCGAATTACAACATCGTCCGCAAGGGTAAGAACTGGACAATCAACCACGACGGCGTTCTCGAAGGCGATTACGAGACCAAGGAAGCCGCATTCGAATCTGCCGCCAGTGCCGCGTCAAATTCCCTCAAATTGGGCTACGGCATTGCGATCACTGTCGAGCCCCGCACGTCTGACGAGGCCGCCCTCGGATAACGAAAAAGCCCGGCGCACTTGGCCACCGGGCTCTTCGCTCCCGGTGGGCCCAAGGCCTACGCGTTTGCTAAGCGCCAAGCCGTCCCGGGAATGCTTAGGCAAACCGTATCGACTTGAGGAAGTTGCAGATGCCCGACAATAAATCCAAACGAGGCAAGGCCGACCGCAGCCGGGTCTCAGGGAATGAGGGCTACGAGGTGAACTACTTCGCCAACAAGCACGGCATCACTCGGGAGCAGGCTCGCAATCTCATCAAGAAGGTCGGGAATAATCGGGACAAGCTCAACCGAGCCGCGGAGAAACTTTAAGCTCTTCGAGTTTTGTAGAGACCTCACCTTCAGAGCGGCAGAGGTAGTCGGAAAGTTCTGCTAGCGTCATGACGGCGATGAAGTCGCGGATATCGTCGAGATCCATCTGCGACCACTCTTTTCCGTCGTTTATGTTCTGAGTGCTTGAGTAGTGCATGTTTCTCTTTTGGATGACCTTCGAGGCCTCTGAGGGTACTACGGTGTTTATCCAACCCGCCTACGAGCTGGGGATGGCTCGGCTAAGGGCTCTAGTTGCTGGCGCTCCCGACGAATTCAAGGAGGGCTTCCAACTTGACGCGAAGATGTCGAATCAGGTGCCGAAGAACATGATCGGGCGGCTCCTCACCCTCCAGGAAGGCCAGGCACTGCTCAAGAAACAAGAAATTTGTGTAGTGCCGCCACGCAGCACGAGGGCGAAGGACACAGGTTCCGGACCACGCAGCGGCATTCATTCAACACTAACTGGTGGGGCGTGTTCCGATTATCCTCCGTAATGCGAAATGCTCCCGGGTGTCGTGCATGGTCAAATGATAGACTAGGCATCCATCAACGCACCCTGGGATCAAAACGAAAGCGGGGCATTCTAGGAATGGTGACGCCAAGATCTCGAGCGCGTTTTTTGATGCTGCTCTCTGACCGTTTGAGCTTTATCGCGATGTGGCGAAGGTACACGCCCTTCTGAGCCAGTTCTTTTAATTTGGCCTCATCTTCGGGCGTCCAGGCATAGACAAGTCTCTTCAGCATAGGACATCTAGTTCGGCCGCTTTATCAAATTTAAATAACGGGCTTCCATCTCTTTTGCCTGAGCCTCCAGAGCCGCCCGTTCGTTCGGAAACGGACATCGTTGGGCCTCCTGGTGGTACGCCTCCGCTGCTGCGCGGAATTCCTCGGCAAGATCGACACCCATGGACTCCTCCGGTTCCAAAACTACAGATCGCCCATGCGGTTCCGCATTGACTCATTGTTCATGTTTTGTACTCTAGCCTGCTTTCGGGACGAACCGTGAAAGCAGACCCCATGTCCAAGTACCTCGAAGCGGGCTCACCCTTCGCGTGTTTCTACTGCCATCAGCCGTTCCGGGGCAGAGCCGTGCACGCGAACGACGGCCACTTCTACTGTTCGCCGGCGTGCGCGGCGGAAGGACAACAACTGGATTTGTCGAAGGTCGTGGAATTGAAGCGTGGATGAGGATGGCGAGGCTCACACTCTTCGACTGCTCAGAGAGCTCCGAGAACTCGCGGGGGAGATCGCAGAGGGTCATGAAGAGTACGCCCATCGCTTCCACGAGCTCCTACAGTCGGTGCATAATCCAAACCTTCCCGACGTAGCGAAGGACTTCGGCTTCACCGTTCAATCGGTCGGTGTTGGTGTCCGCGGAAGAACCGTTGCGATATGCGCCAACGCCACGATCGCGGTGGCGGCGTGGGAATGCGCTTGCAAGATATTCCCCAAGGACAGATGGATTCTGACCTGGGGCGGGATGGTGCAGTACGACTCAGCAAAGAGGTGAAGGAACGAATTCTTCGGCGACGCGTTTGCGAGTCCCATGGAAGATAAAATTGAGACCGCGCGGCAACGCGTCGCAAATGGCAAAGCGGCTGTTGAACGACAGAGAGCGTTGGTTGCCGAGAAAAAATCTCAGGGCGTAGACAGCGCCGCCTCGGAGCAACTGCTGGAGACTCTAGAGCGCGCGTTGGGCGTATTCGGGGATGAACTCGCCGCGACGATCAAGAGGTCACAAAAGTAAGATCAACGCAGTGCGACGGACACCTCTCCGCCGACGCTCCTTAGAATCTTCGCTTTGATAGAAACCAAATCTTGCTCGCCGCAAAAGTCCAACACTCACAACTGAGACCGCCAAGGTCGGCTAGGCGGCTCAGTGTCTGGTTCTACCTGACTCCGCGCTGTGTTTCCTCTCAATGCTCTGGGCACACCGAGTATGCGGGAAGGGACCGGCTTGCCTCCGAAGCTCATTTATCGATGCAGGTCATGCGGGCACGAAAACTGGATCTCGTACCGACCCGACACGCCGGTCACTCAACAGCAGCAACCGGTGGTGCCTAAACGGGGCCGCCCCAGCGCTAGACCGTTCCGGAAAGTGATTTGACAACGGGCGACGGAATACCGTGTTCCTCGCGAAATTGGTCGATCATCTTCTGAAGTTCATCCATGACCTCGACCTCCGGCGGGATGTCATGCCGCATATGAAGCATCACGCGCTCGGCCAGTAGCAGAATATTCTCAATTTTCGGGTCCATACCTCGGAAACTGGATGAGCATGTTGAAGTTTCAAGGGAACCCGACTGCTCATGCCTTGTTGGGCAGCCGTCTGCGGCAACTCCCCGCTCGCTGGCAAATCCAAGGGCGGCTGCACGTGGAACCAAGGTTGCCGCCGCGCCATGATCGTTCGTGTATTGATTTCACCCCCTTGATGGGCCCGTCTCGGAAAGCCGATAGCTTGGTGCTGGCTATGGGGGATGCGTTGAGGACGAAGGCGTTAGGTCCGATCACCGTTGTCGACGGCGTGCGGCTCACGCGCGCAATGAAGGCGCTCCTGATTCAGCACGCCTCGGGCGAACGCGCCGTGCGTGTGAGCGATGGAGACACGTTGCGAGCTCTGCGAGCACGGGGGCTTATCCGCTACAATCGGGTCACCCGGCCGTCGCAGTCAATCGCGACGCCGCGCGGTCGTGAGGTAATTGCGATGTTGTTGGCACAAATGGCCGAAGTTCTGGCGGGTGGATCGATCACCTAGTAACCGTTCCACGGGCTCGGCGAGCGACCTCGGGCATAAATGCCCTTGCGACTGCTCATCTCTGAAATCAATTCGCCGCTCAATCGAAATTATCGTTTGATAAATCTTAGTGTCGGGAGCCCGGCACTTTACCAATGATCAAGTTCCGTAGAGCGCCTCGGCCGGTTTGGAAGTAAGCAAGCTGCGGCGCTGGGAGAGAATTATGCGCACCGGGCTTTCGGTTTTTCTAGGCATAGCAGTCTCGTTATCGACCGCGGCCGAAGTGTTCGCGGCGTGCGATGAGCCGTATGGCTTGTGTATGTCTCAATGCGTCACTTCCAGCGCACCGGAGCGATGCATGCAGCGCTGTCAGCAATCGCTCGACCGCTGTTCAAAGTCTGGCGTGTTCCAAATGCCTGTCGGCTTCAAGTACCTGGATGCGCCGTGGTTTGCGGCTCAAGCCGAAGCTCCTCGTAAGCAAAGAAAGCCGGAACCT
>CAKZHN010000548.1 GCA_936924235.1 uncultured Rhodoplanes sp. | reverse complement strand
ATCTATATCCGGTGCGGCGCTCGCCTGCCTCGGGCTCAATCCCGCCACGGCTGAGGACTATCCGTCGCGGCCTATCACGCTGGTGGTGCCTTATCCGGCGGGCGGCGGGGTCGACGCGCTGGCGCGACTGCTGGCGCCTGGCCTTTCAAGCAGGCTCGGCCAGCAGGTGGTGATCGAGAACAAGGGCGGCGCGGGCGGCGTGCTCGGAGCACGCACGGTCGCCAAGGCGGCTCCCGATGGCTACACGCTCGCCCTTGTCCCAACCGGCCTGAGCCTGCTCGAGAACGCGGGCTACGACCTGATCGCCGATTTCGCGCCGGTGTGCCTGATCTCTTCGTCGCCCATCGTCCTGGTCGCGCCGGCAAACTTCGCGCCCAGGACCGTTGCCGACGTCATCGCGCTCGCCAAGCAGAAGCCGAAAACCATCAACGCCGGCACCACGCCCCCGCCCAGCATCAACTATTTTGCCGCCGAGCTGTTCAAATCGATGGCGTCCGCGGACATCTCGATCGTGTCGTATCGCGGGACCGCACTGCTGACCAACGATCTGCTCGGCGGGCATGTCGACCTCGGGTTCAACACGGTCGCTCCTTCGCTCGGCAATATTGCAGGCGGGCAGCTTCGCGCCATCGCTGTAGGGGCAACCTCGCGCGTTCCGGTGCTGCCGGATGTGCCGACCGTCCAGGAGTCGGGCCTTCCGGGCTACAGCGCGGAGTTCTTCTATGGCGTGCTGGCGCCGGCCGGAACGCCGCCGGCCATCGTGGCGCGCCTCGCCCGCGAGCTTCGTTCGGTCATCGAAACCGACGAAATCAAAAGCCGCATCGTTGCCGACGGCGGGATTCCGATCGCCGGTTCGCCGGAGGATTACGCGGCCAATATCGCGCGCGAGGAGCCCAAATGGTCGAACCTGGCGCGCAGTCTCGGTCTGAGCACCAATTGACGAGGCCGCCTACGAGACCGCGTCCCGATGCTGCCGCCGGATCGCCTCGCCCAGGATGGTCTGCAATTCGGTGGCGCGGAACGGCTTGCGCAGCACCAGCGCATCCTTGCCGAGCGCGCTTTCGATCCCGTCGCTGTCGGCGTAGCCCGTCACGAACACCGCCGGCAGATCGCCGCTGCGATCCCGCGCGCGCTTGACGAACTCGTCGCCGTTCATACCCGGCATCGCGTAGTCGACCAGCAGAAGATCGGGTTTCCAGCTGTCGAGCGCGGCAAGGCCGGACGCACCGTCTGCTGCATCCACCGCGGCAAAACCCAGTTCGGACAGCAGGCCGATCAGCACTTCGCGTACGTCGTGATCGTCATCCACCACCAGCACGCTCATCGGCGCGATGTGCGCGGCATCCGCCTCGGCTTCGACAAGCTTGGCGGGCTCCGGCGTCTCGTCGCTCTGCCGCAGCAGCATATGCACCGCGGTGCCGGCGCCAGCTCGGCTTTCAATCCGCACCGTGCCGCCGCTGCGGCGGGCCAGGCCGAACGCCTGCGACAGACCGAGGCCCGTGCCCTTGCCCGGCCCCTTGGTGGTGAAGAACGGCTCGAAGGCGCGCGCCATCACCTCCGGCGTCATGCCGGCGCCGGTGTCCGACACCGAGAGCCGCACGTAGTGGCCGGGCAGCAGCTCCGGATCGTCCTTCACCTCGACCGGCGCAACCGAGATCACCAGATGGCCGCCGCCCGCCATGGCGTCCCGTGCGTTGAGCGCGAGGTTGAGGATCGCGAGCTCGAGCTGGGTCTGCTCGCTCATCACCGTCAGCCGCGCCGGGTTGAGCTCCAGGGTGGTGCGGATGCCGGTGCCGAGCGTCCGGGTGAGCAGCTCCTGCATGCCGCGGACCACGTCGGTCACCACCAGCGCCTTGAGCTCGAGCCGCTGCGCGCGTGAGAAGACCAGAAGCTGGCTCGCCAGCGTCTTGCCGCGATCGGCCGCCAGCAGCGCATTGTTGACAAACCGCGTCGCGCGGTCGTCGAGCGGCCGGCGGCGCAACAGGTCGAGATTGCCGACGATCGCGGCCAGCACGTTGTTGAAGTCATGGGCGATGCCGCCGGTGAGCTGACCCAGGCCCTCGATCTTCTGCGCCTGCACCAGGCTGCTCTCGGCCTCGGATCGCCTCGCGATCTCGAGCTGCAGGCTCATGGTGCGCTCGCGCAGCATGCGGGCCGCGGCGACCGAACGCTGCTGCTGCACGGCGAAGAACCGCAGGAACAGCACCAGCAGCACGAAGGCGGACACGAAGCCGCTCGCCCGTCCCGCGTACCAGCCCAGGGTGAAGCGGCCGCCACCAACCGTGCCGATGACCATGTCGCCGCAGAACGTGGTCATGGCGAGCAGCAACCAGATGTGCAGCACGGTGCGCCCACGGGTTCTGATTGCGATCGCGGTGAGCCCGACAACGCCCAAACCCAAGGCGACCCAGCTTGCGACGAGGCCGAGCGTGGTGAAGCGGCCGATCGCGACCACGACAGGCAGGCTCGATTCGGCGAGCCAGGCTCCTGTCACTCCGAGGCTTACGGTGGCCGCAACGGCGAGCAGAACGATGACAACCGTGGTCCGCCAGGCCGGCGATTTGCGCGGCGCGTTGCCCGTCCCTATCAGCATGGCGATGAGGATGAACGCCGCGAAGCCGATCCGCCACGCGTTGTAGACGTAGCTGGTGAGCTGGATGCCGCCGAATACGGTCTCGTTCGGCACGATGGCGCCGGGAAATGTCAGGATATGCGCGATGGCCATCAGCGCCGAATAGAGATAGGCGCAGGCGATCAGGAGGATCGACCAGTCGGGCTCGCGGTAGATCTGACCCGCCAGCAGAAAGGCCGTCGCAAGCTCCGCCACCACCATACCGGTGGTGAACACTGCGACCGACGTCGGCAGCGCCGGGCCCTGCAACGCGGCCCAGGGTACGATGGCCAGCATGAGCGCGACATAGCCGACCATCATCGCGATGACGGTGCGCCGTTCGCGCACTGAAGCGGGCGCTCGCGACAGCAGTCCGGATTGCGGCCCTCCGGTCACAGACCGGCCTTCCCCTATCGGTTGCCCCAAACGAAGCCCATCGTCTCGACGTCGGCCCCCGCCAGCGTGCCGTGTCAACAGACACTGCCGGATGAATCGAGGCAAGATGGAACCCGGTACCGCCGAGCGAAAGCTGTTGGCGGCGGCGGACTGCGATTGCCGCGGGTGGAACCCGCGGCGTCACCGATCCGAGCGGGGCGCGCGCTTTTCGTCGCACCGCACATAGACCTCCCGCTTGGTCTGGCCGACCGGCGGCTGGTCCGCGAAGACGAGCCGGTTGGGGTTGGGCAGCAAGAGCCGCGGCCTGACGCGGAACTTGTCGCCCTCCCCCTCACAGGACATGCGCATCGTCCAGGAGCGCGCATCGACCGGCTTGACGTCGAACGCCCGACAGCGCGTTTCGTACCAGGTGAAGCGGTCACCCTCGACGTGCATTCGGTCGACACCCTCGCGGTCCATGCACTTCTTTGCGCTCGAAGCCCACAGGCCGTCATAGGGCCGCCGCATCTGCGCAGCGGAGGCCGAAGCTGCCGGCAGCAGCACGCAGAACAGCGCCAGATAAATCAGCCGCGACCTGCGCATGCTACTTCGAGCCGAGCCCCGCGCCGCGGATCGCCTCGGCGCTGGCGCGCGAGTCCTCCTCGAACATCTTGCGGAACGCATCGCCGGGCAAATAGCGCGGTTCGGCGCCGAGCCGATCGACGATGGCCTTGTATTCGGGCGCGGCGGTCGCGGTGGCGCAGGCCTTCTCCAGCACATTTGCGACCGCATCGGGCGTCTTGGCCGGCGCGATCAGCCCGCCGGCACTGAAGCCGATCGTGGGATAGCCGAGCTCCTTCATGGTCGGTACGTCGGGCAGGCTTGCGAGCCGTTCGGCCGAGACCGCAGCGAGCACCGGCAGGTTGCTCGCCTTCGCCACCGGCGGGCTCTCGGTGATCGCCATGATGGTACCGCCCAGGAGCGCATGCGACATCGGCCCGGCGCCCTGGAACGGCACGCCGAGGCCATCGACGCCGACCGCCTTCAGCACGCCGAGCATCACCAGATGCGGCTGGCTCGCCACGCCCGGATGGCCGTAGACCAGGTTCTCGGGCTTGGCCTTCGCGAAGGCCACGAACTCGGCGAAGGTCTTGAACGGCGCCTGCGGCCCCGCCATCAGCACATAGGGCGTGTAATAAGTCAGGCAGATGTAGCGGAAGGTGTCGAGGCCGAAGCGGATGTTGGCCTGCATGTGCGGCTGCGCGGTCACCGGATTGTTCGGCGTCAGTGCGATGGTGTAGCCGTCCGGCTCGGCCTTGACGATGTCGAGGAGCCCGATGGTGCCGGCCGCGCCACCCTTGTTGCTGATGATCACCGAACCGCCGAGCGCCTTGGACAGCTCGGTCTGCAGCGCGCGCGCCATCAGGTCGGTGTTGCCGCCGGGCGGGAACGGCACCACCATGTTGATCGGGCGCGTCGGATAGTTTTGCGCCGGGGCGATGGACATCGCCTCGGCCAGCATCACGGCAGCAAGCGAAAGCCTGCGGATCATTGTCGCCTCCCGAATTTATTGCGGTGTTGTCCGGTGCGGATCGCTCCACGCCGCTCCCGCGCTCAGTGCAAAATCTGACTCAAGAACAGCTTGGTGCGCTCGTGCTGCGGATGGTCGAAGAACTCCTGCGGCGAGTTCGTCTCGACGATCTGGCCTTCGTCCATGAACACAATCCGGTTCGCGACCTGCCGGGCAAAACCCATCTCGTGGGTGACGCACAGCATGGTCATGCCGGACTCCGCGAGCTGCACCATGGTGTCGAGCACCTCCTTGACCATCTCCGGGTCGAGCGCCGAGGTCGGCTCGTCGAACAGCATGATCTTGGGGCTCATACAAAGCGCACGCGCGATCGCAACGCGCTGCTGCTGGCCGCCGGACAGTTGGCCCGGATACTTCGCGGCCTGGTTCGGGATCTTGACGCGCGTGAGGTAGTTCATCGCCACCTCCTCGGCCTGGCGCTTGGGCATCTTGCGCACCCAGATCGGCGCGAGCGTCAGGTTCTCCAGCACGGTGAGATGCGGAAACAAATTGAAGTGCTGGAACACCATGCCGACCTCGCGGCGCACCTCGTCGATCTTCTTGAGATCGTTGGTGAGCTCGGTGCCGTTGACCACGACCCGGCCCTGCTGGTGCTCCTCGAGCCGGTTGATACAGCGGATCATGGTCGACTTGCCGGAGCCCGACGGCCCGCAGATCACGATGCGCTCGCCCTTGCCGACGCTGAGGTTGATATCGCGCAGCACGTGGAACTCGCCGTACCACTTGTGCACGCCGGCCATCTCGACCGCGGTTTCGGTTTTGGACGGTGCGGGATTCAGCGCCATGTTCGCCCCTTCATCGCCTCACCGTTTGTCCCCTTGAGCAAGCCGCTCCTCGACCATGCCGGCGTAACGCGACATGCCGTAGCAGAAGATCAGGTAGAAGATCGCCGCGAAGGCGTAGCCGGTGGTGCTGGTCACCGGCGTCGCCCACGCCGGATCGGTGCGGGCCGCCTCGATGGTTTTCAGGAAATCGAAGATGCCGACTATGAAAACCAGAGTCGTGTCCTTGAACAGCGCCACGGTGGAATTGACGATGTTCGGAATGGTGATGCGAAGCGCCTGCGGCAGCACGATCAGCTGCATGGTGCGCCAGTAACCGAGGCCGAGCGCGTTCGCGGCCTCGATCTGCCCCTTCGGGATGGCCTGCAGGCCGGCGCGCACCACTTCGGCCATATAGGCCGCGGAGAACAGCGCGACGCCCACGAGGGCGCGCAGCAGCTTGTCCGGCGACCACGTGTCGGGCACGAACAGCGGCAGCATCACGCTCGCCATGAACAACACGGTGATTAACGGCACGCCGCGCACGAACTCGATGAACACCACGGAAGAGAGCCGCACCGCTGGCATTGCCGAGCGGCGGCCGAGCGCAAGCAGGATGCCGAGCGGCAGCGACGCCACGATGCCGACGGCCGCGACCACGATAGTGACCAGGATGCCGCCCCACTGCTCGGTCGAGACGCGCGGCAGGCCGAGCGCCGGGAAGCCGAGCAGCAGGACGATCGAGGCGACCGGCATCAGGATGAAGAAATAGATCGCGCCGAGCTTGCGATAGGGTGCGCCGAGCCAGGCCATCCAGCCGGTACCAAGCGCGAGCAACACGAAGAAGCCATTGACCCGCCAGCGCTGATCGATCGGATAGAAGCCGTAGGTGAAGAAGTTGATGCGGTCCTTCACGAAGGCCCAGCATGCGCCCATCTCGGGATGGTCGGGGCGGACCAGGCAATCGGCGCGGCCGGCGCCGTCCCACACCGCGTCGAGGATCAGGAACTTGACGAGCGGCGGCACGATCCAGACGATCAGCAGCACGCTCAGGATGGTGAGTGCGATGTTGAGCGGCGACGAGAACAGGTTCAGCCGCATCCAGCCGAGCGCGCCGGCCTCGCTGCGCGGCGGCGGCAGCGGCGCAATCGGCTCCTTGCGCACATAGCCCGGCGGGCCGGACATCAGGGCCGCATCGGTCATGGTGGCCATATCGCTCATGCCATGTCACTCATGACTCAGCGCTCCACCAACGCGATACGGCGGTTGTAGAGATTCATCAGGCCCGAGGTGACGAGGCTGATGGCGAGATAGACCGCCATGGTGATGACGATCACCTCGACGGCCTGGCCGGTCTGGTTCAGCACCGTGCCGGCGAAGATCTGCACCAGGTCCGGATAGCCGATGGCGACCGCAAGCGACGAATTCTTGGTCAGGTTGAGATACTGGTTGGTGAGCGGCGGCACGATCACGCGCATCGCCTGCGGCACGACGACCAGCCGGAGCGTCGGCCCTGGCCGCAGGCCCAGCGAATAGGCCGCCTCGGTCTGTCCCTTCGCCACCGCCGTAATGCCGGCGCGCACCACCTCGGCGATGAACGCCGCGGTGTAGATCGTGAGGCCGAACAGCAGCGCCATGAACTCCGGCAGCACCTCGATGCCGCCGCGTATGTTGAAACGCCCGGCCTCGGGATAGGTGAACTGCACCGGG